>NZ_OY775937.1:352500-705000 GCF_963675255.1 uncultured Desulfobacter sp.
CGTTGATGCCGGACCGGTATAAGGTATTGGTAATGGCAAACAAGAGCCCTGGAAAATCATAGGTCAAAACTTCAATAATCGTAAAAAAACTGGATGTTTCATTGTCTATGCGGACCTGGTTGTCTTCGGGTCTGCTGCCGCTGGATATGGTCACCTCCGTGGGAATTTTCTCAAGTACATTATCCAGGTAGTAATCATCCTCAAGGGCCATGCTTAAATCCTGCCCGGCCTTTTCCCATTTTTCCTTTTCAAAAAGACGGTCCTGGGGAGGACGGACATTAAAAATATCCAGAAAATGGCTGTCACCCAGGTAATAAGCCTGGGAGCCGACAATATCAATATTATTCTGGAAAAAGACCCCGGCAAGCTTGGAATAAAACCCGGGCTTGTCCTTGCCGCAAATGGAGACCGTTCTCATATCTGACTCATTTTCTTTTGTGATCTGCCAGATATATTCCCGGTCTCCCAGGTTTCTAAATAGATTAATATGATCAACAATATTTTGGGGCGGCACATAAAGCAGGTAGCGCCGGGACATAACGGATAATTGCTGGGTAACCTCTTCCTCCCGCCAGCTTTCCCGCAACAGAGCCAGGACATCTTTTTTCTTTTTTTCAATAAGACGCTGGGTTTTCTTGGACGCCAGTTCCCCTGTTTTGATGATACCCATGGTTTTAAAAAACAGGTCTTTGATCAAATTTTCCGTCCAGTCGTTCCAGGCCTTAGGTCCGGTGGCTTTGGAATCGGCCACCGTAATCAGGAAAAGCATGCGCAACAACCGAATTTTTCCTATCTTATGCGCTGTGTAAACGGCTGTTTCCTCATCATAAATATCCCGGCGGGTGGCGGTTTTTGCCAAAAACAAATGGTTTTCGATGAGGAAAAGAATATCTTCCCTTTCCACAGGACTGAATCCAAGGCGCTCAACAACAGGCTTGGCTATTCTGGCACCTCTGCGAGAGTGCTCCTTGGCAGGATCGGCTTTACCGATGTCATGGAGAAGGCCTGCCACAAGCAAAACATTCTTATTCCTTATCTCCTTGAACACGGAATGATAAAGGGTTCCCATCATACTATCGCCGGGGTCCTTGAAACCGTTGAGGATCTGAACACAGCGAATGGAATGCTTGTCCACAGGGAACAGGTGGTACTGATTATACTGAATTTTATGCACTAGGGGCGAAAATTCCGGAATAAACTGGGCCAGGATACCGGTGGAAAGCATGACATTAAGCACGTTAAATTTCCAGATGGACATCCCCAGAATCCGCTTGAAAACTTTGATACATACGGGATCCGTGCGAACCTCATCATCCACAAGGTGACGGAATTCCGATGCGATCCGCCTGGCCTCAACGGATAGGGGTATCCGGGTCTGCCCACTTTCGAGAAAAATACGCAGCAATAAATCAGGGTGTTGGATAATTGTAACGGTATTTGCAAAACAAAGCCGTCGTTTTTTTACAACGAGACCTTCAGTTTTTGTGGGCCGTGGGCCAACAGCTTCTTTTTTAATCCGGCAGGTGGATACGATATCCTCAAATGTAATCTGGTAAATCTGCTTTAAAAAATCCATTTTTTCATGCAGTTCACCCAAGAAAACCTCGACCTGAGGTAAGCCCGAGGTATCCGTATAATCCATCAAACCGGCCACTTCTGCCTGATGCTCAAAATGAAGCGTGTCGCTTTTCCGCTGACTGATATAATGCAAACGGTTGCGCACATCCCATATATAGGTTAACGCATTTTCCAGGTTGTCGTATTCAAACTGGGAAAGAAACCCATAATACTCCAGATCCCGGCGGGTCTTGATATTGGATTTAATTTTAGCATACCACAACAGGGTATGGTAATCCCGAAGGCCGCCAAATCCTGATTTTAAATCAGGGGAAACCAGATAGGAAGAGTCCCCAAAATCCTCCAGGCGCTTTTCTCCGTTTTCATACAAATAATTAAGCGTAGGTTTCAAGTATTTTGCGGACAACTGCTGTCTGAATCTTTCCATGCATTCGGAATAGATCAGGGAAGCCCCACAGATAAACCTGGCATCAAGCACTGTAGTGAGGATATCAAAACGCTCAAAGGACATCTTAATACATTCGTTGATGTTCCGAATTGCATACCCCACTTCAAACCTGGCGTCCCATAAAGGATACAAAAGCTCCTGAACAAAGGCTTCCACATCCGGAGGAATGACTTTATCAAAAAGGATAAGCAGATCAACATCTGAATGAATACACTGTTCCTTCCTTCCGTATCCCCCCAAGGCAATGATGGCAAAAGGATTGCCCGAGATAACCATTTTCCTGGCGGCAATACTCTTTTCAAACACCCCGTAAAAATATTCATCAAGACGGGTAGTCATTTTTTCCAGGAAATTCGTTTCTTGCCCCTGGAGGTACTGATCTATCAGCTCTTGTTTCTGTTCTATTAATAATTTGGCTTCAGGACTATCCATGTTTGTTTAATATCTTTATTTTAACTTTTTAATATTATGTCCTTTTTCCGGCAAAAACATCCCACACACCCGACTAACACCCGAAAACGCCTCTCATTACTGCTTACACAATTTGCAATGGCCGTGCCAGCCTTTTATTTTCAATAGGTTACAACGGCTCCATGCGACCACACCCTGCAGAGCGATGAAAAGAACAATATTTATTACATTAATGTCTATTTAAAGAGATGATATATTACTTTTTTGTCATTACCGCCAGGCAAGAATTTAAAAATCAGCGGGCGGGTATATGATATGTTGAATCTTTGAAAAGGCATGGATAAGCAGCCAGGCACATGG
Organism: uncultured Desulfobacter sp.; assembly: GCF_963675255.1. GTDB lineage: Bacteria > Desulfobacterota > Desulfobacteria > Desulfobacterales > Desulfobacteraceae > Desulfobacter. The sequence goes on from NZ_OY775937.1 coordinate 355,298, forward strand.
CGTGCTTGGCTGAGGTAAAACTAAAAAAACGGCGAGTAACCACCATTATTCTTTGTCTATTTTTTCGGGTTCCTTTTCTTTGTCGTCATCAATGGGCTCTTTTGTTGCCTTCTTAAAATTCTTAATGCCTTTTCCTAAACCGGCACCGATCTCAGGCAACTTACCCGCCCCGAATATAATAAGGATAATCACCAGAATTATTATCAATTCCGGCATTCCTATACCACCAATCATGATTCACGCTCCTCGTTTTGTTCATGGTCTCAGCAAAAAAATCATCAAATTAGGTCATTAGCATTTAACCTGTACGAAGTCAATCATTAAGGATTTATGCAAGCACATCATGATGTTTCGATTTTGTAATAAATTATTCGCATTTTATCGGGATCATGGAAATTCTAATGAGCGCATGGATTAACCATTGACTATAAAAACTGAGACTGCTAACCAAGTTTTACTTTTCAACAAATTCGACATAACGGAGACCTCATGACAAAACATCAAGACGCACGGTTCCAAGGGGCCCGGAAATATGTACTTGACCCCGAACTTGCATCCATTGTCAACATATCCATGACCCTTGAAATGCCCCTGCTTTTAAAAGGGGAACCCGGTACAGGCAAAACCATGCTGGCCCATGCCATTGCCGAGACCCTGGACATGCAGCTGATTACCCTCAACGTCAAATCCAGCATGAAACTTGTGGAAGCCCTTTACCAGTATGATACCCTTACCCGCCTCAATGATTCCCGGTTTGGTGACTCTACCAGGGATGTCAGCAATATTGACGATTATATAAAGATGGGCAAAATCGGGCAGGCATTCTGCGTAGAAAAGCGGGCGGTACTCCTCATTGATGAAATTGACAAGGCAGATACGGATTTTCAAGATGATATGCTCGATGTCCTGGACCAGATGCAGTTTGATATCATTGAAACCGACAGAACCATATCCGCCATTCACAGGCCTGTGATCATCATAACATCCAATGCAAAAAAAGACTTATCCGATCCCTTTCTCGGGCGTTGCAATTTTCACCACATTGCGTTTCCTGAGCCCAAAATGATGCGCAAAATTATCCAGGTCCACTTCCCGGCCATTGATTCAAAGCTGGCAGAAAATGCCATCAGTGCATTCTATGCAGCCAGGGGCATTGACGGAATAGAAAAAAAACCCGCCACCCGGGAACTGATCAACTGGATACGGGCCCTTCAGGCCGATCCCGACTTCAAGGCCCAAGACCTTCTCAAGGGCAGCATGCCGTTTTTAGGCGTAATGTTTAAAAAAAGCCCGGACTATGAACGGGTCAAAAAGGTAACCGGTCGATCCAGACGGTTCTAAGGACGTATCCATGTTTCTCAAGTTCTTCTATACATTAAAGGAGGTGGGCGTACCTGTTTCCCCCACCTCTTTTTTGACCCTGCAAAAAGCACTTTACCAGGGGCTGATCACCAGCCTGGACGATTTTTACACCTGTGCCCGGGCGATCTTGGTAAAAAGCGAGCGGTACTTTGATCTTTATGACCAGGTGTTTGCCTATCACTTTGACGGGGTGCCCCTGCCCGAGGATGAAGGATTTGAAATCGACCAAATGGCACGGGCCATGCTGGATGAATGGCTGAAAAATCCCAAAAGGATGGCCGACGCTCTAAACGTAGATGAAGACGCCTTAAAAAAACTTACTCCGGATGAACTCATAGACTATTTTAAAGAACGGCTCAAGGACCAGGAGGGGCGTCATGACGGCGGAAGTAAGTGGATCGGCACCGGCGGTATCTCACCTGTCGGCCATTCCGGGTATCACCCCGGCGGCATGCGTGTGGGCGGTGAATCCAGAAATAAATCTGCGGTTAAAGTGGCCAATGAACGCAGATACAAGGATTATTCCACCCGGGGTCCCCTGACCCAGGCAAAAATCGGAGAGGCGTTGAAACGGCTTCGCAACATGATTCCGGCAGGCCCCAAGGACGTAATCAATGTAGACGAAACCATCCGGACGACCCTTCGCAACGGCGGGGAAATAGAATTGATCTTTGACCGGGCCATGAAGGACAGGCTCAAGATCATCCTTGCCATAGATAACGGCGGATGGTCCATGGACCCCCATATCCAGGTCGTCCAGACCCTGTTCAACTATGCCCGGGCCCAGTTCAAGGAAGTGAAAACCTATTTTTTTCACAACACCATTTATGATTGTGTATGGGAAGACCCGTCCCGGTATAAAAAGCCCAAAAAAATAATGGATTTTGCCCGACTGGACCCGGAAACCAGACTGATTATTGTTGGGGATGCCAGCATGGCGCCCTATGAACTCATGGCACATGACGGGGCCATACATATTACGGATCGCGGCGGCCGCCCCAGCATTGAGCAGCTCAATTTTCTGGCACAAACCTTTGGCAAAGCAGTCTGGCTTAACCCGGTATCACAAATCATGTGGGGCTACACCCACACCATCATGGCCATTTCCCAAATTTTCCCCATGTATGAATTGTCCCTGGATGGACTGGAAAAAGCGGTCACAAAGCTGATGGAAAAAGCTTAGTGCCCACTTTAAAAACAGGCGGGGAGAAACCATGAATAAAGAAAATATATTAACCACCAGATTTGTATCATTATGCGGCCTGACCTTCCTGGCCCTATGCAATATATCGGTATTTTTTAATTTTCATGGGTATCTGCTCACCCTTGGGTTTGGTGCTGACCAAGCCGGTTTTCTGGTCGGATTGTACTCCCTTGCCGCAATGCTGCTGTATGCCTTCGCAAGTCAGCAGATCACCCTTGATAACGCATATCGTACAATGCTGCTGGGAATTATGATGGTCTTTACCTGTGCCGTTGCCTATCGGTTTGCACAAGGTTTTTGGACACTGTCCATTGTACGGATAATGAACGGCACAGGCGTATTTTTCATCATGGCCGCCTGCATGGTTGTCTTTGTGAGTATCATACCGGGCACAAAATCCGGTGCCGCATTCAGCATTTATTCCGTGGCCCTGCTTACACCTTACGCCATCATGCCGGCTGTTTCGGAACTTGTTCAGCCCTGGATTGATAAGCCGACAATGCTTTATATGCTTACAGGGTGTCTGCTTATGCCCGCAACCATTTTCGTGTATGCTGCCCGGCCGGGCAAACCCATCAAGGTAGACAACAGGCTGGGTGGCCGGCCGGATAATGAACCTGCCAGGGTTTCCAATAAAATGAGGATGAAAAATATAGGCCGGAAACCTGTCCTGTCCATTCTCATGGTGAATTGGGTTTATTTCACTCTGTTCTCCGGTCTATTCTTCCTGTTTGAAGGATTTGCACTGGACAGAGGGGTAAGTAATCCCGGTTTCTTTTTCACCGTCCAAATGGGTGTAATGGTCGGTATTCGCTTATTCGGCGGACGCATCTTCGATCATCACTCAAAAGTTCTCTTGGTTGCGCTGTCAATGGGGATAACCGGTTTTGGGTTTATCCTTCTGTATTACATGCCCTCCCCGACCTGGTCTCTTTATATTGCAATTATTTTTGGTATAGGAATGGGACTTTGTATCCCCCCTCTGAATTCGTTGATGTATCTGGTGTCAGAGCCGAAATTCAGGGGATACAATATCAACATGATGATGCTGACAGTTCATTTCGGCACCTTCACCGGCCCTTTTATCGGCGCTTTGATCATCGACGCCGGGGGATATTCATCTTTCTTTTTAATTGCAACCTTCCTCACGATCTGCGCAGCGATGCTGTTTCTGTTAATCAATCCTGAAAAATCCATTGGCTTTTTTCCACTGGGATAAACCCAACTTTATGAGAATCATCTACCAGTTAGAAAATACAAAGTTGCAGCATAAAATTAATCATCGCTTCAGATATGATCAGTGTCAATTTTCCGTCTGTGGACATGGTCACCATAACCGATTACACAGGGATAGTATCCGGCAAACGGATCGATAAGTCGGAACTTTTTGACCTTTTTTACTGTGAGTTGCAAGCCGCCCCCATGATTAAGAAGTGCCCTCTGGCAATCACGTGCAAACTCCATCAGCAGATGGAATTACCGACCAACTCATTTTTTATCGGTGAAATAGTCAGTGTATATTCGGAAGAGAAGTACTTGACCGATGGAAATCCGGATATAAAAAAAATCAATCCGTTTGTTTTGACCATGCCGGACAACAGGTTTTGGGCCATCGGGGACTGTATCGGGCATGCCTGGAAAAATGGAAAATCATGACACTGGATGCCATGGAATTTATCAGAAGGTTTTTGCAGCATGTTCTTCCCAAAGGATTTATGAAAATCAGGCATTATGGATTTCTCAATCCCAACAGTGCATTGTCCATTGAGAAAGTCCGTGAACTCATTTCATTCATCCATGACATTATATCACTTTTGATTGAAATTCCGGAACCGGAAACGCCTGGTATTAAATGCAGCCATTGCGGCCATGATTTGAGATTTATGACAACAAGTTTCTCGGTGGTGGTCATTTCATCTAATGGTAAATTATTTTGCATTACACCCTCTCTTTTATGATCCAAGTTCATCGTGCATTTTTTTTGAAAACTCCGCAATGTTACGGATATTTTTAAGGGTATACGGGTCAATCAGCCGCGTAGCTTTTTGCGTCGGCTGAATTGGCGAGGTTAGCCGCCATCGTAGACTACTTGGCGTAAGGATTCGTATAGCCGGTCTTGAGCGCCCTGGCAAGATTCAGAGCTGCACGTTGGCCTTCGGTGAGTTTTCCTAAATCTGGATCGACGGCCTTTGCCAGACTGACCATCTTGGCCTCCACATCACGGTCCTCAACCATGGTAAGTTCCGCCACATAGAGTTCACGAAAACGCCGCTTAGCCTTCGACAGGTCGTCAGGTGATCGGCCCTCTGGGTTTGCAATAATTGCTGCTGTCTTTGCCGCCTCGAGATTAGACCCTGCGACGTAGTTCAACAAAGGGCCTATCGGCTTCAAGCGCGCGCGTCTCCGCTTCTTTCAGGCGAGTTGTATTGAAACTCAGTACGCTAATAACCACACCAGCGACAACGCTCAGAACCTGAACGGTACTAGCCAGCACCTCCATCTTGATTTTTGTCTCAGTCATGGTACCTCCCTGAAGTCAAAGATTTTTTTTATTACCCACAAAGCTGGGAGAAGAAAAGCTCCAACACTACTTTCGTTATTCATGCTTTATGCAATCGGCAAACTGGTTAACTTTGTAAAAGAAATTAACCAGTTGTTGCTACCAGGAAAACCGGGTTATCAAGTTTCATTGCATTTTCAAAATCAAGATGAACAGCTATAATGCGAAACGCCACCAACATTAAAAAACGCCTCAGGTTTTAAATGATAATATTTATCTTCTACCCTTTGTGATTGCTCATCATATGGAGAGCTAAGCACTTCTTGCAATTCTCTTACTAAATTGTAGTCACCCTGCATGGCTTGTTGATAGGCGGGGACAATCAACCACTCTCGCCATGCATATTTGGGGTTAATCTGTTTCATCTTTGCCGATATCTCAGCCAAATTGCCAGCTTTGATAACGAGGTCGTGCCAGTTTTTTAGCCAAGATTGCCATTCCTTATCGAGTTGTTGTGAGGCCTTGCTATAGAAGCTCTTTTTCAAGGCTGAAACATTCTCTGGCACATGGGATAATTCACGGAAGAAAATGGTGTAATCCACCTCTGATTTGGTCAGTAACTGCATTAATACCTGCACTATCTTTGGGTGATAGTCCGTCAAGCCAAGCTTGGCCGCCCACATTTTTTGGATTTGTTTTTGCATTGCATCTGCAAAGCCATGACGTATTTGATCCAATTGTTCCAACGCTTCAGTATCTTTTGCAAGTAGCGGCCTCACGGCAGTCCAAAACATGTGGTAATTGGCTTCTGCTGCGGTTGGCTGATTGAAGAAGGAAAAGTGTTCGCCGCCGCCAGTCCATGGCTGAAACTTAGGGTCGAAAATTTCACAGAATCCAAATGGTCCATAGTCGAGGGTAAAGCCACCAGTGGCGCAGTTGTCACTATTATAGTTACCCTGGCAGTACCCAATACGCTGCCAATTGGCCACCAGTGACGTAAGCCGCTGGCGAAAAAGTTTAGCCAACTCAACCACTTGATCCGCAAAAACAAGGTCTTGATTAATATCGTTCTGGTATTCGCGGTCAATTAAATGCGACACAATCATGCGCAACTCTTCTAAGGCTTTTTGATGAGCATTGCCGCGAACCCGGCGGGCAAATAACTCTAACTGACCAACGCGCAAAAAAGATGGTGCAACGCGAGTTGAAATAGCCACAGGATTATCCACCATAATATCAGGATCGGTGGAATGAGAGTCTTGGGAGTACCAGGGTCGGGTAACGCTCTCAGATTTAGATACATACAGGGTTAGAGATCGCGTTGTGGGAACCCCCAGGGCGTGCATATACTCTTGCGCGAGAAACTCACGCACACTTGAACGAAGTACTGCGCGCCCGTCGGCACCACGGCAATATGGCGTTGCACCGCCACCCTTTAATTGCATTTCCCAACGCTGTCCCTTGAATACCCCTTCAAATACGGAAATCGCCCGGCCATCGCCATAACCATTGCCGGTACCAAATGGACATTGGTGGGTATATTCGGTGCCATAAATTGACAGGGCATAGCCGGTTGCCCAGCCAATCTTACGCATAGGCTCGTGCGCTGCTGAGATATCACCAGAAAATACCCGGCAAAATTTTGCATCATCTACCAACTCGTCGCTCAACCCAAGTTCATTAAAAAAATGCTGCTATGGGTTACATATTCTGGTTCTGGAAGTGGCGTGGGAGCCACCGGTACGAAGTGACCAGAAAAAACCTGACGGGCACGGTGATCATTACCATCTCCGGTGGCATCAGGATCGGCATTTAAGGTATCCATTAAAGAATAATCAGCTAATCGCACAAACTCATCGAAAGTTGATATTCTCTGCTGAGCAGATGGTTTAGACAATGACATTGTTGCAAACACCTCGCTACGGGGAGCGCACAGTGAGCGCTATTAAACAAGATTACAGTAGCAATCTCACGTATTGGGTGGGAGCAAGAATCAGTATTATCGACATAAAAATTCTTACTCCCTAAATAAGATTTAATTGGAACTTAAGCTATGGATACACTTTTAATCTCGTTTATACCGCCCTACCAACCGGTTCATCCCGATGAGTTGGGGTTCAATTTTCGCCAGAAAGTCCCACAAACTCAATCCTTGCTTCAGGTCAACCGCTTCTTTTAATGCCAGCACCCAGAAGTAATAATAATGAAATCCATGTCCATTGGGGGGCATGGGGCCATTGTATCCGACTTCACCGAAATCGTTTTTACCGCTGCTAAATTGTGCTGTACCTTCTTCCAAGCTGTTGACATCTCCTGGAATATTATACAAAACCCAGTGAACAAATCCATATGTGCCATTTGGAGAAACCAGTGGCGCATCCGGGTCATGGCAGATAATGGCAAATGCATTTGTGCCGTCCGGGGCATCTGTCCATGACAATGCCGGTGATACATCTTCACCTTCACCGGTATATCTTGATGGAATTAAACCGTCTTGATTAAATGCACTGCTTTTTAGCTGCATTGCTGATGGTGCAAAGCCCATAATTTCCCTCCCTTTTAAATAATTTTGAGGATATTGCATATGTTACACCTAAACATACAATTTTGCACGTTCCAACTCAGAGCCTGTTTAGAAATTAGGGAAGCGAAGCGAAATCTCATGAGAATGAGAACCAATTTTCTCAAATTTTTTGTTAATAGCCGGACTATTGGCCAAAAATTTGGAGGGATTGGGGCCATTTTCATGTGATTGCAGCCGATTCATCTATTTTTAAACAGGCCCTCAGTGTCAAAAAACAAAATGAAAAGAAATCTGATCAATGCGCCCTTTGATATGGTATCCCTCTTTCAGCATCATTAATACCTGGCATGGTACTGCCCAAGGGAGAATAAAGATCAACCCGGGTATTTTCAAAATCAATGTCACCCCCATTGTGGACGGCAAATTCGTCATGTTTTCCGGAAATGCCGGATGGGGCTGGACCGCCCTTGGGGATGCGGCGGCCGTTGCAGTCCGGGTGTTGATGAAAGGTGAAGGCCGTCATGGCGGCAACACGGAATAAATGCTCCACAACTACGGCCAGGCCGGGTCTGCCGGTATATTGTAAAGATCCAGGGTATTTTTAAACACGGCAGCGGCCAACTGATCCGGGTCTTCTCCGCGGACCTGGGCAAGGCATTCCATCACGGACCGAACAAAAGCAGGTTCGTTGCGCCGGTGTTTGTTTTTCTGGGGTTTGGGCGTCAAATACGGGGCGTCAGTCTCTATCAACAGCCGGTCCCGGGGAATCAAAGGGGCAATGCTGCGCAGATACTCACCACGCTGAAGAATGGTGAGAATACCTGTAATACCAATATAATATCCAAGGTCAAGGTATTTGAACATCTCCTCTTTTGTGCCGGAAAAACAGTGAACCACCCCTTTTCTTGACTTGGGTCCGTCTGATTTCAATATTTCATAAAACCGCCCCTTGGAATCCCGCTCATGGAAAATCAACGGCAGGTCCAGCTTCCCGGCCAGGGCAAGCTGGGCCGAAAAACAGGCTTCCTGGTCTTCCTGTGGTGAAAACATGCGGTTAAAATCCAACCCGATTTCCCCCCAGGCCTTGACGCAGTCATGGATAAGGGCCAGTTGTCGAAGTTCATTGAGTACCTGGGCGGAACACTGAACCGCATCATGGGGATGAATCCCCACAGACGTGTAAATATGATCGAACCGGGATGCGATGTTTATTGCCTTTTGGGAAGTTTTCCTGTCAATTCCGACCACCATCATGGCCAGCACCCCTTGCTGACGCGCTCTGTCCATGACCTGTGGCAGGTCATTATCGTAGCATTTATCGTCAATATGGCAATGGGAGTCAAAAAGAATCATTCATATAGTCCTATATTCTTATTCCTTTTCTCTTCCTGGCAAGCAAAACAACCAGGCCGTCAAAATTTTAAGCCTTCACTGATTTGGAAGAAGCCGATTTACGGGTTCAGTGAAGGCTTGGTGTAAGAAAAACTGTTTGCAGCACTCCTTGACACAGGCAGTTTATATCAGTAAATTCAATTTCAGTCAATTATCCCTAAAAGAGCACAAGGCAAATCATAGATGAGTGCGAACCGCGGCAAATCTAATATTATCAGGCTGTTTAATGTGACCAAGCGCTATGGCGGCAAGCTGGCTTTAAACAACATCACCCTTGATATTAAGCCCGGCGAGTTCATTTTTATTTCCGGACCCTCCGGGGCCGGCAAATCCACCTTGCTCAAAATTTTATACCTGGCCGAACGGGTGTCCGAAGGACAAATTCTGATTGACGGTATTAATCTGGCACGGATTTCATCCACAAAACTGCCTTTTCTACGGCGTCGTTTCGGCATGGTGTTCCAGGATTTCAAACTGATCCCCAACCGCACCGTGTTTGAAAATGTCGCCCTGGTGCTCAAGGTTGCCGGAGAAAAACCGTCCTACATAAAAAAAAAGGTAATGCACGTGCTCAGGGTCACGGGTATGGAGAAAAAGGCTAATCACCTGCCGCCGACCCTGTCCGGCGGCGAACAGCAACGGGTAGCCGTGGCAAGGGCGGTGGTGGGAGAACCATCCATTATCCTTGCAGATGAACCTACGGGTAATCTGGATAGTGAATCTGCCCAGCGTGTACTTGATCTGCTTTTAGGCTATCATCAAAATGGGGCCACCATTCTCATAGCCAGCCATAATATAGAACAGATGGATTGTTTTAGTCGAGGACGAAATGTCGCCTTGGAAGACGGGAAGCTTAAACGAATATCAACCATTCTATACTGAAAGCTGAAAAAAGATTTGATTGCGATATGATGCGATTTTTAAAAAATGCCTTGACGGATATCCGATCCAACCGATTTTTAAACATAATCACCATCATGACCATTGCCCTTTCCATCCTTCTGGTATCGGTTTTCATGCTTTTTTTTGAAAACACCGGCCGGGTCCTTTCTGCCTGGAACCAGGGCGGACGGGCCATGGTTTACTTAAACGACTCTTTCACACCTGCCATGCTGCCCAATGTAAAAGAACAGCTCATATCCACGGGCGGCATTGAAAAAATGGTATTTATACCCAAAACCCAGGCGCTGGAACGGCTGAAAAAAGAGATCGGTTCCAAAACCCAGTTTCTGTCGACCCTCCAGGAGAATCCGCTCCCCGACGCCATTGAAATCACCATGACGCCCCAATCAAACTTTGAGCAGATTCAAAAGACAGCCAACCGGATTGAGGCTTTAGAGATTGTAGATACCGTCGAGTATGGACAAGGATGGCTGGGCCGCTTTTTCAAACTATTCAATCTTTTCAAAATGACCGGTTATACCATGAGCGGTCTGTTTTTAATGATTGCCCTGTTCATCACGGCCAATACCGTGCGCCTGGCCTTTTATGCAAGACAGACTGAAGTAGAAATCATGCGTCTGGTGGGCGCAACTGACGGGTTCATCAAAACACCTTTTTACGTTGAGGGGCTGCTCCAGGGATTTTTGGGCGGAGTTTTGGGGATAATTATCCTTCTATCAGGTTATCTGACACTGTCTTCCGGCATTTCCCAGAATCTGGGCGCTTACGTTTATCTGGATATTCATTTTCTTTCCTGGCCGGCTGTAGCAATAATTTTATTTTCCAGTACCTTCTTAGGTTGGTTCGGATGTTTCATTTCCTTGAAACAAATTTTAAGGCCATGCTCCGTAAATTAGGGCCTTTATTCTTTACCTCCATTACGGTTGTTGCCGTCATTTTGGGCCGGGCAGACCTGTGCTACACACAGGTCCTGTATAAGGGCAAAATCAATACGGCCAAGCTCAATGTCCGCTCTGCGCCGGATACCCACGCTTCAGTAGTGGTGGTTCTCAATAAAGGTGAACGGGTGGATGTACTGGAAATGAAAGATGGCGTGGGCGGCTGGCTGATGGTGGAATACCAAGAGATACAAGGATACATCAGAAACCACAGTCGCTATATTCTCTTAAAACCGGTATCTTCTCACGAACCCCAAAAGCAGCAACCAGCATCGCCCAACCCCACATCTTTTCCGCCAATAAAAACCCCGGCCAAGGACATAAAGAAAAAGTCCAAACCTCAAAAAACGTTAAGGACAAATCAAGCCGGGCAGGAAGTCATTGCACTGCAGATCCAGGAAGAGAACCGGAAAGTCAAAGACTTTTCCCGGCAGGAAATGCAGATTATTGATGGACTTAACGAAATTGACAGGACCCTGAACCGGGCACGAATAACCGCCCGGAACCTCAGGCGCAATGCCATTGCCATTGCCCAGGAAATTGAAAGAACACAGGCGCTCATTGCAGATCTGAACAAATCAATGAAAAAAACACAGAATTATGCCGGAAAACGCCTGAATGCCCTTTTCCGCATGCACATGATGGGCCGCATTGAAATGGCCGGTCCCCCGTCGTCTTTGTTCAATTTTGTCACCACCCAGAACGCGCTTAAAAAAGTGGTGACATCGGATTTTACCCTGCTGGATAAACAGGCCCGGAACATGAAGGAACTTAGAAGCCTAAAACAGGGTCTAAACAGTCAGTACAAGCTGAAATCAGACCTGCAGGAACAATTGGCCGATGAGATTGAAATCCGCAAAAAAGAAGCCCGTAAAAAGGAAAAAATCCTTAAAGATATCAGACGCCGCAAGCGTCTGTCCCTGGCAGCCATGAACTCCCTTAAAATATCATCCCAGGCCCTGAATCAAACCATATCCGCTATGGCGCCCCAGGCCGGTTCCTCCCGTGTAAAAACCTCCTTTGCCGGACAGAGAGGCCGACTGCAGCCCCCGGTAAAGGGTAAAATCATTTCAAGTTTCGGCACCAAACGCAAGGGCGATTACAACGCCTTCACATTTCAAAGCGGAATTGATATAAAGGCGGAACGGGGTACGCCCGTAAAAAACGTTTTCAACGGAAAGGTCTTGTTTGCCCAGTGGCTGAAGGGTTACGGCAACCTGATGATCATCAACCATGGAAACAATTATTATACCCTTTACGCCCATTTAGAAGAATTGTACAAGAAAAAGGGCGAACGGGTGGGCACTGGAAAAATCATCGGCACGGCAGGAGATACCGGCTCCATCAGAGGACCGTGCCTTCATTTTGAGGTCCGTCACCACGGCAAACCCGTCGATCCCCTCAAATGGCTGAAAAAAGGAGCATGACAAATGAAAAAAACGAATTGGGCCGGATTGATGAGACTCTGGCTGACTGCAGCGGTGATTTTGATGCTGACTGCAGGTTCAGTGCAAGCGGCTGAAGAAGAAACCTATCAATCCTTAAAACTGTTCGCCGACGTCCTGGAAGAACTTGAAAAAAATTATGTGGACGAGGTCAAGCCCGAAGATCTGGTGCACAATGCCATAAAGGGTATGGTGGGCAATCTTGACCCCCATTCCAGCTTCATGCCTCCTGATGCCTTTGAAGATCTTCAGGATGATACCAAAGGGGAGTTTTCCGGTATCGGCATTGTCATTACCATGAAGGACGGCATTCTTACAGTCGTCTCACCCATTGAAGGCACCCCGGCTTACGAGGCCGGTATCACAGCCGGAGACATCATTATCAAAATTGATGATGTATCCACCAAGGACATGGCCATGTGGGAAGCGGTCGGCAAAATGAGAGGACCACGGTACGAGGAAGTTACAATCACCATTATCCGGGAAGGGGCATCAGCTCCTCTGGTGTTCACGCTCAAGCGGGATATGATCCCCATGACCAGTGTGCGCTCGGCCATGCCGGAGCCGGGGTTCGGGTATTTAAGAATCACCAATTTCAGAATGAACACCCTGGATGATGTGATCGAACATCTGTCAGGCCTGGAGAAACAGGAAGGCGGTCTTAAAGGCCTAGTCATTGACCTTCGGGATAATCCGGGAGGATTGCTGGACCAGGCCATTCGAATTTCCGACCTGTTTATCAACCAGGGGACGATCGTGTCCATCAAGGGACGCATCGAAAAAAACAACCAGGTGTTCAAGGCCCGTCCTGATTTTCCGGAACGTGACTACCCCATTGTCACGCTGATCAACGGCGGTTCTGCCTCGGCTTCCGAAATTGTGGCCGGCGCACTTAAAGACAATCACCGGTCCCTGATTTTAGGCACCCCATCCTTTGGCAAGGGCTCGGTGCAAACGGTGCGGCCACTCAAGGACGGATTCGGGCTTAAATATACCATTGCCCGGTACTACACACCCAGCGGGCATTCCATCCAGGCCAAGGGCATCCAGCCGGACATCCGGGTTGAACCCGGAACAGTGAAGAATGACCCAAAAGATAATTCTGACTTTGAACTGATGCTCAAAGAAAAAGATTTGAAAAACAGCCTTAAACCCGAAGAGGAAGAACCTAAAAACAAGAAAAAATCCCAAAAAGATGCTGAAATCGAAAGACTTAATAAAGATGTCCAGGTAAAACGGGCCCTTGATATACTCATCAGCTATGGTGTGTTCAGTAAAATAAATGACACAAACTAAATCCACGGGCGGTACAAAAAAAAATCAGGGCAGAAAGGCAAAGGCGCCCCAAAAGACAACCAAAACCGCCCGAAAAAAAAGCACGAAACCCAAAAAAAAGCCGGGAACAGCCCCAAAAACCGGGACAAAAAAACCTGCTAAGAAAAAAAGTCCCAATTTTTTCAATGAGTTAAAAAAAACAGTGCTGGGGATCACCATCCTTGTGGCGATTTGTCTGACTGCGGCTATGCTGGTTGATATTTTTTTAAAAAACAGCCGGCCGGTGGCACAAAAAGACCAAATAGTCAGAAAAACATCGCCGGTGGCACAGCCGCAGATCCCGGTGCCGCCCCGGCAAAAGCCCCTGCCCCCGGAGACAAAGCATCCGTCAGCCACTGAACCGAAAATCATATCCAAGGCCCACGGCCTTAAGGAAAAAAAGCATCCATCCGGCAAACGCAGTATAACCGGAACACCAGCACCCCAAAAGGACTCAGCTATTGTATATGAAGTATATGATAATGTAGCGCCGCCCCCTAAAAAAATTGTGACGCCGAAAAAGGCTGATGCTGTACCCCAAATGGCCATTATCATTGATGATATCGGATACAGCAAAGATCTGGCCATGGGTCTGCTTAACATAGATAAGAATATCACCTTTTCCATTCTGCCCTTTTCTCCTGCCGGAACCCAGCTTGCCCACAGCCTGTCGGCAAAAGGGGCGGAACTGATGCTGCATCTACCCATGGAACCGACCCAATACCCCAAGGTCAACCCCGGGCCGGGCGCATTGTTGTCTTCCATGTCCCCGGATGAGCTTTTAACCCAGCTTCGCAAGGATATCCGTGCGGTTCCCGGCACAGTGGGGGCAAACAACCACATGGGGTCCAGGCTTACGGCGGATTCAGACAAAATGAATCAGATTTTTACGGTACTGAAACAAAAAAATATGTTTTTTGTTGATTCCAGAACATCTGCTGAATCCAAGGGCGAGGAGTCCGCCCGTATGTTTCAGCTGAAATTTTCCCACAGGGATGTGTTCCTGGATAATTTCCAGGATGTTGAATACATTTCAGGCCAGATAGAAAAACTTATCAAGGAGGCCAAGGACCATGGCAGTGCCATCGGTATCGGTCACCCCCACCAAGCCACCTTGGATGCGCTGAAACGCGAACTGCCAAAAATCAGGGGAAAAGTCCGGCTGGTGCCGGCCAGCAAGCTTGTTGAAGTGCCGCAGATTTAAAGAAGCCGATATAATTCCAGGGCCCGGTCCACAGATATCCGGTCGGGCAGCCCGTCTTCAAAACAGACGATGAAATGGTTATTTACTGCTGTTAAAAGGGTATTCATCCGGTCAAGGTCCAGCATATCAACACGGTCCAGTTTTTTTACGCCCTTAAAATTTTTAGGGCAAAAATCCACCATGGCCCTGCCTTCTTTTTCCATGTACAGGGGATATCCGTGGGTTCTGCAAATAACGGGGCGGGCCTCATAGACCATACAAACATGGTCCACAAGCAGGGGGCATGCGCGATCGGTCTGCTCGGCCTGCTCAAGAATCTTTTCACGGTATGGGGCATCCAGGCGACTGAAGGCCCGTGACAAGGAAAATGCCTCAACCGGAAATAAAGACAAATGCCTGCAACATTCATCACACCCTTTTTTGCAGGCAAGGTGCTCTTTATGGACCTGGGAAAGCCTTTGAATATGTTCATCTACCCGTGTGATCAGATCCGTGTAGTTTTTCAATAGATTGTCAAGCACATGGTCAGTCATTGTGTTTTCCCTGCCCCCCCATTTATTTTCAGCACCTCTTATATCTTACCTGCGATGAAATGCAAACAATCCGGATAATAAGAAGGCAAGCAAATGGCTATTTTATAACGACGAAAAATGATCTATATATGACTCATAATATATTTAAAAGATTCATATATAGATCAAAATATGATTTGACAAGTGAGCTCCCCAAGCCTAAAGGCATTGGGCTTCCTGCTTCACAGAGGTTAGCCGACCACCCAAAAAGGTAGTAGGTCTTACATCCTCTCCACAGGCTTGAAGTTCCGTGGCTCCCACGGTATTGAAATTACGTATGTTTATTGCAGCATTGACATCCCTATCGTGCTCTGCTGAGCACTCAGGGCAGGTCCAAAACCTGTGCTGCAACTTTAAATCATTATTAACGTACCCGCAAACATTGCAGGTTTTACTGGAAGGAAAAAATCTATCAACTGACTGTACGTCGGCACCGTATTGACATGCTTTATATTCACATTGCAATTTAAGCGTATTCCAGCCGCTATCACTGATTGACTTGGCTAAACTATGGCACTTCACCATACCGGCAACATTCAGGTTTTCGAGACTGACTGTCCCATGGCTACGCACCAGCCGGTTGCTGAGCTTATGGAGAAAATCAGAGCGTTGATTCGCTATTTTTTCGTGAAGTACTGCAACACGGCGCCGCGCCTTAGCTCTGTTGGCGCGTCCCTTCTTGGTTCGACTAAGTGCCTTCTGGAGGCGCCTGAGTTTTTTCTCAGCCGCTCTCAAGTAGGCGGGATGCGCCACCTTTTCACCGGTGGACAGCGTAGCGAAGTGATGCAATCCCAAGTCTACACCCACAGCCGGCAGGTTATTAGAGAATTCAGATATTTCAAGCTCGCACTGTACCGAAACAAAATACTTACCGCTCTTGGTTTTCGAAACGGTGGCATTTTTCGGTACACCTTCAGTGGGACGGTGCAATACCAGTGTTACCCACCCGACTTTGGGAAGGTAGATCTGAGAGTCTGTGAGCTTGAAACGTTGTGGATACCTAATAGCTTGATGACTGTTTTTGTTCTTAAACGTAGGATAGCCTGCACGGCCTTGAAAAAAATTCACATAGGCAGTGTCCAAATCTTTGAGCTTCTGCTGCAGCACCTGAGAGTCTGCTTCTTTGAGCCAAGGCAGATCCTGTTTAAGCTTAGGCAACAAAAGAACTGTGGCTGTATAGGAAAGGCCTTTGCCGATTTCTTTAAAAGCTTGCTTTCGAGCGTCAAGCCCGTAGTTGAAAATAAAACGCGCATGCCCGAACTGTACAGCCAACTGTTGTTGTTGCTGCTTATTCGGGTAGATACGGTACTTATATGCGCAACGTATTTTCATAATTTTATTAATAGTACATTTTACCCGTTTTGTCTAGGGAAAAATGCTAAAGCAAAAACTTATATCCCACACCTAAAGGAGTGGGTTTTACGGCCTAAAGGCCAGGACTATAAAAATACGTACTTGACCGAAAACCTTTATTTGGGCGTCTCTGGCGAGCCGTTCAAACACGAAATAGATTTTCCGATCAGAATTTACATGTTAAGGTGGAAAAAACCCTCAAACGGATCAAGATATGAATTTTCTCGTATTTGCCGCAGGATTTTGTATCATTGCCCTGGCTGCCAGGCAGATCGGCGACACATTTAAACAGGCCGGCTTCCCCCTGATCAGCGGTTTTTTATTCACCGGCATCATTGCCGGCCCACATGTTCTGCACCTGATACCCAGCCAGGCCATATCAACCCTGACTTTTGTGGATCAGGTGTCGCTGGGGCTGATTGCTTTTGCCGCAGGCGGTGAACTCTATCTGAAAGAACTCAAGTCAAGGCTGACTGCCATTGGATGGATCACATCGGGACTTGTGATCTCAACCTTTACAATGATTTCACTGGCATTTTTTGCCCTTGCCGGCCATATCCCTTTCATGGCGGCCATGCCGGTTTCAGGAAGAGTTGGCGTGGCACTCATTGCCGGAGCCATTCTTGTGGCAAGGAGCCCATCCTCGGCCATTGCCATTATCAATGAACTCAGGGCTAAGGGCCGATTTACAAAAACGGTCATGGGGGTGACGGTCATCATGGACGTGGTGGTCATTGTGCTGTTTGCCACAGCCATCACCACGGCAGACGCCCTCTTTACCGGATTGGCCTGGAATACCGGAGTTGTCTTTTTTCTGATTCTGGAGATCGCATTGTCCATGTCCCTTGGTATTCCGGTCGCCGCAATTTTATTTTTTATCCTCCGGCTTCCCGCCTCCTTTGTTTTAAAATCCGCCCTGGTCCTTTTAACCGGATACCTTGTTTTTATCGGTTCCCTGATCCTTCGGGCTTACACCCACCATACGATGAATATTGAAATCCTGATTGAACCCCTTCTGGTCTGCATGGTGGCTGGTTTTGTGACAGCCAATTCAAGGCGGTACAGGAAAGAATTTCTTGATCTCCTCCACCGTGCCGGCCCGGGGGTTTACATTGCCTTTTTCACCCTGACCGGAGCCTCCATCCGTCTTGATACCCTGACCGATACCTGGCCCATTGCCCTTATCCTGTTCGGTGTTCGCGTCTTGGCCATATTTACAGGCTCTTTTTTAGGGGGGTGTCTGGCCGGAATCGGTGCCCAAAGCAGCCGGACCTACTGGATGGCCTTTATCACCCAGGCCGGACTCGGGCTTGGGCTTGCCAAAGAAGTGGGAATAGAATTCCCCCAGTGGGGCCCTTCTTTTTCCACGCTTATAATATCCGTTATTATCCTTAACGAAATCGTCGGCCCCCCGTTGTTTAAACTGGCCATCAAGCGGATGAAAGAAGATCACTCCCCGGCCAAGCCCAGTGCCTTGACCGCACCACAAAATGTGGTAATTTTTGGAACCGACAGCCAGTCTACCGCACTGGCCCATACCTTGTTTTCCCATGGATGGCGGGTGAAACTGGCCCAGCCAAGGGGTGGCTCCACCTTAGCCGGTTTAGAAAACAGCCCCCAGATACCTGTCCAGGTTGTGGACGGCTTTGATCGAAAATCCCTTGAAAAAATCCAATGCCAAACAGCAACGGCCATTGTTACCCTGCTAAGCGACAGGGAAAACCTGAATATCTGCGAAACCGCCTTTGAACATTTTGCGACTCAGACCCTGGTTGCCCGGCTCAATGACCGCAGCAACCTTAGCGCATTTGAGGATCTCAACGTATTGGTCGTGGATCCTTCCACGGCCATTATCGGATTGCTGGACAACTTTGTCCGGACGCCAGGAGCGGCTTCCCTGCTGATGGGATTTCAACGGGACCGGGATGTGACAGATGTAACAGTCCGCAACCCGGACCTTGAAGGCCTTTCCCTAAGAGACCTTCGCCTGCCCTTTGACTCGGTGATCATGGCGGTCCGGCGCAGGGGAACACTCTATGTTCCCCATGGGTTTACCCGACTGGAGTCCGGAGACCGGGTCACGGTCATGGGCACCACGGCAGCCTTAAAAGAAATTGCCCTGCGTTTTGACCGGCACGAGGGCCAGGCCGCTTTAAATCTAATGGAAAAGGCCGTACCTGAACAATTAAAACAGGATGGGAAAAAACCTTACCTTATTGAAAACGGACAAAAAGACCGGTTTGATCTTTTAGTGCAAAAGGCGGTGGTGGCTGATCTTAAACAGGAAATGGACCAAAATACCTTTTTTGAACAAGCCGCAAAACAGCTTAGCAAACAGGTGAACCTCTCTGCATCCACCCTGTTTGAAATGCTCACCCAAAGGGAAAACGAGATGACCACGGTGCTGGCCCCGGGACTTGCCATCCCCCACATTATCATTGAAGGAGAAAACCAATTTGGCATGCTGATCGTCAGGAACAAAAAGGGCATCATTTTTTCGCCCCAGGCCCCAAGAGTTCATGCCGCCTTTGTGCTGGTGGGAACACGGGATGAGCGCAATTTTCATCTTGAGGCTTTATCTGCCATCGCCAAGATTGTCATGGACCCGAGGTTTGACGATAAATGGCTCAGGGCGAGGTCTGTCAAAGCGCTCAAAGAACTACTCCTGAATGCCGACCGGGATCGCCGGCCGCCTGAATCCTGATTGGAGGGATTCTCCACTCACCCAAGAACAGATAACGCCTTTGTCCTTATCACGCGCCCCAGCAATTCTAAATTTAATAAAGTATTACCTTTCCTACCTGCTTTTTTCTTGCTCGTGCTCTTAATCATGCTCTTGCTCGCAGTATTCTTTCGAGCAAGAGCATGATTAAGAGCACGATGGCATACGGACTCAAATTTAGAATTGCTGCAAACGCCCCTTTAAAGTTGATTTTTCGTACCAGACCCGGTATGGAGTAGCCAGTTTAAACGAGACCACGGGCTGACCTGGTATATTGATATTCAGGTTCAATCCACAACTAAAGATGTAAGCAAGTCGAAAAGTTATTGTGACGTTTTTATATCCCCATTGGAAAAAAATATGCGGTTTGAATGCAGAGGCCTGACCTTCACCTACCCGGAGGCGGACAACCCGGTTCTGAAAAATCTTAATTTTTCCATGGACGCACCTGGATTTAATGCTGTTTTTGGACCATCAGGCGTGGGAAAAACCTCTTTTGCGAGAATTCTTGCCGGCGGCAACAGTGGTCCCGGGGGCGATGCGTTGATTTATGAAGGCATTTCCACCATTTTGTATTCTTACAACCAGGAGCGCCTGCCGGGATGGGCTAACACCGGCAGCCATCTTGAAAAGGTATGCCCCCCAAAAAATTCAGATCTAAAAAAAGAACTTGTCAAAATTTTCAAAGTGGATGCCCTTTTGAAATCACGATTCTCCCAGTTGTCCATGGGCCAGCAGAACCGGATGAACCTTATCCGCTACCTTATCCAGAATTTTGATTTACTGATTTTGGACGAAAGTCTTGCCAATGTGGATGAAGCCTTGCGGGAAACCATTATCCTGGCCATAAAGGAGATATTTCCGGCCAAGCTGTTTCTTTATATCTCCCACAATCTTATGGAAGTGGCACGATTCTGCAAAGACATCCTGGTGTTAAGCCGGCCCGGTAAAAAAAAAGGGGCCGTCGTGGTGCAGGGCCAAAATTATGAAACAGGATATACGGCCGACCCCCAGGCCATTGACCGGTCCATGCTGGAGATCATGAATGCTGTTTAGACGAATCTACCAGTTTCTAATTGTCTATTGCTTAGGCGTTGTCAGCCTTTTAGCCGTCAAATATGCTGCCGGCCTGTCCAATTATGTTATCCCTGGTTTAGCGCTGATTTTTGATACGGCACACCAGATGCTGGCCGGCTATTTTCTTGACGTGCTCAACACTCTTTCCGTAACGGTGCTGGGCCAGATGGTTTCTATTTTCATGGCCTTTTTTGTGGGAATCATCGGCCGCAAATCATCCTGGGCAGGCTCGTTTATCAAAGTTATGGCATATAACATCCAGGCCTATCCCATTGTGGCCCTGGCCCCGATCATTTTTATTCTTATCGGGGACGGATTTTTATCCCGTCTGCTCATTGCCTCCATGATCTGTTATTTTCCTTTGCTCCTGTCGGTGTTGGGAATCATGGCCTCGCCCATAAAGGATATTGAACATTTTTACATAGCCACCGGCCGGATGCGCTGGCAGCTGGAAGTTAAAATCCGGGCCTTTGAAAATTTAAACAAGCTGACCACAGTAATTGCAGGCTCCGCTACATTGGCCATGGCCGGTACCATTGTGGCCGAGTTTATTGCCGCAGATCAAGGCATTGGTTACAGTATACGCATCGCCCTGTACCAAAGTGATCTTGCCCGCATTCTCGTGGCCCTGTTTTCCATCGGCATTATCATCTCGGTTTACCAGGGCATTCTGGAAACGGTAGGCGAACAGATTAAAACCAAATGGTTCGCGCCAAAGGGAGAAGATTTGATATGAATCAAAAAACCAGCACCAACACCGTGATCTGGGCAGGGCTCATGGTCCTTTGCATGATGCTTTTTTCTGCCGTTACACCCGCCTTTGCAGGAGACACTCTTAATTACCGCCTGAAATGGTTGTTCAACACCTCTGTGGCCGGTGACATCATTGCCGACACCGGCGGTTTTTTTAAAAAAGCAGGGCTGGATGTCTCCGTAAATGAAGGCGGGGCCGGAAAAAATACCATCAGGGAGCTTGAGCTGGGATATGCGAACTTTGGCGTGGCATCTGCCGACCAGGTCATCCGGGCCCTTGAAAAAGGCGCCGACGTGGTGGTTATAGCCCAGCTTTTCCAGGTCAACCCCATGCAGTGGATATACCGGTCGAACCAGGTCGAAATTAAGGATCTTTCCGATTTAAAGGGACGGCATATCGGGGTCACCTTCGGGGCGAATGATGAAACCATCATGAACACCCTTTTAGCCAAAGCAGGACTTACGTCAAAAGATGTCCGCATCTCAAGTGTCAGGTTTGATTTCACCCCGTTTTTAAAAAAAGAGGTTGATGTGTGGCCGGTATACCGCAACTCCCAGGGGGTCATCCTGGAAGACAGACTGGCCGCAGAAGGCGAACAGGTAAAATTTTTCAACCCTGCGGACTACGGTGTCTCCTTTGTGGCCAACTCGGTTGTGACCTCAGGCACCATGATAAAAAAACATCCGGACACGGTAAAGGCCTTTATGACGGCGCTGTTGTCAGCCTGGGAATTTGCCGTGGACCCGGCCAATGAAATCCAGGTTTTAGACCAAATCAAAAAAAAGGATAAAGGCACCAAAGACAATATCCGCCAAAAACAGCTTGAAGCCACCCGTCCTTTGATCAAACCGGACAAAGAAACAAAAATCGGCATCATTGATACCCGAGCATGGCAGCAGACCGAAAGCATCATGGTCAAGGAACAACAGATCGTGGCCCCGGTTGATGTGATAAGCCGTCTGCTTGGACCTAAAAAATAACCTTTAGAACAAAGATTCCAGCACTTCTAAAATTCTTTTTTTTGCAAAAGGTGATGATGCGATTCGCGGCTGGACATCTTTGACGATCATTTCCCTGTCAGCCCAAAGGGTATACTGTTTAAATTTATCTTGACGATGGATGCCCATTGCAAGGACGACCAGATTAACATAATTATCCACACTGAAATCATATGCCGGTTCGTCAGTTAAAAAAGTCTGGCTGCAATAATGGCATATGGTTACCAATCGATCTGCACCTGTATTCCCAGCTTCGTCCAGGCGTTGTTTTCGGATATGCTTGCAGCTTTCCGGAAACCAGGTCATGGCACCGCTGCCGCAGCACATTGTATTATGGCCACAATGCGCCATCTCGACCAGTTCCACCCCCGGTAATTGTTTTAACACATCACGGGGGCCGTTTATATCAGCCCCGGTGTAAGCCGACTTACAGGCTTCATGGAGGGTGACGGTTCCTGCTGCGGCATTAGTCAGTGGCAACTTATGCATATTTTTGGCCAGATACTGGGGAAAGGAAATAACCTTGAAAGGGATTTTCATTGAAGGTAAAATAGTTGTTTTAAACCGGCAATGGCACGTGGGACACCACAATATAACAGCTTTGGGATTAAACGCCGACAGGGCTGTTATCAATTCCTCAGCCTTTTTCCCACCTTCTTTGACAGCACCGAAAAACAAATGGGAATCTGAGCAACAATAATCAAGTCCGGGCAAAAATGAGTAATCGTCCCCGATGGCATCCATAATATCCAGGGCATTCAATAGTTTTTCCGGCTGGAAATAAACATTGCATCCAGGAAAAAAAACGTATGGCGCATTTTGCTGTCCGTGCGACGATGTAATTTTGGTATATTCTGATTCAGAGGCCTGAATACTTGCCATGACCCGATGGGCGCTGTCCCAGCCTCCAGGGTCCTTGAAAAACGAATTTTCAAGCCCTTGGCCTATATATTCCTGCTTGATAAGTTCGTTAATCAGCATGGGATTTAGATCTTCAGGACAAACCCCATTGGTGCATTTAAAACACTCCATACAGGAAAATGCTTTGGTATACGCCTGTTTTGAAAAAAGGCCTTTGTCAATAAAGTGAAAGACTTGTTCTTGGATTTTCTGATAGGTGTCTTTGCTTGAATCTGTATGGGGCAGGATGGGACATGCCTGGGCACAGAGCCCACATTGAAGGCAATTTTCTAAAAAACGCTGTTTTTCTTTTACATAGTGATTATAAATCGTCATTCTTATGTTTGGGGGATCAGGCTATCCCGTGTTGATTATCATAAGGAACGGGTCTTAACTAACTTGCTCATTTTGCTATATCCGGAAGCGCGGGCGTCCCGCCCGTATCTTTACAATACTTGCGGACATGCAGGCGGGACACCCGCGCTCCCAGGCTAAGTTATTTCGGACTCATTCCTAAAGTTTATCTATTTTATTTCATAGCCGCTTTAACTTTGGCGGCAACATCAGCAGGAACCCATTGGGTCCACAAGCTTTCGTACTCTTTAAGAAACCATTGGGCGGCCTCATCCGTATCGGCTTTAGTGTCCTTCATATAAGCCAGGAACTTGTTGTTAATATCCAGCGTGGTTTCATACTTTTTTAACATTTCAATGACTTCAGGGGCTTGTTCGGGCAGTTTTTTATGGACAAGAATATCGCATTTTACAGCAGGATAGGCGCAGGCTTTTGTTGTGTCCCAAATCTTTTGATCAAATGCGGGTTCTTCTAATTGATACATGTCCAGCTTCCCAAGAACCCATGTAGGCGCCCAGTAGTAGCCCAACCAGGGTTTTTTACGTTTATAGGCGATTTCCATGGAAGCGGCCAAAGCAGGTCCGCTGCCGGGCTGCATGATGTTGTATTTTCCTTTGATGCCATAGGCTTCAAATTTTTGATCATTGACCTGAGAGCATGACCAGCCGGGAATACAGCTGTAAAAAATGCCCATTGAAGGATCTTCAGGATCTTTAAACAACTTCCAGTATTTAGGCAGATCAAACACGGATTTAAGGTCAGGGGCAATGGGTTTAATGCCACGTTCTTTGTCGCCTTCCACAATATATCTTGGCACATACCATCCCTGTACGCTGTTGGGAAAATTGGCCCCAAGATTGATGAACCCTTCATTGGTTCCGGCATCTTTACCCTTGGCAAGCCCCTCGTCGTAAAGTTCCTGCCAGTTTTCCGTCCAGGTTTCCATATTGACATTGGGGGCTTCCGCGCCCTTGGCCTGGATCAGGGCTGTGTTGAGCATAACGGTTTCACCCTGGGTAAATTTGACGGGATACCCCAACCCTTTTTCGATGATAAAACCGGCAATACGGTTATGTACCTGGGCGCTATCCCATCCAAAATCAGCAAAAACAATGGTTTTTTGGGCTGTGGCCGGCGTGAATCCGCCCATGAATGCCATGGTGATGATTACTGATATAAACATCAGCAGATTTTTTTTAATTGTCCTCATTTTCTTCTCCTTAAATTAACGCCCTACGGGCGGGCTGTTAGCTGATAGCTGTCAGCTATTAGGAAATGGAATTTCCTATCCTATTAAATTAAAAGATTTTTACTATCACTCGATCATCAAATTTTTAGAAAATCTTTTCCAACGAAGAAGTTGGGCAAATTAACAAAAACTTGATCATCGAGTATCAGTGCTTCTTCTTTGTTGCTAGAGCAAATGTAATGCGGTCAATGACAATGGCCATGAAAACGATACACAAACCAGCCTCAAATCCCCGCCCGACTTCGATGCGGTTAATCGCTAGAAGGACTTCAAGTCCCAGGCCTTTAGCGCCTATCATGGAGGAGACGACAACCATGGCCAGAGCCATCATTGTTGTCTGGTTGATACCTACCATTATGGTGGGCCTGGCCAGGGGCAGCTGGGCCTTGAACAAAATCTGCCAATAGCTGGAACCAAACGCGTGAGCTGCCTCAATAACACTTGGGGATACCTCCCTGATACCGACATTGGTCAGGCGAATCACCGGGGGAACAGCGTAAATGATCGTTGCAAAAAGTGCCGGTACCTTGCCCAGGCCGAACAGCATCAGGGCCGGGATCAGGTAAACAAAGCTGGGCATGGTCTGCATGCCGTCCAGGATTGGTTTTAGAACAGCTTCAAACCGGTTGCTGCTGGCCATGGCAATGCCAAAGGGTATGCCTATGAGCAGTGAAATCAGCACGGATGCCACAACAAGGGACAGGGTCATCATACCCAATTTCCAGAGTCCGAGAGCACCAATAAAAAACAGCATGGCACCCATCAGAAGGCCGGACCACCAGCGTCCCGTAACTCGCCATGCAAAAAGCCCCACCCCGATGATTAATACAGGCCAGGGGATCCATAGAAAGAATTTTTCAATATATATCATGAAGTAAAGAATGATTTGGCCGAGCAAATCAAAAAAACCGCTAAAGGTGGCAAGCACCCAGTCCATGGCTGCATCCACCCACATATCTAAGGGAATATCGATGGTTTCTGGAAACTGCATCATATTTATGTCTCCTTAAAATTCATAAATTTGCAACAGATCTTCAAGCGTTTTTACTTGCAGACCCGTTGATTTCAGGCTGCATGGTTTCAGCCAGTCTGGATAATAAAAGGCCGACAACAATCACGCCGAGCAAATGATCCTCTTCATCGACCACAGCCACTGGATGCGGGGTGTCATCACCGAGCATGGAAAAAAGTGTGTTGGCCGGTACATCAGGCGCTACTTTGTGAATTGTTTTTTCCAAAATGGTGTCCAGTGTTTTTTCTCCGCGATCTGCGGCCGTTCTGCAATTTTTAGCAGTGACAATGCCTACGACTTTGCCGCTTTCGCGTACAAAAATAGATGAAATCCCGGCCTTTTGCATTTTGCGCAGCGCAGCCCTGGGGCCATCTGTTTTTAAATAAGCCATGGCCTCGCTCTTTTTCATCACGGATTCAGCAGTGACTACCTTTGTCATGTCCACATCTTCCACAAAACTGGCCACATATTCATCGGCCGGATTTGTCAGAATATCTTCAGCGGTACCCTGTTGAACAATGACGCCGTCTTTCATTAGAATAATACGGTCCCCGAGCTTGATGGCTTCATCCAGGTCATGACTGATAAAAACTATGGTTTTTTGCATTTTTTCCTGCAGATCGAGCAATTCATCCTGCATGTCCCGTCGAATAAGGGGGTCCAAGGCACTGAAAGCCTCGTCCATCAGCATAATATCGGCATCCAGGGCCAATGCCCGGGCCAGGCCGACACGCTGCTGCATGCCTCCGGAAAGCTGATCCGGCATGGAGTCTTCCCAGCCTTTTAAACCAACCTGTTCTATCGCCTGCATTGATGATTCACGCCGGGCTTCAGGATTGATGCCCTGTATTTCCAATCCATATTCTACATTGCGCAGGACTGTTCGATGCGGGAAAAGGGCAAAGTTCTGAAAGACCATTCCAAAATGTTTTTGTCGAAAATGCCTGAGTTCCTTCTTGTTCAGGAGGGTAACATCCGTGCCGTCAACCAGGACCCGGCCGGAAGTCGGGTTGATCAGCCGGTTGATGCATCGCACCAGCGTTGATTTGCCGCTTCCGGATAATCCCATAACCACGAGGATTTCACCCTGATTGACCTTAAAAGATGCATTGGCCACACCGACACCATGACGGGTCTTTTCCATGATCTCATCCTTTGAGGCACCTTGTTTAAGCATCTTCAAGGCCACTTCAGGATTTGGCCCGAAAATTTTATAAAGATTCTCAATAACAATTTTTTCCATTTTTATTTTCTCCATTTGTCAGCATGGACCGGGAATTTTACGGTTTCAAATTTGATGTCTTCAAAAATTTCTTCTCCTTAGAAGTCTCCAATTGTTCGGCTGCAAGAAGTGGTGCAGCATCTATATGTTGGGCATCCATCAAGGAAACCAGTCGCTGCAGGGATGACAGAATCATGGATTTTTCCCAGTCTTCCAGCTTGTCAAAGGCTTCAACAAAGGATTCCTGCATCAAGGGGGGAGCCCCTGCTAAACGCTTTGTGGCTTCTAAGGTGGGTTGCACCAAGATTCGTCTTCGATCATCACTGCTCCTTTTCCGGGTAATCAGGCCGCGTTTTTCAAGGCGTTCAAAAATGCCGGTAATCGTTGCCTGGCTTAAACTGACGGCATGGGCAATTTCACCCGCGGTGACTTGGCCATATGCGTTGACTTCCCGTAAAACGATCAGCTGAGGGCTGGTCAAACCGAAACGTTTAACAAGAGATTTGGAGTGCAGGTCAATGGACCGCATAATTTTTCGCAAGGCTGCAAGTACAAGGTCACTTACATTGCCACTGTTTTGTAAAGTTTCCATTCAATGCTTTTTAATTTTGTTAAAAACAATTAACTCAAAATATTTTTATAAAATTCTTCCTTAAACCAAAGACAGGCTCAGTTGTTTTATACAGGCTTGCCTGAAACGAATTCACATAGAGCCCTATCCTTATTCGGCGTATAGTTAGCATTCAAACCAAACTAAAATTAAGTAGAAAAGTACAAAAATATAATATATAGTTGCCGTTAAAATGCTATTACCTGTACATGCCGCCCCTATTTATTAGTTTGTGTTCAAAACAATGTCAACCTTAGTTTTAGATAAAATTACTTTGAGCACAAAGCAATAAACCCACAGAATGTTTTTAAGGAAAATAGAATGATTGCATGGAATGAACAAACAGATGTTGTTGTAATAGGAAGCGGCGTGGCCGGTTGCAGTGCGGCAATTGAGGCCCGCTCAGCAGGTGCGTCAGTCATTATTTTCGAAAAAATGAAAATCACCGGCGGCAACACTCGAATCAGTGATGGGGGATTGGCGGCACCTGGGAATAGACTGCAAAAACGACAAGGCATAGAAGATTCGCCGGAAATGTTTTATCAAGACATATTAAAGGCCGGGTTAAGCCTCAATCACCGTGCCCTGGCAAGGATATTCGCAGAACAGGGGGCTGATGCTGTTGAATGGCTCCAAATGGAACTGGGTGTTCAATATATGGATCGCCTGGATCGTTTCGGGGGGCATTCAGTCGCCCGTTGCCTGACAACCAGTAGTCATTCCGGCAAAGATATAGTCAAAGCGCAAACGTCCCGTTTAAAACAGATGGGAGTGGAAATCAGAACACAATGCCTTTTGACGAATTTGCTGACTGATGACACCGGAAAAGTATGTGGCGTTCGAATCAAAACCGGATATCATCACAAGGACCTGAGCTTTAAAGAACAAAAAAATATTAGCGCCAACCGGGCAGTGATTCTTGCCACAGGCGGATTTGGCAATGACGTTGCCTTTCGGATGCTGCAGAATCCAAGCCTGGACGCCACTGTTACCTCCACAAACCACCGTGGTGCAACGGCTGAAGGCTTGAGCGCCGCTTTAAAAATCGGGGCGGTGCCTGTCCATTTATCCTGGATTCAGACCGGCCCATGGGGCTGTGTTGATGAAGTCGGCTACGGCACAGGGTCACGATTTGCTTCATATGCTTTGTACCCCAATGGAATTCTGGTCGATCCGTCAACCGGCCGGCGTATCGTAAGCGAGTGGGCAGACCGCCGACAGCGGAGCATGGCTATTTTTAAAGCAGGGCATTCCTGTGTCGGGATTATGGATGCCCAAGGGGTAGGACATGATCCCCAAAGTCTGGAAAAATGTCTTAAGACGGGAAAGGCATATGAATTCAATAGCTTGTCAGATCTTGCCAAGGCCTATAAAATACCGTTTGATACGTTTACGTCCACAGTAAAAGAGTACAACAATATGATCAAGAAAGGCCAAACAGATCAATTTGGCAAATCCTTAGAAACTGCGCAATTAATATCCAGTCCACCTTTTTTTGCCATGTATCTGTGGCCAAAGGTTCATTACACCCCGGGAGGTGTGGGAATCAATACAAACGCCCAGGTGATTGATGTTCGCAACCAGCCAATTCCAAACCTTTACGCAGCCGGTGAAGTTTGTGGCGGCATTCATGGCGCTGATAGATTAGGAAGCTGCGCACTTACCGAATGCCTCGTTTTTGGACGGATCGCGGGCCGGAATGCTGCTGGCGAGAAGGGCTGAGGATAAGTCCGTCCTGGTGAAAAGGAAAAAAATTCTGGGGGGCATAATACCACTTTACATAAAACTGTATCATGTCCCCGGAATTTGCGTAACAGTGGTAATAAGTGGAAAAATTACATCATATAACCTTATATCTGTAAATATTTTCCAGCATAACCGATATTAAATCTTTAAAAATGTAAAATAGCCAATCAATTATAGACCCAATTGGCGTTATCTAAAAATAAAGACAATTGTTCTATGAACGGATAAAACCGGCAAGCCCCGGAATATCATCCAAGGCAAAAACCGGGGGACATGGTTTATCTCTGTCCGTCGGCACCCTGTCGCACACCAGGGCACAGACGTTTTCCACATCTGTAAACAGAGGGGTCTTACCCACACGTTGCCGCCAGATTTCAATTTTAGGATAAGGCCCTGAAATCCATCCTTCAATGAGAACAAGGTCTGCATGGCCGTAATAGGTCTGGATCAATTTCTCGGGCCGGGAGAGATCAGAGGCCGGAAAATATAAGGCGGCCATTTTAGCGTTGACCATGGCGGCGGGGCTTGCCCCGGCTTGCCTGTGTAAATGGGAATCCTTGCCCGGCTTGTCCAGTTCGTAGGCATGGCTGGAGTGTTTCAATGTGCCGACACACAGGCCTTTTCCAGTGAAA
Organism: uncultured Desulfobacter sp.; assembly: GCF_963675255.1. Classification (GTDB taxonomy): domain Bacteria; phylum Desulfobacterota; class Desulfobacteria; order Desulfobacterales; family Desulfobacteraceae; genus Desulfobacter. Next base: position 385,285 of record NZ_OY775937.1, read on the forward strand.
TAGCGCACCAGTTCCGCCACCAGGGTGGTTTTACCGGAACCGGGCTGGCCGATGATTTGGATAATGGTCTGCATGGGGGTGTTCCTCGAGCGGCATCTTATTCTTTTGGATCATTTTCATGGGGGTCCACAGGCTCATAGTAGGTCCCCAGGGCACAGGGCCGACACAGGATCTGATTATTTTTAAAAACTTCTTTTTTATCCCTGACCACAATGCCGCACCGGGCACATACCGCCTTGAACCGTGTGGGACCAGGCATGTCCGATGCCGGAACATTGACTTTCACCTCGGAAACCGTAAACAAATCTGAATCATCCATGATTTTATAGGCTTCAAGCTGGGCCAACCTTGGATCTTCAATATGGGGCATCAGTATTGGGGCAAGATCCCGGGCTGTTTCCGTGGAAACGATTCTGAACGCCTTCCCTGTTTCAAGGTTTACAAAGGTGGCAGCCATGATACCGTTATCAATGAATTTTAAGGACCTTCTGCCAAGCTTTACACCTGTTACATAGGAAATAGCGTCCGTTGCACACCGGTCCATCTCCACATATACAATAATTTTTTTGATCTGGGGCAGTGTTGACGGTTCATCCAGGCCAATAAGCCGGCACCCAAGCATGGCCATGCGTACCCCGATCACCTGACCCGCGCACAGGTGACCGTGTGCCTGTGCCGATCCTTCCAGCAGTGTATTAAAATCTTTCAATGGCCCCCCGGCATTTTTTTGTTTGAATATATCATCTTTCTAACAATTTATCAGGAGTACATCAAATGGGGAAGAAACAAAATGATACAGGGAAAGGCAATAAGAATGATAACCCCGATAATCAGAGCAATCAGAAACGGGGTAATGCCCTTAAATATTTTTTCCAAGGCCACGTTATGGGACAGTACGTTTTTGGCCACCCCATAAACCACGTAGACATTAATGCCCACAGGTGGTGTAATAACCCCCATCTCCGTGACCATAACAATGATAATGCCAAACCATATGGGGTCATACCCCAGCTCCATGACCACCGGAAAGAATATGGGAACAGTGAGAGTAACAAAGGCCAGGGCATCCATAAAACAACCGCCCAGAAAATAGATAAAAATAATCACGGCAATGACCAGGGCCGGCGCCATATTAAGTCCGCTCACCCAGGATGCAATCTCAAATGGAATCCGAGTAACGGCCAGGAATTTGCCGAAAATAACGGCCCCTGTAATCAGCATTAAAACCATGCAGGAGGTGGTCAATGTTTCCATTAAGGATTTCACGAACCCCTTCCAGGTGAGCTGACGTTTGACCACCGCAATGACCAGGACACCGAAAGCGCCTACGGATGCAGCTTCTGTGGGGGTAAACAGTCCGTAGAAAATACCCCCCACCACCAGGGCAAAAATAATCAGGGTCTCGCCAAGGCCAAAAAGCGCTTTGAGCCGCTCTGCCCAGGAGAATTTTTCTCCGGCGGGCCCGGCGTTTTTGTCCATAAGACAGGTAATAAACACAGAACAGATAAAAAGCATGGTAACAAGAAGGGCCGGGAATATGCCGGCCACAAAAAGCTGGCCAATGGATTGCTCCGTTAAAATGCCGTAGATGATCAGCACCACGGACGGGGGCATGATCATGCCGATGCCGCCGCCCGAGGCCACAGAGCCCGTGGCCAGTGCATCGTCATAGTTGAACCGCTTCATCTCGGGCAATCCCACCGTGGCCATAGTGGCGGCCGTGGCCGGACTTGAGCCGCATACGGCCCCGAATGCCGTACAAGCGGTTACCGTTGCCATGGCAAGCCCTCCGCGCACGCTGCCCAGAAATTTATACCCGGCGGAATAGAGCCGCTTGGATATGCCGGAATTAAATCCGAGCTGCCCCATGAGAATGAACAGCGGGATAGTCGTCAGATCATAGGAGGCAAAAGTTTCATAGATATTCCTGGACAAAAGTACAAGCCCTGCATCCGGGCTTGTCATTATTGAGAACCCAAGAAACCCCACCAGGGCCATAACAAACGCAACAGGCATCTGGGTCATGAACATGATAATCATGACGGCAATGCCGACGATTCCTGCAAGAACGGGGCTCATCTGGTTGTGCCTTTTCTTAATTGGTTGACGGTGCTAACAATCTGCTGAAAAATGGTGCCTGAAAAAAAAGCAAGACTTACCGCCAGGACAAGAACAATATAATGCAGCGGGAATTCCAGGTTCATGGAAACTTCGCCGGCCTGCCGCATGTCTTTGGCATAGACAAACATCTGCCAGGCAACCACTGAAAAAAGAATCAAAGTCAGGGTCCGGGTAAACAGGTCCAGGAGCAAACGCGCCCTTCGGGGCAAAAATCGGGTGATAATTTCCACACCCACATGTCCACCGACTTTATAGGTATGAGGCAGGGCTGCGGCAGTAACCGCAACGGCCAGAAATCCCACAATCTCCACAGATCCGAAAATGGGGTGTTTGAAAAAACGACCGGCCACATCAACCACGGTAATGAGCATCATCAATGTCAATGCAAGGGCTCCGGCAGATTTGAGCAGGTCGGAAACAAGGTTTAAAAAACGGTCCAGCAACTTCATACAACGGCCTGTTATTATATCAAATATGTTAACAAAAAATTAGGAAGAATCCGCCATGTGCGCGGATTCTTCCATAAATGTTGCGACTGCGCCCGGAGGCGCGGTTTATTTAAATTATAGCGAATACTACATGTTGGCTTTTATGAAATCCACAACAGCCTTTCCATCTACGCCCTTTTGAGAAACTTTTTTGATGTAGTTGTCAAGAACCGGCCGGGCAGCCCCACGCCACTTTTCAGATTCTTCTTCTGACTGAGGGATGACAACCCCGCCTTTTTCCTTGAAAAACGCCATACCATCCTTGTCGGATTCGTCCCAGGCCTCTCCGTGTTTCACGGCCCACTCCAGGCTGATTTCCGTAATGGCATTCTGCTGTTCCGGGGTAAGTTTATTCCACTTATTTTTGTTCATAAAGACACCGAAGGTGGTGGTATAAGCGGTGGAAAAGTTCTGAATCATGTAATGGACCACTTCTCCCAGTTTCCAGCCTTTATTGGATTCAATGGGGTGACAGGAGCCATCCACCACGCCTTTTTGCAGCATCTGGTAGCATTCCCGCATGCTTTTGCCCACCGGCGACGCCCCAAGGGCATCCATGACCAAGCCGCTGGTCCCTGTGCTCCTGATCTTAAGACCCTCTAAATCTTCAAGGGTGTTCACTGCCTTATCCCGGGTATGAATCAGGCCCGGACCATGGGCATGAAAAAACAGAATGTGGGTATCTTTAAATTCTTCAGGTTTGAACTTTTCGTACATGGCATTGGCCACGGCCGTGGCCTGGACCCCGGAGGTGTATCCCATGGGCAGATCAATGGCCTCTGCCACAGGAAACCGGCCCCGGGAGTATCCCAATGCGGTCATACCGATATCAGCAATACCCTGGACTACCCCGTCGTAGGTCTGGGGGGCTTTGGTCAGTGTGGAGGCCGGGAAATACTGAATAACCACTTCTCCGTTGGTTCTTTTTTCAACTTCCTTGCACCAGCTTTCAGCAAGCTGGCTCTGGATGTGTGTGGGCGGAAAAAAATTGGCGTATCTAAGGGTGGTTTTGGCTGAAGCATGGGCTGCCCAGGACAGGCACAGTAAAAGAACTATTAACACAGACCATTTTTTCATGATACCTCACAATTTAAAAGTAATTATAATATAACTATAAAAACAACAAGCTTAAGGATATCGGCCTATACTATCCGAGCAACCCAGGAGTCAAGTAAAAAACCGCCCAAACGGCGGGCGTATCGCGCAAATTTAGTTGCACTGTCAACCACGCGCCTTCCAAAAAAGAACAACACCATGGGGGCTTTTGTGATTTTTTAAAAAATGCCTTGATCGAAGACGCTTGCCAGCCTGAATCTTGTGGATTTCCCCCTTGAAGAAATGGATAAAAAAATCCTAACCCGAACTCGATATTCATTGCAACGTCAACAATAACAAACCCAATCATCTGCCGCGCCTTATAATTTCTGGGTTACCCAATTTATCCTTGCTTTTTTCTTTCTGTCTGATAGCTTCATGGTCATTTCTCACCTATGGAACCCCTAAAATGATCAAACAACTTAAGTTTATTATTTATACCCGTCCTTTTATCTGCTTTGTATATTATTTCATACGCCTTTATACCGCGACCTTCAGGTTAAAGGTTGAAAATGAAAAAAGCTGGCAGGCGATGTTAAATGGAAATCAGCCGATAATTCTGGTGACCTGGCACCAGCAGTTTTTTTCGGCCATCCGGCATTTTAAAAAATATGCCCGGTATCATCCGGGGCTAATGATTTCCAGAAGCCAGGACGGCGACCTCATTTCTGCCGTGGCCCGGCGTAGCGGATGGCGCACACCAAGGGGCTCATCTTCAAGAGGCGGCAAAGAGGCCATGGCAGAAATGATTGCGCATCTCAATACCCATGGCCTTGGCGCGCATATCCTGGACGGTCCCACCGGCCCCATGGGCAAGGTTAAACCGGGCATCATAAAAATGGCATTACAGACCAATGCTGTACTGGTCCCTTTTTTCACAGATGCGGATCAGGCCTGGTTTTTTAATTCCTGGGATCGATTCATGGTACCCAAGCCCTTTGCCAGAATCCAGCTGCGTTTTTTAGATCCCATCCATATCTGCGGACAAAAAAATGAGGATTTTGAAGCCCTGCGCGAACGGCTTGAAACGGTTATGCTGCCGGGCCTGCACCGTTAGGCTCATGGGCCTTAGTCCAAATGAACAACCACAACCCCGCCCCGGTCATACCCGAAAGGCCTGAACAACCTGGCGTATGGGGTGGCGATACCTTTATAGAATCTGTTGAAGGGGATACTGTATGCCAGTTTCTGGTCAGGATCGACATCCAGGATGGTGACAAGACCGGTTGACGGATCAAATCCACCCACAGGCGAAATATGGGGGATGTTCAATTCCTTTATGAAAGCACCCTGGTCAAAATGGGCAATGATCAAACAATTGTCCAGGAATTGAAAATTTTTAAGGTGCCCAAGGATCTGCTGTCGTGCCATAGTCCTGCTTTGATTTAAGGTGCCTTGGATCATCTCAACCTTTTTAAAAGGGATGCCATAGGCCGTAAGGCTGTCTTGGACCACAGCCGTCAGAACCGCCAGCGGCAGCCCCCGCCGCCCCTTGTATCCGTCTGGTCCCATACGCTCTTTCCAGTGGGCGGTTCTCACTTTTTCCAGAATGGCCTCTTGGGTAACTGTGGGGCCGGGGCATCCGTACCGTTCCCTTAACACATTGACCACACAGACCACCGAGGCCACGGAACACGAAGATTCATGGTATTGCTTTACATGGTGGCGGAACAGGGCCGCCTGAAGGCTCTGCCCGCTGAATAGTTCGGAGAACGATGTGATATGCCTTGCCTGGCCCGGGCCAAAACTGCCTGAGCGCGTCACCCAGTGAAAAAAATATCTGATGATCAGGTAGGGTCGAACAATATAAATTTTGAAAAGGTTCATCATGGCATCGATTTATTTTCACGAATAATTGTTTGTGTCCGGCCAAAATTCAAAGCAAGGCCCTGGGGAGTATCTTTTATATACGATGTCATCTGGGCCAGGGCTTCCTGGGTGAATTTTATCACATGGGCGTCAGTTTTCATAAAAAGGGCGTCCTTTTTTATGTAAAGCGCTTCAGGGTCAAGAACAATGGTATCAAGGGTATTTAAGGTTAATTCAATCCCGGCGTCTTTTTTAACAAGATTCACCACAAAAACAGCCGTTTCTTCATAAGGGAAATAGACCTTTTCTTCAACATCATTTATGGTCTGGCATAAAAAATACCCTTGATCGTCTTTTTGGATGCATTGATTGAAATATTTTATAATGTTGGGATGTTCCAATTTCCCGTGTTCATTGTGCCAGGTGCCGTCTTTGTCCATCCAGAAAACGGCCTCCTCTTTGGGGATGATGTTCTGTTTTTTTGTCCGGGCCATGGGTCTATCCTTACGTTTGGGATTTAGCGCCTTCTTATGGAAGGCTCCTAAGGAATGAGTCCGAAAAAACTTAACCTGAGAGCGCGGGCGTCCTGCCCGCATCTTTACTGCGGGCAGGACGCCCGCGCTCCCGGATATAGCAAAATGGGCAAATTATTTAAGACCCGATCCTAAGGTCTCCTTGTATCTGAAAACAAAACCGGATACAAGTGGCAAACGCCTTCTCGGTATAATGTCTATTTTTATCGATTACATCAAAGACCGATTTTTAATTTTTTCAGCAATTTCCGGTCCAAGTTCGTTGGCCCTTTTCCAAACATCGGACTGATCTTCTACTTTGCAGAATTTATCCGGGGTGACTTCAATGTCGTCTCCGAATACTCCAGGGAAGAGAACTCATTGGGCATGTCGAACCGAATCAGCATACCAGACATTCCGCATTCCCGGTTGTTTTCAGATAACCCGGAATCTCCATTCCGCCTACAGTCAACGCATGTTCAATCTGCTGACTGGTTTCTTCAAGTCCTGGAACACCTCGCCCAATGCCCAAAGCAAAGACTAACTAAGGGGTAGTCTTCCAACTGTAAAACGGGATCTGGCCAACAGGTAGTCTTCACCTGAAACAGCTTGATTTGATCTGCTTAATTTAAATTTCAGGCCTTCAATAACAAAAGTAGTAAACACCCCTTAAATAAAGGCTTGGGAGTTCTTATATACCATAAGTCAACACTGGGATAAAAAGATCAGAAGATACTTTATTCTTGAAAAAATATGAGATTTCATTACCATTAGCTATACGGTAACAAAGTAGCTACAAAAAAATCGAAGATTTGGTTTTCGATAATAAATGCGCTGATTTTACAATTCCACATTGATTCGGCTGTTTTTCACACGCACCCGACGGTTTCAGTGAAAAAACTTACTTTCTTGACTTTTAAAATTAAAAATGAAGTTCTAATTTTTGCAGGAGAATATTCATGCTTTTAAATTGGTTTAATAATTTATCTATCGGGAAAAAGTTAATTGGAAGCTTTTTGTTCGTCTCTTTGATTGTAGCTACGGTTGGAGGGCTTGGGTTTATTCGAATTTCAAGCAATATTTCCAGTGTGGAAGATATGGTTGAAAATGATGTGGATTTTCTCAAAAAGTCAGAAGAATTACAAATATTTGCACTTCAGCACCGACGGTATGAGAAAGACTTTTTTTTAAATATTGGAAAAAAAGAGAAACAAGAAGGATACATTGAAAAATTCCTAAAAGTATCCGAAAAGACAAAGGCATTGATTGATGAACTTGACATGGCGATTAAAAAAGATCCCCATCTTTCTGCTGATAGCAAAAAAGCTATTGTGGATGCTAAATCCGCATACGAAAAATATGTTAAGGGATTCGTAGGGCTGACTGAGGTCGTATTTTCAGATGAGACCATGACACCCCAGAGAGGAAACGGGCTGATGAAGCCTTTCAAAGAAAATATTTATACATTTGAGAGCAGTATTGATGTTCTGCTAAAAGTAAGTCTTGAAATGGTTCAAGATGTTTCTAAGAAAGTTATCTCTGATGGGAAAAAATCCCGTACTATTATAGGTTTTTTATTGGTAGTAGGTATTTGTATCAGTGTTTTTTTCGGCATTATGATTTCATTTCTTATAAAGAAGCCCATTAATTCTGCTGTTCTTTTTGCCAATGAGCTTGCTAAAGGGGATTTAACCCAGCGCCTTAAAACTAATCAAAAAGATGAAATAGGGGTATTGCTGAAGGCTTTGGATTCAATGTCAAGGAATTTGCAAACAATATTCAAGGATGTTTCAACAGGTATTCAAACACTCACCTCTTCTTCGACGGAGCTTGCATCTGTTTCTGAACAGATTAACACTAATGCAACTCAGACCGCAGAGACCTCTACCAGCGTTGCTTCAGCCGCTGAAGAAATGAGCACAAATATGAACAGTGTCGCTGCAGCTACAGAACAAACAACTGCAAATATTCAAATGATTGTTTCTGCTTCTGAGGAGATGTCAGCCACGATTAATGAAATTGCCAGCAATACCTCAAAAGGCAGTGATACAACTTCTTTAGCAGTTAAAACTGCTCAGGAGGTTTCAGAAAAGGTAGATAAGCTTGGCAAATCTGCCTCAGATATTAGTAAAGTTACTGAAACTATTTCAGATATTTCTGAACAAACAAATCTTCTTGCATTAAACGCAACAATTGAAGCCGCTCGGGCAGGTGAAGCTGGAAAAGGTTTTGCTGTTGTTGCCGGGGAAATTAAAGCTCTTGCACAACAGACAGCCGACGCAACAACTGAAATTAATGAAAAAATTTCTGGTGTACAAGCGACAACAACAGAATCAATTAAGGCAATTGAATCCATCGTAAATGTTATTAGCGAAATCAATGACATTGTGGCCACCGTTGCAACAGCTATCGAAGAGCAGTCTGCCACTACACAGGAAATTTCAAATAACGTTAGCCAAGCTGCAACAGGTGTTCAAGAGGTTAGCGAGAATGTAAATCAAACCTCATCCGTTGCCAGAGAAGTTTCTCAGGACATAGCGCAAGTGAGTCGTGCTGCTACTGATATTAGTGAAAGTAGTCAAAGTGTTAATAAAAGTGCAGCAGAACTATCGAACTTGGCAGAAAATTTAAATGAAATGATTGCTCAATTTAAGATTTAGAATAATCAATCATTTTTCAGGCATAAAACTGAATTTTGAATGTGCCCATAGAATTAGCCTTTGTTTAAGTTGTTTTCTGTCATTTTCAGAAATTTTAAACGCGAGCCATTTGTCTATAAACAGTCACTATTGTTCTGAAAAACAGCATGAGCACTGGCGTTTCTATTGTTGGGGACGGACTCTTTCCAATTTTCTTCGAATTCTATCGGTAAATATTCTCAATCCATTACATGACATCGTTGATGTCGACTTTTCCAAGACAATACTGGTCAATGGATCGGCTAAAAATAGCAGGGACACAAATTTCAGACTCTATATCTAACTGTATTTCAAGAATTTGCTCAATTTTACCGCTTGATAAAATCCAAAGAACCAGCTAAACATGTTCCCCGCTGAAAATAATGATGGGAGAAATGAGTCTGAGAAATGATTAAGGCACAGTGAATGGTACATCAGCATTTAAGTGTTTTTCCAGGGTCTACAGAAGGAACACTATATTCTGAATCAGGGGAAAAACTAACACGGCCTGAAGGCTGGGCTTTTTTGCCCGCAGGGGATGCCGCTGTTACAAGGCGAGTAAAATTAAAGAGCCCCGTATGGGTAGTCCAGGTAAAATACCGCAGACGAATGATTTCAAAAGGAATCTGGGCTCCCGCTGACAATATCCTGGCTGCAAAACAGGAAGTGGCTGCTAAGAGGGCAACACCAGCCTATGCTAAGGAGCTTAAGCGGGAGCTGTCACGAAGACAGGCCAAGCAAAATGCCTATGCACAGGAATTTAATGATCAGATCATCAAGTTTTTGAATTTCCATCCCAGGTATGAAAAAGAGGCACAACTCCTTGGAAAAATCATAACCACCCACGCAACCCCTGTGGGCAGCGGAACCGTTGCTAGAACCCAGCGTATTCCTATTAATAAAAGAGCTCAAGCGGCTGTAATTGCATGGATGCGACATAAGACCACTGCATATGATTCAATGAAAATTCCACGTGTAAAGGGAAAACGAAGAGAGGCAAGAAGAGACCTGGCCAAAAAATCAATAAAAGTGTTGGAAACATATCGTCATGGCCAGGACCCAAAAAAGGATTGTCCCCTGAAACAGGCATTAGAAGAAGATCATAACTTTTGACCTCAAGTTTCAAAAGGAGGTGCCACAAAGATCATGATCAACGACAATTTGGACACTCGAAAATTTTTATAGTCGAACTACAGCAGCCATCTCAGGGACGTCTTCTGCTCGGAGAGCCTCCAGAGTTTGTCTGCCATTTCCTGGTTCAGGACCACCTCATCTAACGGGCACTCACCGACGGGGCCGACCATCTGTGATCTTTTTGTTGGACCATAATATCTTTCAAACTTCAATCCCTCTTGTGTTGCGCACATAACTTCGGGCCAGGCACCCTTCTCGGCGGATTGTGCGATAATACGAGAGAGCATGGACCAGACAACCTTGTTGAAGCAGCTGGCCGTGTCCTTCAACAAATTCGTTCGTGACGCGCCGGGATGGCAGACCTGGACCTGAACGCTCTTGCCCGCAGCCTGAATCCGGCGCTGCAATTCGTAGGCAAACATCATCTGCGCCAGTTTACTCTGGGCGTAGGAGTTCCAGGCGGTGTATTTCTTGTCAAAGTTGAGGTCTTCGAACTGAATTTTTCTCAGCCCCATTTTATACGCGTTGCTACCGACGACCACGATTCGCCCTTCCGATTCTTCGACCCGCTCGAAGAGCAATCCACACAGGAGGAAATGACCGAAGTGGTTCACACCAAGCTGGCCTTCAAAGCCGTCCACGGTAATCTCCTGTTTGGCCACCTGCGCGATGGCGGCGTTGCAGATGAGCGCGTCGATTCGGGGAATCTTCTCCATTACTTCCACCGCCGCGTCCCGAACGGAACTCAGCACAGCAAGGTCCATGCGAACAAAAGTCACATCAGCGTCACTGCCAAATTCCTGTTTCAGCGTAACGATGGCAGCGGTTGACTTATCGACGTTGCGGTTCATCATCACCACTTTTGCGCCCTTGGACAGAAACACCCGTGTTGCCTCAAATCCCGCACCGGCGTTGGCACCGGTGATAACATATGTTTTACCTGCGAGGGAGCAAAGTTGGTCCGGTGTCCAGCCCTTTGGTCCAAATTTTATATTGGTTGTCATTGTTCAAACTCCTTTTTTTACATGTTTAGTTGGGGTGCCGTTGAAAAAATTTTGTTTTCCATTTTAATGCGCCTACCAGCGGCGGATGGTCGTTTGTGCGACAAGTGTTTTCCCCGTCTAAAAGCAACTATAACTCTTAAAAATTTATAATAATAGATGAAATAATCGCTAAAATATGCCTAATTATATCAATTCGATTGTATTGTGTGTTTTTTTAGTGCTACATTGGTTACATGAGCAAACAACAAATAAAACAACTTATTGAAAACTGGGTCAGCGAGGATGGCATGGTGGAAACCGGGGTGAAGGGGGTGCAACTTTTCCGGGTTACTGAGTCGATTCGCTGCGCCCCTGCGGTGTATGAACCTACCGTAGTGGCCATCGTGAACGGTGCCAAGGAAGCTATATTGGATGGCAGGACATATGTATACGACAGCAGGCAATATATGTGTTGCGCCATGTCGATGCCGGTAGAGGCGGGGACTCCCACAGCTTCGCCGGACAATCCCCTCCTGGGAGTGTATATTTCTTTGGATACAAGAGTGATGACCGAACTGGCAATTGAGATGGAAAACGCCGCTGGTGCCATCCGAAAACCCAAGGGAGGACCACTCCCGCAGGGGTTTGCACTCGCACGCTGGGACGACTCATTCACTGATGCGCTGCTGCGGCTGCTGCAATTGGGAGATAGCCCGGTCGATACGGCGGTACTTGGGGAAGGTCGGCTTCGGGAGGTGTACTACGCTATTTTAAAGGGGGATGCTGGGGATTCCGCAAGGCGCGCATTTGGTGTGGGAAATGAAATCGCACGGGCAATTGAGTATTTATCTTCTCGCCTATACGAAACGGTCTCCATCGAAGATATGGCCGCACAGGTGGGGATGAGCCGTGCCGTGTTCCACCGCAAATTCAAGCAGGCTACCACGATGTCGCCCATCCAGTTTGTGAAGTCTATGCGGCTGAACAACGCCGCCATGAAGATTGCCGGAGGAATGAATGTGAACGAAGCGGCTATGGAGGTGGGCTACGTGAGCTCCTCTCAATTCAGCCGAGAGTTCAAACGCATGTACGGGCAGTCACCCAGACAGTGGAGCCATTCCAGGCAACTACTCGCGGGAATGGCCTGACAAACGGCCCAGTTAAGTGATTGACCTGTTGGGTTATGAATATAAAATTATAAAATGAACCGGGAGAAATACAGCATGACATCATCCGTATCCGCTTTTTCCGAGAAAAAGTATGACATTGCAATTGCCGGCGGAGGATTAAGCGGGCTTTCAGCAGCCCTGACCGCAGTAGAGAACGGCCTAAAGGTGATTGTCTTGGAAAAAATGCCCTTTCTTGGTGGCGCAGGTCTTTTCCCGGAAGGTTCTTTGGGAATCGGCACCCGATTCCAGATGGAAAATGGAATTAAGACGACCACGGATGAGGTGTTTACAAAAACCATGGATTTTCACCACTGGCGGTGCAATGCAGCGGTTATCCGCACTCTTTTCAACGAATCCGGCAAAACAATCAACTGGTTAGAAGAGCAAGGTGTTGAAATAACGGGAATCAAAACCATGTTTCCTCCTGAAAAAAGCCTGAAAGTATGGCATATTTTCAAAGGCTCAGGTGCCCGTGTAGTGAAGATATTGTCTCGAGGCATTGAACAAAAGGGCGGTTTAATTCTGACGAAAACCCCGGCAAAAGAGTTAATAATCAATGACAAGGATGCTGTGTGCGGTATCGTGGTCCAAAACGATAAGGGCGAGACCTTTGAGGTGTCAACCAAAGCCGTTATTATAGCAACCGGTGGGTTTGCCAGCAGCAGGGAAATGTTGAATAAGTATGTCCCCGATGTCAGTACCCCGGGAATGGAAAAACTCATGTATCGCGGACCGGCTGTTGACGGAAGGACGGGCGACGGGATTAATATGGCCCTGGGTGCAGACGTCTCCCTTGCAGGTATGGAGGCCATTGCAGGGAATAGCCCCTATCTTGACAGTGAGCCTGCCATCAGGCAGTTTAGGGGGCCTGAACATATGCAACAGGCACGCTGTGCCCTGAGCCAGCCATTTCTCTGGGTCAACAGGCATGGGGAGCGTTTCTACAATGAATCCCTGGGGTCGGTGTTCAGTGATGTTTATAACGCAATGACTTCCAACGGCGGTTTGATGTGGTCTGTTTTTGATGACAATATGAGAAAATTCATGGTCGAAAAGGGCCCGCTGACACCATTCAACGCTATTGTCGTTCCAGGACAAAAAATGACAGCCCTTGATAAAGGAATTCAAAAAGGGCTTGAATCCGGTTTTGCTTTCAAGGCCGATACCATTGACGCCCTGGCAAATCAAATCAATATACATCCAAAAAAACTGAATGAGACCATAAAGCAGGTGAATCTTTATGCCGACCGGAAAATTGATCCTGATTTCAGTCGGAAACCTGAGCATCTTATCAAATTCAATGTGAATAAAGGACCATATTTTGCTCTTAAAGGACTAAGGGCTTTTTTTCTGACACTGGGAGGTGTCAAGATAAACACAAGGATGCAGGCACTCAATTGCAATGGGAAGGTCATCCCGGGATTATATGTGGCCGGTCAGGACATGGGAGGACTTTATGATACTACATATGACCTTCTCGCAGAAGGATCTGCCAGCAGTTTTGCACTCAGTTCAGGGCGTATAGCCATAAGAAGCATCATTGAGAACCTGAAGCGGACCTAAACTCATAATTTCTATTTCAGGATTCTCAATACCTGCTTCCAGGAATGTTGTCGGTGCTCCGATTGAGCGATAGAACTTTTTTAGTATTCTGCGACAATTAACTTGGCCGGTTAGTCGTGATAGACCCCCGACACTAAAATTCACTTAAAATGGCGGTGTAATTCCGTGTCGGGGAAATATAGCAAAATGGGCAAGTTATTTAAGAGCCATTCCTTAGGTGGTACCTGTGGGACATACCGGAATGCCATAGTCATGAAAATGTACAGCATTGAGACCATATTTCTCAATGCTTACTTTATCTTTCCAGCCGCAAGCCTCCTTGCCGCAATTTTTGCTGCCCGATTTGAAATGAGAAGGAAGCAAAGGGCATTTTATCCAACTAAATAAACTTGAATTACGGATGGATATCTGGGCAATGATGATTTAATTCGTCATCATTATTCGGTCTGGGGATTATGAGGGATTTCCCCATGAGGTAACGGCCACCTCTAATACGGTTAATTTTATAAAAAACTTTCGTCCAGCAGAAGCTATGCAAAAACCATCCAGAGTCTTATTTTTCAATAGCCACGGCAAAAAAAAGCAGCCCTATCCCACAATCCAAAGGGCCGACTCTGAAGCATGGTTGAGTATCTGTTTAGAAGTAGATCCCATAAAAAAAGCCCGGTCGATTCCGGTCCGGCCCATTACCAGGGTGTCAAACCCTTTGTCCTTAGCATAGGAGACAATGCTATTGCCTATACGCCTTGACCCCTTTATGGTTTCAAACCTGACCTGGTCACGAGAAAGACCCATCTGCTCGAACTTTTTCATGGCCAAAGGATAAAACTGGTCAATACAGGCCCGGTCGCCTGAAGATATGATCTTTTCAAACTCCGTATCATCAGGGGCATCCAGATCAATGGTACAATAATTTCTGGCGGAATTCATCACATGAAGCAGCGTCACCTGAATATCGGTATTCCCGGAAACCATGAAGCTTGCATGATCCACTGCCATCAGGGCAGATTCGGAACCATCCACTGCCACAAGAAGATTTTTGGATGTCGGCGTCCCATCCACCAGCCAGACGGGAATAACCTGGGAGCGTTCCAGGACAGAGGAACTTGCACTGAAGGTAAAGGCTTTCTGAATGCCTGCCAGGCGCCTTCGACCCATAAGCACTGCGTCAAACAAATTCTTTTGGGCATATTCGATAATATCCTTGGCCAGCCCCAGCTGCCTGACCTGGGTCTTGAGTTCTATGCGATCTGCTGGAATCCCCATCCCGATCATTTCATCTCGGTAGCTTTCCAGAAGGGATATGGCATTGGCCTGATTTGCCTTTTTTACATTGTTAAGCTTCGCCCTCACTTTGATGTCCTTTTGGGCCTCATCCTCAAGATAAAGGGATATCATCGGCTGTACGTTAAAAAGCACAAAATGAAGTTCTTTGATAAAAGAAGCTGAATGAACGGCATACCGGACAGCCCGAAGGGAGCGTCTGCAGTCTTCCACTGGGATGAGAATCATTTTTTCCATGATCGGCCTCCTTTCAGAGGATTTGAGATAGGGTTTATTATATACAATAAGCAACGGGGATCAAAAAGTCGAATGGAATCTTAATACTCGCCCATCAAGTTTTTAGGGAATTTGTTCAAATTCAAGGCGGAAACAATTTTTAACCGGAGGAATATACAATATATTTTGAGGATTAAAATTTTTTTTCAACGCCGAAGTTGGGCAAATTAACAAAAACTTGATCATCGAGTAATAGAATACCTGAGGGTATTTGATAGGGTAGTAAAAATATTGACTTCCAAAGAGGAGAGCATTCTGTCTAAAACCTGTCGATATTGTCTCGGAACTCCCCGTGAGCACTGGCTTTTCTATTGTTGAGGAGATTGGGGCGATACCAATCCCCTTCGATTTTACCGATAAATATTCTGGGCCTTGATCATCCTTTCGGCAGCGTATTAGGTAGGGGCAGATTCCATATCTGCCCTGTCCGGGGAGGATATGGAATCCGCCCCGACATTCTGGACCAAACAATGATCAAGGTCATATTTTGAATCTAATCCATTATTTCATTCTCGGAAATTTTTCCCAAATACCCCATAATTTGAAGGATCAATTTCCACAGACGTTGTCTCATTCCTTTCTTTGCTCATCGAGCTACAGCGACCAGCTCAGGGACGTCTTCTGCTCGGAGAGCGTCCAGACCAGAGTTTGGCTGCCATTTCCTGATTCAGGGCGACCTCATCTAACGGACACTCGCCGACGGGGTCGGCCATCTGTGATCTTTTTGTCGGGCCATAATACTTTTGTGGCTCCAACCCCTCTTGTGTTGCGCACATAACTTCGGGCCAGGCGACCTTCTCGGCGGATTGTGCGATAATACGGAAGAGTATGGACCAGACAACCTTGTTGAAGCAGATGGCCGTGTTCTTCAACAAATTCGTTCGTGGCGCGCCTGGATGGCATACCTGGATCTGAACGCCCTTGCCCGCAGCCTGGATCCGGCGCTGCAATTCGTAGGCAAACATCATCTGCGCCAGTTTGCTCTGGGCGTAGGAGTTCCAGGCGGTATATGTCTTGTCGAAGTTGAGGTCTTCGAACTGAATTTTCCTCAGCCCCATTTTATACGCGTTGCTACCGACGACCACGATTCGCCCTCCCCCCCCCCCGACGCTTCAACCCGCTCGAAGAGCAATTCACACAGGAAGAAATGCCCGAAGTGGTTCACAACAAGCTGACTTTCAAAGCCGTCCACGGTGATCTCCTGTTTGGCCACCTGCGCGATGGCGGCGGTAGACTTATCGGCATTGCGGTTCATCATAATCACTTTTGCGCCCTTGAACAGAAACATCCTTGTTGCCTCAAATCCCGCACCGGTGTTGGCACCCGTGGTGACATATGTTTTGCCTGCGAGGGAACCGAGTTGTTCCGGTGTCCAGCCCTTTGGTCCAATTTTTTTTGGATGCGGCTCTTTCAGGACGACTTCAAAATTTATGAAAACAGTAGATTCTGCCATGTTGCTTTTTCAAAAAGCAAAGATATGTTTAACATATAAAAACTAAAAATTCATAAGTATCTATCATCACGGATAAACCGAACAAAAAATAGAGCAAATAGCTACAATCTATTGATTTTAATGATATTATTGCATGAAAGTCAGTTGTGCTCTAAAAAAGCCGCACCGAAATAACTTGCCCATTTTGATATATCCGGGAGCGCAGGCGTCCCGCCTGCAGTAAAAATGCAGGCGGGACGCCTGCGCTCCCAGGTCAAGTTATTTCGGTCTCATTCCTAAGCGGATCTAAATTAATAAATTTTATTAACAACAGTTTTTGTATATTCTTCTTATTTCATCACGGGAGTACCCCGGGATACCACGGCTTTTAAATACCTTATCGGCAAGGTCTGTCATAATTTCTATTTCCGGATTCTCAATACCTGCTTCCAGGAATGTTGTCGGTGCGCCGATTGAACGATAGAACTTTTTTAGACCTTCAATGACATCGTCAATATTGTCTGTATGAATACCAAGTATATTGCGCCCAAATGTAAGAATGCGGATTGGATGAATTGTCGCAGCGTGTTTCATCCAGGACGGTGTGAGGACTGAAAGGCCTACTCCGTGGGCGGTATCGTGGTATCCGCTCATTGACATTTCAAGTGCATGACAGGGCATTCCCCAGTCTGGAATACCAACCTGAACAATCCCACTCCAGGCAAGGGTGGCTGTCCACATAAATGAGGCACGTGCATCATAATCGTTGGGCTTTTTCATTATTACATCCATTGCATCCATTACAGTTTTTACCAGCCCTTCTATGATACGGCCCTGCAATGGAAGTTTATCTGAGGATGTTGTGAAGTAACTTTCGGTGAGATGTGAAATAATATCAGTACACGCATATGCTGTCTGCTTAAGTGACAAAGTATACGTTGTTTGCGGGTCAAGAAAGGCTGCAACAGGATTCAGAACCCCCTGCGCATTTATATTAAATTTTTCATTTGTTTCATCATTGCACAGAACTGATATGCCATTCATCTCCGAACTTGTTGCCGGAAGTGTCGGAATGGCAAAAAGCGATATAGATTCTGACACAGTTTCCTTTTTGCAGTAGAAATCCCAAACATCAAAGGGTACCAATGCTCCGGCAGCAACAGCCTTGGCTTCATCCATGACGCTGCCGCCGCCTGCTGCGAGAATAAGATCAACATTATTATCTTTTGCTTTGGTAATTCCGTTACGTGCATGATTCAGTGAAGGGTTGCCTTTTACGCCTGCATGTTCAACAATGTTTATCCTGCACTGTTTCAAAGCTTTCATTACCGTATCGTAGACACCGTTGGCTTTAATGCTTCCGCCACCGTAGACAAAGAGCACATTTGAGACGTCTTGTGTTTCCAGCTCATGGACAAGGTTGTCCAGTGCTGTTTTACCGAAATATACTTTTGTCGGATTATGGTAGTTAAAATCTTGCATATATTTTAATCCTTTGTTGGAAATTATACTTTCAGGTGCTTTTTCAGCTGAATATTCACGCAATCCTGATCAGGAAAAAGTGTCTGTCCCTGTGGTAATATCACGACGCCTGTTTTTTTTGTACATGCTGCTTCACGAAAAAAATTTCAAATTCTGCATTTGTAACGCGGAAGTCATGGCGTCTTTCAATAAAATCGTTTCACTTTCGCTCAACGCTAACGGGTTCATATAACTTGATCATCGAGTATAACGGTCCCGTTCCTGGTTCCGGCTCATTTTTTTTATTTTTTTAAAACTGTAGCACTTGCTACAACATTTTCCCCCTCCGCATTGTATAGTGTCTTTAAGGTGTTACAAATAACTTTGTCAAATCAACAATACCAGGAGGCGGCATGACCAAAAAAATTATCGGAATATCGGGGAGCCCGGTTAAAAACAGCAACACGGACAGGGCGATAAAAAAACTGATGGATGAAACCGGGTATGAGGCAGAATTTGTCAAATTGTCCACCATCAATGTTAAACCCTGTTACGGGTGCAAAAGATGCGTCAATGATAATGTTTGCAAAGTAAATGACGATTTTCCCGGTCTGGCTAAAAAGCTGCTGGATTCAGATGCCGTAGTCGTCGGCGGTTACATTCCTTTTGGCCAGGTTGATGGGTTTACCAGGGCCTTTGTTGAAAGACTATGGTGTATGAAGCACGACAATACCCTGTTAAAAGATAAACCCTGGGCAACCGTCATGAACGGCCTGGACCCTGTCGCACTGGAAGCAGCCAATGCAGCCCTTGCCAAAAAATTTACCGAATCCGACCGGGTTAATCTTTTAGGTCAGGTCACCCTTTCCGGAAACGGAAATATCCCCTGCAATACCTGCGGCAAAGCTGAAAAATGCAAGACAAACGCCCTTAATAAAATGAGAACAATCAAAAAAAACTCCAACCTGACAGTTGCGGATTTTCCTTATACTGATTTTGTTGAAAATAAAAAAGTCTGTGAAGAAATTACGGCCCTGGCTTCAAAAATCGTTTCCATAGCTTAGCGCCTAAATAAGGAGTATACAGACAAACCCTTTGGGACAAACCTCATGATCGCCATGAACCCCGACAACGAGGCTATTCTTGAAATACTGGCCGACGCGGGCGTTAAGGTTGTAACGACGTCAGCCAGGTCGCCTAAAGCGATTTATCCAAAACTGGAAGAACTGATACGTTCAGGTAAAAATTTCAACGGGGAATATGATTTGAAGAATTCATATCAGGCCTGACAAACCGGAGACTTTGACCTCTTCCCGGCGGGTGCCGGTCAGATCAGTGCCTTGATTAAGGAAATCAGGCCCGTCAAATATATTATCGAAGCCATGGTTGTTTGATACTAAGGGGTGAAATGACAACAAAAGAGAAAATAGATGAACAGAATCCGGCAAAAGATTTCGGTTTGGGTGCAATTCCCACTGAACCGGTTGGCAGCATACCGCGCCCCCGTGAGTTGCAGGAGGCAATGGAAAAGTATTCACAGGGTAAAACAATTAGTTAGTAAACAATTTTTTGATTTACTTGCGTGTATATATATGTACCATTAAATATCATTAATTCCTAAAAGGAGGTAAACATGCCACACTTACAATTTGAAATTAATAAACAGGTTGAAAACAGCATCAAAGATAAGTTTGCTAATGAGATACGTGCCGCCTTTGCTGAAATAATGGATACTGGAACTGACCATATCGCCATATCAATCAGAGAATACAGTAAATACAATTTAACGATTGGTCGGGCCAATCCGGAAGATGACATTTGTCTAATGAATCTTGATATCAGGGAAGGCCGTACCATAAAACAACGAAGAGAGATAGCACTTCGATATATGAATATTGTCAAAAATAATTTTAATGTAGAGACTGAAAATCAATACATCACTTTTACCCAGCATCCTGGTGAAGATTTTCATCTGGTTGAAAAGTATTTAGCTGGTTGGAAGACTGGTGAAGACCCCTTGGCCGATTAAGGAATGAGTCTGAAAGAACTTGCTATGACCAGCCATTTGGAAAACGGCCTTTCAATGCTGCCCAGGAAGGTAAAAAATTTTGCCGGCATTGCAGATCTGCCTGTGGTGTCGGTGCTGGGACAGATGGACAACGCATTGGAAGAGAAACGTTATGCCCTGCTTGCAGCCCCGCCTGGCGCGGGAAAGACCACCCTTGTGCCCCTGGCCTTGATGGAGCGGCCCTGGTTAAAAAATAAAAAAATCATCATGCTGGAACCCCGGCGGCTGGCGGCCCGGGCCTGCGCCGCCCATATGGCTGCACTTCTTGGAGAAACTGTGGGTCAGCGTATTGGGTATCAGGTCCGCATGGAAAGATGCATTGGCCCAAAAACTCAGGTAGAAATTGTCACCGAAGGAATTCTTACCCGCAGGCTGCAGTCTGATCCGGGGCTGGAAGGCGTGGGGCTTGTTATCTTTGATGAATTCCATGAACGCCATATTCATGGGGATCTGGCCCTGGCCCTAAGCCTTGATGCGGCGGAAGGCTTTGCCGAAGACCTGCGCATTGCGGTGATGTCCGCCACCATGGATACCCGGGCGTTGTCCGATCTTTTGGGAAATGCCCCGGTGATTTCATCCCAGGGCAGAACCTGGCCCGTGGAAACCATATATGTGGATCCGCATAATCAAAAGCGGGCTTCCGGTTCCAGGTCCGGATGGGCCGGTATTCTGCCCACCTGTCTGAATACCGTGGTCAAGGCCATGGCCTGTCATAACGGAGATATTCTGGTCTTTCTGCCTGGTGTCGCAGCCATCCGGCGTCTTGCGCAAAATTTAAATGAAAAATTTAAACAGGATCCTGCTGTAAAAATTATCCCTTTGTTCGGCAGTCTCTCTTTCAAGGAACAGAAAGCTGCCATTGAGCCGTCAGCACTAGGAAATAGAAAAATTGTTTTGGCCACACCCATTGCAGAAACATCACTGACCATCCAGGGTATCCGGGTGGTAGTGGATGCAGGCCTGGTAAACCAGCCTGAATTTTCACCGGGCCGGGGCATGACCCGGCTTGAAACCCGCCCTGTTTCCAAAGCATCTGCAGACCAGCGCAGGGGCCGTGCCGGCCGCACCGCTCCGGGCATCTGCTACCGATTGTGGCCCCAATATGTGCACCAGGGCCTTGTGCCGTTCAACCGTCCGGAAATCCTCAACGCGGATCTGGCCCACCTGGTCCTTGAACTCTCCCTTTGGGGGGTGCGAAATCCTTCCGAACTTAAGTGGCTGAACATCCCTTCCCCCCGGGCGGTTGCAGTGGCAAAAGATCTGCTTATGTCCCTGGGCGCCCTGGATCATGGAGGCGCAATCACTGCCCATGGCCGGGAGATGCTGACTGCGGGCATCCACCCCCGGCTGGCCCATATGATCCTTCGGGCCAAAGAGATGGGTCACGGCTTTTTAGGATGCTGTCTATGTGCATTGGTTGAAGAAAAAGATATCGCTGCTTTTGAACATGGACGCCGGGACCCCGATATCGTACTGCGCCTGGAGATGCTGACCAAACTCTCCCAATCCAAAACCCCAAAAAAAGCTTTCCCCCAACGGGAACGGGCATTGTCCATCCTGGCCCAGGCCCGGCGGCTTGCTTCACTGTTTAATATTCAAGGCCGGGGCATGGATGTGAATGCGGCTGGAAGGCTTCTGGCCCAGGCCTTCCCGGACCGGGTGGCGGTAAGGCGCAGTGCCGGGTCTTTATCCTTTCTTACAGCCAAAGGCAGCGGTGTGTTTTTTGATACGGAAAATACCTTGTCTGCCCGTGACTTTATTGTGGCCGTTGAAGTAGACGGCCAGGCAAAAAATGCGCGTATTTTTCTGGCCGCAGCCCTGGATCGGGCAGATTTGGAAAACGACTTCTCAACGGAACTGGTAACCCAGGACGTTGTGGACTGGAATCAGGAGACCGGTTCTGTAAAGGCGGTCAGACAAACACTATTCGGCCGGATTGTTGTCAGCCAAATGCCGGCGCCCGAACCTGATCCGGAAGCAGTGAAATCCGCCATGATCCAAGGGATCAAGGAAACCGGTCTTCGGATACTTGACTGGCGAAAAAAAACCATGAATTTCAGGGACAGGATGATTTTTCTAAAAAATCTTGCCAAAGCCTGTCCGGATTTTGCCCGGTTGCCCGATGTGGGGGATCAAGCACTGACAGACACCCTGGCAGACTGGCTTGGCCCTTTTCTTTTCGGGGTGACCTCTGCTGCCGGACTCAAGCGCGTGGACCTGGATGCTGCCATAAAAGCGCTGTTTACCTGGGATCAGTTAAAATTGGTGGACCGGCACGCCCCCACCCATATCCGGGTGCCGTCCGGATCTACCATTCCCATCCGGTACGCCGATAAAAACGGGCCTTTGGCATCTCCAGTGCTTGCCGTCAGAATCCAGGAAGTGTTCGGCATGGCCGCTACCCCTGTGATTGCCGCAGGCCAGGTCCCCTTGACCCTTCACCTGCTATCCCCTGCATCCCGCCCGGTCCAAATCACAACCGACCTGGCTCATTTCTGGGCACATACCTACCAGGAGGTAAAAAAGGACCTTATGGGACGTTATCCTAAACATTACTGGCCCCAAAATCCACATACGGCCCAGGCTACGGCCAGGGCGAAACCCCAAAAGACTAAATAGTGCCCATTAAGATTGATTTGTTTGCCGGGCCATCAACCGGTTGACTTTGACGCGTTCAGATTGATAACCTTCGTTTCTAAAATCATCTCTGAAATCAAAATAAACTTGCTTTTCACGACAAAAAGATAACTTAATAGGCTTAATCAATTTCCTTTAAAGTTATTGTCAAGAAAAAATATGCTTGTACACAGCCCCATATTTATAGAAAATACAGGCAAAGAGAAACGTATGAATACCAGTAAAGCGAATATATCCGGATTGCCTGATAAGTTAAATTTGAACAACTGGCCCGGGCCTGATTGTTTGTAAGGAGACGCCATGCAGACCGTAATGGATGAGGGTAAGCTCAAACAGGTCTTTAAGGAAGCGCTTGTCGAGATACTCGAAGAAAAACAGAACATCTTTCATGACATGATCATGGAGGCCATGGAAGACATTGCCCTGAGCCGAGCGATCCAGGAAGGGCAAAATACCGGCACAGCCACAAAAGAAGAAATATCTCACATACTGGAAGGCTGAGCGTGATCCTCAATTTTAAAAAGAGTTTTGCCAGGGATTTAAAAAAACGCAAAACAGACAAGCCGCTGCTTGACCGGGTCCGACAGATCATACAGGAAGTGGAAGAGGCCCAAGATATCAATGGTATCCGGATACCTTAAAAAATTAAAGGCCCAAGGCAATCATTACCGCATCAGAATGGGTGATTACTGCCTGCTTTGTCAGGTTCCTGCATCGGGGAGAGGTTTATACGTATTTTCCTTAGGTTGGTCAAATCGGCTTATATTTCAAAACCCGGCTTTTAATGGGTGACCGCTCTTCTTGCATTTAAAAAAAAATGACAAATAGTAAAAACAAGCGTCCACCACGGTTAACCCCCGGGTACCGTTCCCTGTTTTCCAGGATCGGTTTTAAACTGATTGTGCTGATTCTCTGTGTTCTGATGCTCTCCATGGGATCGCTGGCCTATCTGGCAACCGAACTAATGGTCGAATTCGGGGAGTACAGTGTCGGGGTCAATGAAAAACACATCCGGGAAAAAACCACCCTGTTCCTCTCCCGAATTATGGAAGAACAGACCAGACGCTATGAAAACAGTTTCAGTAAAATCAGCCTGTCTTCGGCCTTAATTGCCCGCCAGGCCGCCCTCCACCTGGATCAGAAGCTATTTTTAACCACCGAAAAAACAAAAGACCGGTCTTTAAGCAACGGTTTTCAACCGGATCTGTTCTTTTTTTCAGGCAACCGTTTTTTCTCAAATCCAGCCTCTGACCCTTTCACCGTGCTGTACTGGGGAGACACCCGGGTTTCACCGGAAATCAAACATGATATTACCCTGATGTCCGCCATCTGGCCTTTGCTGTCAACGGTCAAAGACCGGAATCCGGAATCCGAAGCCGTGTATGTGGTCACGGAAACCAGCTTCACGCTTTATTATCCCAACACACACATGGTGGAGAAACTCAAACCCATTCAGGAATACGAAATCAAAGACGGCATCTGGTACCGGATGGCCCGCCCGGAAAACAACCCCGGCCGGGAAACCATCTGGACCCCGGTCTACCAGGATGAAGCCGGAAAAGGACTCATGACCTCTGCCGTCACCCCTATCTACGGAGAATATGGTGATTTTTGGGGGGTAGCGGGTATTGACATCACCCTGGACCGGATGATCGAGGATATTCTGGGCAACCATTCACCGGGACATGATCCGGGCACGGGTATATTTTCATTTATTGTAGACCGCCAGGGCCGGATCATTGCCTTTCCCGGGGAGCAGTCAACTGCTTTCGGCCTGCCCCCCCGGCCGTCGGATATCGGATACGGAGACCTGCTCGGACAAACCCTTCTGGATTCTCAATACGAGCCGGTCAGGAACATTGCCGGGGCCATTGCTTCAGAAAAACGAACCATTCACCGCCTGGAACTTGACCATGGTCCGATAATGCTGTCATCACGGGTCATTCCTTCCACCGGATGGCATCTGTGCATTGTCGCACCGGAATCCTTTATTTTGTCCTCGGTCAGGCAGACCCGGGATGCCATTGAATCGGCGGTGGACAACATGAATCTACGGTTCCGGGAAATGATCTTCATTTTTCTGTTGATCTGTGTGGTGTGCATTGTTATTTTTTTAAGCAAACAGGTCATCATCCCCATGAACCGGCTGATCCAGGGAGCAGGAAGGGTCAGGGACGGTGATCTGACCGTCCGCCTTGAACCGGGCGGCAGGGATGAGATGGGCCGCTTGATCTGGATGTTTAATACCATGGTCGGGGAACTGGAAAAATCCAGCATCCGGGAAAAAGAACAAACCCGGGCCCTGGAGCAGCGCGTCCGGGAAAGGACCCAGGAACTCTACAACATAAACACCGAGCAGGCCCATACCTTAGCCCTGTTGGAAGAAGAGTCCCTGGAACGCAACGAGATCCAGAAGGAACTGGAAAAATCCCAAGCCAGGTACAGGGATATTTTCCAGTATGCCGTTGAAGGCATTTTTCAGTCCACGCCGGACAACCGACTGCTGAGCGCCAATCCGGCCATGGCCCGGATTTTTGGATTTGATTCACCTGAGCAGATGGTGGAACAGGTTACAAACATTGAGTCCCTTTACCTGTATCCGAAACAGCGCCGGGAGTTTATACGGATGGTCAAGGAGAATCGGGTGGTCTCGGGATTCGAAGTACAGTGCTTTAGAAAGGACGGATCCGTGATCTGGGCCTCGTTGAGCGCCCGGGCCGTATTAGATCCCCAGGGCGAACTGCTCTATATTCTGGGGTCCGGCGAGGACATCACAGAACGAAAAAAAGCCGACGCCGCCGTAAAGCAAGCGTCGGAACTGGCAAGGGAGGCCAGCCAGGCCAAAAGCCGCTTTCTGGCCACCATGAGCCATGAAATCCGGACACCTGTGAATGCCATTATGGGAATGACCGACCTGACCCTGTCCACGGCGTTGAATCAGGAACAGCGCAAATATCTCAAGGTCGTTCACCACTCTTCGGAACACCTTTTGTCGCTCATTGACGACATTCTGGACATTTCCGCCATTGAAGCCAGAAAAGTGGAAATCGAACACCAGCCCTTTGATCCGAAGCGGCTCATTACAGAGGTAGTGGATATGTTTTCAAATGCTGCAGCCCGGAAAGGCATCCATTTGTCCTATACGGTCGAAGGGCTACCCAAAGGCCTCAAGGGAGACCCGGCACGGCTGCGTCAAATCCTGGCCAACCTGGTCGGCAACGCTGTGAAATTCACCCAGGATGGATCTGTCGTCATTACCGCGAAACCGGCACATTACGATCAGGAAAGAAGAATCAGTGGAGCCGTTCCCATCCGTTTTTCCGTTCGGGATACCGGAATCGGGATCCCGGAAGACCGGGCAGACACGATTTTCCAGGAATTCATCCAACTGGAAAGCTCTTTGTCCCGAACCTATGGCGGCACCGGACTTGGCCTCGCCATCTGCAAAAAGCTGGTGAACCTGATGGGGGGAACCATATGGGTGGAGCGTGGTAAACCTTGTGGGAGTATTTTTTATTTTTCAATCCGTCTGGAACCAGCCCGGCAGGAGGACATTCCCGTGTCTGTGCCTTTCCGATCCCGGCAAAGGAACGACGAATCCGCCACAGCCCCAAAAGATGGAATTCATCTTAAATCCTGCCGCATCCTAGTGGCAGAGGACTTTAAAATCAATCAGGATGTGATCCGGCCGGTCCTTGAAAAATTAGGTATACGGGTCACCATGGTGTCAAATGGACAGAAAGCCGTACAGGCGGTCCGGAAGAACCAATACGACCTGGTTCTCATGGACATTGAAATGCCGGTCATGGACGGCCTTGAAGCCACACGGGAAATCAGAAAGATGGATGACCCCAAAAAATCATCCATCCCCATTACCGCCCTGACCGCCCATGCCCTGAAAGGGGATAAAGAACGATTCCTGGCTGCGGGAATGGACGGGTACATCACAAAGCCGGTTCAGACCGGCAAATTGATCCAAACCATTTCACGGCTGCTCTCCCCCGGAACGGATCATGAATCCCAAGGGCTGCCGGAACCGGAATATTTCAATCCTAACCGCGCCCTTTCCCTGGCAGATCATGATGATGAACTGCTCTTGATTACCTGTCGGTCCATTCTCACCCATCTGCCTGTCTACCTGGAAGAACTGGACCGCACTGTGAGACAAAAAAACTATAAAGAGACGGCCCGCCTGGCCCATTCCATTAAAAGCGCAGCCAAAAGCATCGGTGCGGACCAATTGGCAGACATGGCCTTTGAACTGGAGCAGGCCGGCGACAGGCAGAATGAGAAAGAGACCGCCCGCCTGCTGGACGATTTCAAATCGGCCGCCCTGGATATGTTGGCACAGGTCTCTTCATTTACAGAGAAAAGGGTTCCATTAAAATATTAAAATTTTGTCTTGTTTGCTGGAGATTGTTGAGTTTAAAAAATATGAAATTTGCATTATAAATTTATGCAAATTCTATTAAATTCAAACAAATGGTTTGAAATTTGCTCTTAATGCATATATAAACTATGCATAAAAGAAAGTTTATAAACCATGCCGCCTAAAAATACAAAAACGCTTGAGCAATACCTCCCTGATGGGCAATTAGTAAGCCGCACCTGGCTAAAGGCGCAGGGGTTTAGTCGGCCCAGGGTGGATTATGCCATACGGACAGGTAAACTCGTGGCCTTAAGTCGCGGCATATATAGACGTCCAGGGCCTCCTCTTAAATGGGAGCATGTGGTCTTTTCCCTGAATGAAATGGGATATGCAGTACATGTAGGCGGCCGTAGTGCGCTTGAATTGCAAGGTTTGGCCCATTATCTGCCGCTTGGTGATACGCAACGAATTGGTCTATACAGCAGTGTAAAAATACCGGGTTGGACACGCATTTTTACAGATTCTTTCAAATTTGGAATTCATAATAAAAAACTGTTTGAAGAACTTCCCAAGCCCGGGTTGACTATCCAGCCTTTTGGTTCCTGGGATTGGCCGATTCCATTCAGCACTCCGGAACTAGCCTTGCTTGAATTATTGGCGGATGTGCGGGAAATTGCTGATTTTTTAACAGCTGATACATTTTTTGAAAGTGCCGTTAATTTAAGACCGAACTTGCTTGGTAAGTTGCTGACATGCTGCAAGCAGGTGAAGGCAAAAAGACTGTTTTTATGGTTTAGTGATCGCCATGATCATGCCTGGCTGAAAGAACTGGAAACCAGGAATATAGATTTAGGCCGGGGTAAGCGCATGCTTGTCAAGGACGGTGTCTTTGATGCTGCTTATCAGATAACGATTCCCAAACAGATGGTCAAAGAAGATGAAAACTCCATATTCTGACCAAGTGCACCTGCTCGTGAATCTTTTACCTATTGTGGAAAAGCAGACCTGTTTTGCCTTAAAAGGCGGTACCGCCATAAACCTGTTTGTAAGAGATATGCCGCGCTTATCTGTGGATATTGACCTGGTCTATCTGCCGGTAGAGGGCCGCGATCAAAGCCTTGCGGGAATTGATGCGGCACTTGGTAATATCACTGAGGAAATTAAAAAACGAATCCCGCGAGTCCGGGTAACGGCAATGAGGCTGAAAGGTACAGATAATCGGTATAAACTGCTGGTGCAACAAGGTGTTACCCATGTCAAAATTGAAGTAACTCCGGTTCTGCGGGGTAGCGTCTATCCGCCCCAAACACGCCGAGTGTCAGACAATACCGAGAAAGTTTTTGGCTTTGCCAGTATGACTTTGTTGAGTTTTGAAGATCTTTTTGCCGGAAAAATTTGTGCAACCTTAGACCGGCAGCACCCCCGTGATCTATATGATACCTACTGGCTACTGCAGCATGAGGGGATTACACAGTCATTAAAAAATGCGTTCATGGTCTATCTCATAGGCCATAACCGACCCATGGCTGAACTTTTAGCACCTAAATCCCAAGATATTTTTCCGCTGTACAGAACAGAGTTTGATGGCATGGCATATGAACAATTAGACTTTGAACGATTACAGGATACTTTGCCGGAACTGGTTATTCAAATACATAAAGCCCTGAATGATGATGACAGGCTTTTTTTGCTGGATCTTAAACAGGGAAAGGCGGATTGGAAAAAATTCCCACTGCCCGAGGCGCAAATTTTACCTGCCATCCAGTGGAAATTGCTAAATCTGGAACGGATGGCCCCGGATAAGCGCCGCAACGCAGCTCACAAATTAGAAAAGGTCTTGTTTGGATAACTGTTATGCAGAAAAAATAAAACCTAAAAAAAGATCAAGGGGCATCCAATAAGGAACAAAGATGAGTGAATACCAGTATTATGCATTTCAGGCCATAGACAAACCGTTATCTGAAAAAGATCGAGAAGTGCTTCGAAGTATATCCTCCAGAGCGCAGATCACCTCCACAAGCTTTGTCAATGAATACAACTTCGGCAACTTCAAAGGTGACCCATTGAAGCTGGTGGAAAAATATTTTGATGCTTTTTTATATGTCACCAATTGGGGAACCCATCAGCTTATGCTGAAGATTTCGCGAAAATTAATAGATTTGGATCTTGCAAGTCAATATTGCATCGGAGACAGTTGGACTATCTATGAAAAGGGAGAGTACCTGATCTTTGACTTTATATCTGAAACCGAAGATTATGATTGGGAAGAAGGTGAAGGCTATCTGTCACCATTGATTTCATTACGTTCCGATCTTTTGCGGGGGGATTATCGCTGCTTGTATCTTGCCTGGCTCTTTTGTGCGCAAATGGGCGAGATCGAAGACGATGAAGAAGAACCGCCCGTTCCTGAAAATCTTGGAAATTTAAACGCTTCCCTTGAAAGTTTCGCAGATTTCATGCGGCTCGATAAGGACCTTATCCAGGTAGCCGCTGAAAACAGTATTGCAGAACAAAAACCGGTTCAAAATGATCAAAAGCTAAAGGTCTGGATAGATGGGCTGCCCAATAGTGAAAAAGATACAATTATTTTTCGGCTAATCAATAACAACGATCCTCATATAGGAAACGAACTGTTGCAGCGGTTTCAAAAAACACTATCAAGAAAAGACACCCAAAACAACGAAAAGGCATCACGCACGGTACTAAAACTGCTTCAAAAAACGGAGACCTATACTGAAGAAAAGCATCGGCAGATCGCTGAACAGAAGGCAAAGGAAAAAGCACGCAAAGAAAAGGAAGCGGCCATAGTAAGGCAAAAATATTTGGACGGACTGGCCGGAAGGGAAAATGAAACCTGGAAGAAAGTTGACGCCCTTATTTTGACCAGAACGCCCAAGGGCTATGATGAAGCGAGAACACTGCTGATTGATTTGAAGGATCTTGCCAAAAAGAATAATACAACCAGTTTGTTCAAATCAAAGTTGATGGCCATTCGGAAAAACCATAGCCGAAAATCAAGCTTTATAAATCGTATTGATTCAGATAGTCTACTATAGGGCTTGTTTTTTTAACCGTATTCTTCGTTGCACCATGGGCATCAGGAACAATATGATTACATGGATGCGCCTTGAATACGGGCAAAAAATCCTGCGCCCTATTGGTAGATTTTAAAATTTCCATGGCCCTTATTTTATATTGCCATTATGGAACTTCGTAGAATTTTTCCCCTAACACATTGCATACTGTGCAGATGGCGGGCACATCATCTTCCACTGTATTGCCGCATACCGGGCAGACATAAATTTTACCCTCAGGCAGGTCCCCACCACCTTTTACAGCCTCAAGGGCCTTTTCGTAAAGGCTGTAATGAACCTCTTCCACCGCAAGGGCATTTTTAAAGGTAAATTCAGCAGGCTTATTGCCTTCCTCCTGGGCAGTTGCCAGGAATTCGGGATACATATCTTGAAACTCGTGAGCCTCTCCTGCAATTCCTTCTTCCAGATTTTCAATGGTGGTTTTAATCCCTCTCATGACCCTTAAATGGGCATGGGCATGGATGGTTTCTGCTTCAGCCGCCGCCCTGAAGAGCCTTGCAACCTGGGGAAACCCGTCTTCATCGGCTTTTTGGGCAAATGCCAGGTATTTTCTATTTGCCTGGCTTTCGCCTGCAAATGCTGCTGCTAAATTTTCCATGGACCCCATAATCTTTTCTCCTTTTTTAAACGTGTTGTATGTTGGTATGGCCTGATATTTCGGTATTTGTGGTACAAAGGTCAGTTTCATTTAACAAATGGACATCATCGTTTCCCGTCAATCTTGCAAAATCCTTAATCTCTTCTGTGCTGACTCTAAAAAAATTGGCGACCCGTGCTGCCGACTGTTCCACATCAAGTCTTGCACGCAGTTTTGGGTCCTGGGTTGCAATGCCCACCGGGCATTTACCGGTATCGCAGAGTCGGTACTGCTGGCATCCCAATGCCATCATCATTGCGGTACCCAGTGCAATAGCATCAGCACCCATGGCAAGGGCCTTGGCAAAATCCGAAGATACCCGAAACCCTCCGGTGATGATCAAAGAAACGTTGTCAGCCTTAATCTCATCCAGAATTTTTCTGGCCCGGGCAAGGGCAAAAATTGTCGGGATAGAGGTGGAATTTTTTACGACTTTAGGAGCGGATCCGGTTCCACCGGCACGGCCGTCAATGGTTATAAAATCAACCCCTGCGGATACGGCTATTTTAATATCTTCTTCAAGGTGGCCGGCGGCAAACTTGATGCCAATGGGCTTACCATTAGTTTTTTTCCTTAATGAATCAACGGTCTGTCTCAGGTCCTCTGGACTCCGGATATCAGGAAAACTTGACGGACTGATAATATCTTTCCCTTCCCTGACCCCCCGGATACGTGCGATTTCACGGGTCACGTTATGGCCTGGCAAATGTCCACCCATACCGGGTTTGGCAGATTGGCCGATCTTTATCTCCACAGCATCCACCAGGCTGAAATTTTTATCTGTTGCACTGTATTTATTGGGAACGTATTCAAAAATATATTTATAAGCATTGTCAAGAGACTCCGGAAGAATACCACCCTCCCCTGAGCTCATGGCTGTTTTTACCTCTGCGCTGCCTTTTGCCAATGCTATTTTTGCCTCTTTGGACAGCGTCCCAAAAGACATGTGGGAAACTATAAGGGGCGTTTCAAGCACTAATGGATATTTTGCCGAAGGTCCGATTACCGTCTTTGCTTGAACCGGCTTGCTTTTATTCAACGGTAATTTGAAAAGCTGGGCCGCCACAAACAGAATATCGTCCCATGAAATTGTCGAAACCTGGGTACGCATGGGACCAATTTGTGTTTTTCCGGTAACCGACATCTGGTGAATGTCAGTCATGTGGGATTCAAAATCGTCTGACGGGCGCTGCCACTCAGAAAGATAATCTGATGCGATCTCCACATGGTTTAATTTGGGTTTGATCGGCTTTTCAGAAATTTCTGAAATACGTTTAAAAATTTCTTTCCCTGAACCACAGACAGGGCAGACCCAGGTATCAGGAAGCGCTGTCCAGAGCCGTTTTTCTCTGTGTTCATTAAACACAAAAGAACAAAGTCCACACTCAAACCGGAAAAGTTTAGTGGGTTCTTTTGGAGGAGTCGGCGCTTTTTTGGGTTTCACCAAAGC
This sequence comes from uncultured Desulfobacter sp., assembly GCF_963675255.1. GTDB lineage: Bacteria > Desulfobacterota > Desulfobacteria > Desulfobacterales > Desulfobacteraceae > Desulfobacter. Next base: position 417,546 of record NZ_OY775937.1, read on the forward strand.
GAATGAGCTTTTGGGGGAACCGCAAACAGGACAAACCCAATGATCAGGTAAATCATCCCAATTCACAGATTCCTCTTCTTCATTGTATACGTACGTACAAAGCTGACATTGCCATGAACTCATTTTGAAGCCTCCTTAATTGACCGGCAGATATCTTGAAACAAATTTTCAGTAAATGTCAAAGTTTGTACCAATTTCAACAGCTTTAATTTATAGTTAGAACCATGAAAAGCGTGAAGGACATGAAGATTAATTTTCCGAGGACCCGACCCAGGACCCGGCGACGGGCAGAATGAGAAAGAAACCGGCCGCCCTAGATATGCTGGTACAAGTTTCTTCATTTACAGAGAAAAGGGTTCCATTAAACATTTAGGATAAATCCGACACGGCATTTTCTATGTAAAAAGAAGGAAGGGTATGACCCCGCACTGCTTTTAAGAGTTCTGCCTCTTCTGAAATCAGCGCCGGTGAAACTTTATACCGGTACTCAGTAAACCCCAACGCTGAAACGATGGGTTAAATTTTACAAAGTTTCATGCAAATGCTTTAACCTTAATTTCTTTTTCTTTTTGCATTGCCTGCCATAAGTCATACTGAGTTTGTTGAATAAGCCAGCTTTCTGCGCTCCCGCCAAAGGCTTTGGAAAGCCTTATGGCCATTTCAGGTGAAATCCCTGCATGACCATTAAGCAAAGCTGATAATGTTTTACGAGAAACGCCAAGCCCTTTAGCCGTTTCTGTAACGCTTAAGCCCAAAGGTAAAAGGCACAGTTCCTTGATGACCTCTCCCGGATGGGGTGGATTATGCATAACCATTTTTACTCCTCCCTAATGATAATCATCATAATCGACATCAACAGCATTATTATTTTCGAATCTAAAAAAGACACGCCAATTACCGGAAACATCAACAGCCCAGAATCCTTTTAACGCCCCCTTTAAAGGGTAAAGCCTTAATCCCGGCAAATCCATATCATCCAGACATTGGCTCGCGTCCAATCTTGCAAGGATAATTCTCAATCGTTTCGCATGTTCCGGATTAATACCCTGTTGATTTCCAGTCTGATAAAATTTTTTAAGCCCTTTATGTTTAAAGTTCTTAATCATATCATGATCGTAACCAGAAACCACTCAGGTGTCAATTGCATGTCATTGATTTAATCTGAACGTAGCCCATGCACTCTGTCTTAGCTATGGCTATAAATTTTATGAGATTTGCTATTAAGGCGTTATTTAGATTCAGGTATTCCTGACCGAAATTTTGTCGCAGATCCCCCGGCCGTGTTGAATCTTGTGTGGATCTTGGTATGCGGGATCTTGGCGGGACCTTGGGTCTGGATCACGTAACCACTTGTTAAAATTTCGAAAAATGCCACATTTATAGATTTTTTCCTGTCTTAGCCTTTCATTTTCAGTACCGAAAGCAGCCGTGTAATGAATCTGGCCCTCCCGAAGCTCAAAACTGCCCTCACTTTCATGTATTTTACAGTGAATCGCTTTTACGCCGAGTTTAGTTTTTATATTTTCAATATATTTTCTGCTTCCAACTGCAATGCTCCGCTACCATCTTTCTTCACAAAAAATAATAAGGGAGAGACCACAATTTTAAAGCTAAAACGGGAGCTGTCCCCCATTTTTCCGGTCTGCCCCCTATTTTTCCATACTCGATCTCTGAACGTCATCCCGTACTTTTTTGGTGTGCTGCCTTAGCAGGAGGACTTCCTTCCGAAGTACTGTCACCAATACCCCTTTGCCATACCACTACACCCTTCGCCTCCATCAGGCTGTGTCTAAGACTTGCCAAATGTATTGGACTTCTATACATTGGACTCACTTTTAAGAACAGGTGCCGTGCCCGGCGACAGCCCGGCACACACACACTTTGCTCCATCAGATTCGTGCCCAAAAGTGGCACTCTCTAATGAACATGGCGTTAGCTCTGTAAATCAGTATAAAATTATAATTACCCTAGGTCGTTGTTCTCAGCGTTGATAAACAGCTGAAGAGTGATGTAAAAATGAATCCTGAAAATAATCTTATTTTAGTAAAAAACAAAAGAACTGGACAATTCCAAGATAAAACCTCTGATATAAAATCCTGCTGTCCTAATGGAGAAAAATATATTGTAACCTTCGAAGGCAATGAGCAGTCGTACAGCTATAATAAAACAAATATAATCCAGCTTAAAAATCCAGCTATCATCAAAGGAAACAACATTCATATTGAGCACAAGGGGAGCGCACTATATAATGTTAAAAAAATTTATGATTTCGGATTATACGCCAAGATCCTGTTCAGTTCCAAAAGAACTCCATATGTTGTAGAAAAACAGAGCATTGAAATTCTGGAATCATCTCTTACCAACGATAAAGCCCTGTTTGTTTTCGAATATCTGAAAAAGTTATCCCAAATGGTTGGACTTCCTTGTGAAGGAATCCAGGAAACGCAGTTAGAAAGACAATACAACAACATCTCCTTTGTCGATCCCCGAAGCACCTTGGCTTTATATTTAAATCCGTCTGTTTTTCAAGATACTACTGATCGGTTACCAGATCCGGTATTTCCTTTTGGATTCAATCTCAGTCAAAAAGAAGCAACCTCAAAGGCATTGAATTCACCAATCAGCGTCATTGAAGGCCCACCAGGAACGGGCAAAACACAAACCATATTAAATATCATTGCCAATGCAGTCATGAATAAACGTTCCATTGCCGTCGTTTCCTCCAACAACTCAGCTACTTCTAATGTATTTGAGAAGCTCGAGAAATACGGTGTACATTTCATTGCAGCACCCTTAGGCAATAATACCAATAAAACAGCTTTTTTTGATAATCAGACAGGTCAATATCCAAGTAATATTAAATCATGGGAACTTGCTCCTGAAACCTACGTGAATTTATATAAAAAGACCCTCGCGTCAGGAAACCGGTTAGAAAAATTATTGGACGCTCAAAACAACATAGCTAAACTGAAACAGAAATTAAATGAAATAAATGTAGAAAAACATCATTTTCAGGATTATTTATCGCAGTATGATAAGATTGAACCATACAAAACCTATTACTCTATTCAGCATTCAAGTGACATATACAATTTATGCAAGGCGTTTCAGGAAATCATTAAAAAACAGGGTAATCCAGGGGTATTATTTAAGCTCAAAAACCTTTTTAAATATGGGATCTACAGTTTTTCATTCTACAAAAATCAAATAGATGCAATCATTGCTCATTTACAGGGGCGATTTTACGAGCTAAAAGAGGAAGAGGTTCAATCTGACATCAAGGCATTACAATCTATAATTGAAAATTCGTCTTTTGAAAAGGCTGTTCAAGAGTCTCAGAAGTGTTCTCAACAACTTTTTCAAGCAAAGCTCAGTAAACGATATAAAGAAAAACCTCGACAGAAATTTTCTACAGAAACAGCTTTTTGGAAGGACTTTAACAAGTTCAATAAAGAGTATCCTGTAATATTAAGCACGACTCACTCTCTAAGATCCTGCAAAAACAAATTAGCACTATTTGATTACGTTATAATGGACGAGGCATCACAAATTGATATAGTTACTGGTGCTCTTGCTTTATCCTGCGCCCGTAAAGCAATTATTGTTGGAGATCTTAAGCAATTGCCCAATGTAGTAGATAGAAATGTGAAAAAAGAGACAGACGCTTTTTTCAGTAAAGTGGATTTGTCAAAATACTACAATTATGCCTCTCATAGTATGCTCTCATCAATTACGGGATTATTCCCTGAAATCCCCAAAACGTTATTGAGAGAGCACTACCGGTGTCATCCCAAAATAATTGAATTCTGCAATCAAAAATTTTATCAAGGGCAGCTTATCATCCTGACCAGCAACAATAACACTCAAAAACCCCTGACTATCCATAAAACTGTAAAAGGCAACCACGCCAGAGGATTGCTGAATCAAAGACAGATTGACGTAATCAAAGAAGAGATCCTGCCAGATTGCAACTGCACCGAACAATCTATTGGGATTGCTTCTCCATTCAGAAAGCAGGTAGAAGAAATTAATCATCAGTTCAGTTTAGAAGACAATCTTGCTCTGACCGTTCACAAATATCAGGGGCGAGAAAAAGATATCATTATCCTTTCGACGGTACTCAATGAAATCAAGCCATTTGTTAATGATCCAGAAAAATCTGATAATAGTTTTGTCGATGATCCAAACTTATTGAATGTGGCAGTTTCCAGAGCCGTGAACAAGCTGGTCGTAGTTATATCAGACAATGAGAAAAATATGTTCGGTAATGTCGGGGATTTGATCAGATATGTAGAATATAATAACCTTGAGGTTGTCAAAAGCCGTATATATTCCATATTTGACTTGCTATACAGTCAGAATACTGCAAAATTTGAAGCGTTTAAAAAATACAGAAAGAAAGTTTCTAAATATGAATCGGAAAATTTAATGTACGATCTAATCCAAAATGTTCTCTCTCAGGATGATTTCCAATTTCTGAGAGTAACTGAGGGGTATCCTTTGAAGGTGCTGATACGAGACAAAACCATGTTATCTGAAGTTGAAAAAAAATTTGTAGCAAGAGACTCTCATCTGGATTTTATAATTTATAATCGCATGGACAAATCTCCCTTTTTAGCTGTTGAGGTTGATGGTTATGAATACCATGCAAACAATCCGGAACAGTTAAAAAAAGACAGAATTAAAGATGGAATTCTGAAAAAATATAAAATCCCTCTTATTCGTTTTTCAACAATTCAGAGCCAAGAAGAAAAGCGATTGAAAGAAAAACTGACTAATATCAGACACAGAGGGTATTGTTAGGTTTTAAAATAATTATCCATCCAGTTGGAGCGAGCATAAGCAATTGAAAGTTATCAAAAATTAAATTGACAATCCATATTGCCTTAATCCTATTTTTATCGGTTCAATTTTTTATTATGCTTTTCCAGCAGGTGGTAGAGCCCGGACCGGGATACCCCGGCCATGATGCAGGCTTTTTCAACTCGCCCACCGGACAACCGGACCAGGGCATCCAGGTACTGGGATTCATTCAGACGCCTGAAATCCTTCAGGCTTGGAAATCCGGCTTCATCCGTCCCGAGCCCGTTTTCAATGCACGGTTCCAGGGGACGCTGTTCCTCCCAGGTCTTTTTCCTGGAGAAAATCCTTAGGGCCACGGGAAGATGGTGAGGGTTGAGCCGGGGTTCGTTCAGGCCGTTGGCCACGGCGGCATGGAGCACGGAGATCAATTCCCTGATATTGCCTTTCCAGTCGTACACCATCAGGGTATCAATGAAATCATCGGACATGGTCTTTGGCCGGATACCAAACTGGGCGCAAATTTTTTCCATGTAATAATCGGCCAGAAGCACGATGTCATCGGGCCGTTCCCGCAAAGGGGGCAGGTGAATGTGATGGGTGACCAAGCGATAGAAAAGGTCTTTCCTGAACGTCCCCTGCCCCACCATAGCTTGCAAATCCCGGTTGGTGGCGGAAATCAGCCTGAAATCACAGCTCACTTCCTTATTCACTCCCAAAGGGCGGAAGGTTTTGTTCTGGAGCACCCTTAAAATGGATTTCTGGGCGGCCGGGGACAGGTCCCCTACCTCGTCGAGGAACAGGGTGCCCTTGTCTGCCTGTTTAATCAATCCGTCATTTTTGTCTACGGCACCGGTAAAGGCGCCTTTGGCATGGCCGAACAGCAAATTTTCAACCAGGGTGTCCGGCAGGTTGGTGCAGTCCACGGCAATGAACGGGGCACCGGCTCTTTCACTGTTCAGATGCACCGCATTGGCGATTAAATCCTTGCCGGTACCGGTTTCTCCGGAAATAAACAGGTTACCGTCCGTCCGGGCCGATTTGGCCACCAGATCCAGGCATTTTTTCAAAACAGGACTCCGGCCGATGATAAAATCCGATTTGAAACCTTCCCGGGTGGGCGAAACCATTTTATTGTCCCTGAACTGCAATGCCCGTTTCAGGGTGAGTTTGACGTCGTCGTAGGCAGGCGGTTTTTCCAGATAATCCCAGGCCCCGTTTTCCAGGGCCATTTCCGCCCCTGAGATTTCCGATTTTCCGGTGATGATTATCAATTCCGGGGATGAGGGGGCATTAATAAAATAATTGATGCACTCAAGGCCATTGGCATCCGGCAGGAGTACATCCAGAAACACCACGTCAAAATCCACGTCCCGGGCAAGAGCCGCCCCCTGGGAAAATGTCTGGGCCGTTTGGCACTGGTGGCCCAGTTTTTTCAAGTAAGCCGTAAAAGGGGTACAAAAAATAGGATCGTCATCAACGATCAGGATGGCGGCCACGGTACGTCCTCCACTTTTTCCGGGTTAATACGGTTATCCATGCTCAAAATCTGGTCCGTTTTTACATAATAGACCGCATAAATCAAGATCCCTCTCTGTACAGTCCAAAATCTTGGACACCGGCAAAACACATACGGGGCAAGCCTTCTCCTTAAAACTACCGCCTGAATCACCGGGATAATTTTGGACAGACCCAAAAGAGTGTCCAAAGTTTCGGATTTTTTTATGGTGTTTTTGCCGTCCGGAAATATAATGCAACCCAAAATCGCCATCTGTTTATAATTTAACAAAAAAACAAAATTGTTCAACTTTGTATGTTTTCAACAAATTGCGCTTTCAAAAAACATGAACACCCTGCCTCCGGCCAGCCTGGGCACCAAATTTGTATACAGTGGAAAAACGCTATTTTGAAAAGGAGGAATAAATGACGGATTATGCAATGATCATCAATGGCGAGAAAGTGTTTTCAGACACTACATTCGACGTGATCAATCCGGCAACTGGCGAGGTTTTTGCCCAATGCCCCAAGGGCACGGTTGAACAGCTGGATGAAGCGGTTGCAGCGGCCCGGAAGGCGTTCCCGGCATGGTCGGGCATGGCCGATGAAAAACGGGTGGAGATCATGAACCAAATGGCCGGTATTATTGAACAGCACCAGGTGGAACTGGCCCGGCTGATTACCCGTGAACAGGGCAAGACCCTTTCCGGGCCCGGTTCCATGTTTGAGGCCGGCGGATGCCAGGCCTGGACACAGGTCACAGCATCCCTGAAGCTTGAGACGGAACTTGTGGACGACAACCCGGAGGACACCATTGAACTGGTCAGAAAACCCATCGGCGTTGTGGGGTCCATCACGCCGTGGAACTGGCCCCTGCTCATTGCGGTCTGGCACATCATGCCCGCCATCCGGGTGGGGTGTACCGTGGTACTGAAACCGGCTTCCTACACACCTTTGTCCACCCTGCGCCTGGTGGAACTGCTCAATGACGTGCTGCCCCCGGGGGTCCTCAATGTGGTATCCGGCAGTTCCGACATCGGGAATGCCATGTCAGCCCACAAGGAGATCGACAAGGTGGTGTTTACCGGCTCCATTCCCGTGGGACAAACCATCATGGGACGGGCAGCGTCCAATTTAAAAAGCCTGACCCTGGAGCTGGGCGGCAACGATGCCGGTATTATCCTGCCGGGAACCGATATCACGCCCTTGCTGGAACCGTTGTTCTGGGGGTGCTTCATCAATGCCGGCCAGACCTGTGCGGCACTGAAACGTCTCTATGTCCATGAAGATGATTATGACACGGTCTGTGAAAAATTCACCGAATACGTAAGCAAGATTCCCGTGGGCGACGGCCTGGATGAAACCCATCTCATCGGCCCCCTGGGCAATGCGCCGCAGCGGGAAATTGTCAAACAATATGTCGACGATGCCAAAAAACAGGGTGCCCGGGTGCTGTGCGGGGGTGAACCCGTTTCCGGTCCAGGGTACTTTTATCCTTTGACCCTGGTGGCGGATGTGACCGACGACATGGATCTGGTTAAAGAAGAACAGTTTGGCACGGCGCTACCCATTATCAAATATTCAACGGTTGATGAGGCTGTGGCGCGGGCAAACGCCCTTGATGTGGGACTGGGGGGATCGGCATGGTCCAATGATCCGGCAAAGGCCAAAGAAGTGGCCATGCGCCTTGAAGCCGGTACGGTCTGGGTCAATGCCCATGGAAAACTGCATCCCATGGCACCTTTCGGCGGGGTCAAGCTGTCCGGTGTGGGATCTGAATTTGGTCTTGAGGGCCTCAAGGCCTATACCGTAAACCAGGTGGTCAGTGTGGCCAAACCACCACAGGGATAGACGTTATGCGCCCCGGTAATTCGGATTGCCGGGGTGTATGTTTTTTTAATAAGGAGAATGAATTTATGAGCAAAACAGCAAAATGGAAAATAGGAGTCATCCTGCTGCTATCAGTGCTGTTAGCAGGGTCGACCGCTTTTGGGGGTGTACTTTTTAACGAGACATCCATGGTTCGGCAAAAATGTGCGACCTGCCACAAACCAGATCCCCAGGGCCGTCTTGAGGTGATTGAAGAAACCCGCAAGACAATGGAAGAGTGGAAAGTAGTGGTGGACCGGATGATCCGGCTCAACAGCGCCCCGTTAAATGACGAGGACTTTTATCCGGTCATTAAAGAACTGACTCGGGAGTTGTGCTTGACACCGGCGGAATCCAGGGACGTCGCGTATCTCAACAGCGATGAAAACAGCCAGTACAGGGAGATTCCCAAAGACGACCTGGAAGTCCGCATTTTTACGGCCTGCGTCCGGTGCCACACCTATGGAAAAATCAAGTCCCACCGGAATACACTAAGTCAGTGGAACGAGGTCCGGAACCTTCACCTGGGTTACTATCCCACCACCGTGCCCCAGATGCGGGAAATGAACTGGTTCAAAGAGTCCAAGGAATTAACCCAGCACCTGTCCAAAGTATTCTCATTTGAAACTCCTGAATACCGGGGGTGGCTCAAAAACAGGAAAAATCAGGATTTGTCCGGTTCCTGGACCATTGCCGGGTATCAGCCCGGGATGGGCTATTATCAAGGCACCTACACCCTGACCCCGGACACGGCCAAAGGAGAAGACGAGTATAAAATCCAGAAAAATGTACAATATCAAACCGGATTTTCCGTTTCTTCCCTGGGAACAGCCACCCTGTATAGCGAATACCATCTTAGATACGAACTGGCCCCGACCCCGTTAACCGGACGGATTGAAGGCGTGTTTGACCTGAATGCCGACACCGGCGAGTTCTCGGGAAAATGGTGGACCGTGGTTCAGGATACCAATGCCTACGGCAATGAATCTTTTTACAAGGCTGACGGGCCGGCGCGAATCATGGCCGCCTTTCCCCAGAGCCTGAAAAAAAATACCGGCGAACCCCAGACCCTGACCCTGGTAGGCGTCAATCTGCCGGCCAATGCATCTCCGGCGGATCTATCCTTTTCCAATGCCGGAATAAAGGTGCTGGACATAGTCCAGTCCGGCCCGTCCGGCCTGACCGTGACCGTGGATGTGGGCCAGCAGGCATCTGTGGGAATGGCTGACATCAATTTAAAAAATCTGAACTACAAGGGGCTCAAGGTATTTGAAAAAGTCGATGCCATTGCCGTGTCCCCCCGTATCGGACGGGCGCGGGTCAGCTGCGGTGCGGCCTATCCGCCCCATGGAGTTCAGTTTGTTGCACGGGGGATTTCCTTTGGCCCGGACGGCAAGCAGGGAACTGCGGACGACCTGGTCCTGGATCCCGTCAATGCCCAATGGAGCCTGTCAGAAGAAAAAACCCGGGAAGACGATGATGACATGCAATACCTGAACGCCCCCATTGCCAATGGGCTTTATACACCGTTGACCACCTATGCGCCCATTAAAACCAGAAAGCAGAACAGAGAAGGCGTGGGCCTCATTGCCGTAACCGCTTCATTTGAAAACGGATCCGGCAAATTGACCGACAAGGTCAAACTGGCAGTCACGGTTCCGGATTTTATCACCCATATAAAATAGGCAGCCCATGGAACAGGTAAAGATTGCAGATCATAAACGCTTTACGGCCCAAGGCAAAGACTTTGTCTTTTTAACACGGACCGGGACCATATTTGAACTGGAACCGGAATCCTCTGTTGGATCTGTTCTGGATCACGGCACGGCCGGACAAGCCTTTACACAATCCGATCTGTCGACCATTGTGGCAGGAACCGACAGGGAAAAACAGGCATTGTGGAGCGCCCTTCTGGTCAATCATGTTTTGATATCTGAAGGAACATCGGCCAAGGAGCAACTGGAATACCCGGTGGACACGCCCATCAACACCCTGGTTCTCCATGTCACCGAGGCCTGCAATCTCATGTGCCGGTATTGTTACCACGATGACGGGAACGGCACCGACCGTGTCCCCACATCCTTGGACCAGGACGTGGCCCGGCAGGCCGTGGATTTTCTGTTTGACAACAGTGGCAACCTGGAGGATCTGGTATTGGTTTTCTTTGGCGGGGAGCCCCTGCTCAAGCCAAAGCTGATATCAGACACCATTGCCTACGCAGACAGGAAAGCCGCAAATTCAGGGAAGAAGATCTCCTATGCCATGACCACCAACGGCACCGTCCTGACCGACAAAGTAATTGCATTCATCCGGGAACACCGGATCGGCATGACCGTGAGTATTGACGGCACCAGAGCCGCTCACGACCGGTTCCGCCGTTTCCCGGACGGGTCGCCATCCTATGATGTGATTCTGCCCGGGGTCAAAAAACTGCTGGGCACCGGCATGACCAAACCGGTGGTGGCCCGGGTCACCCTGGCCAAAGAGGTGGGGGATATCCATCAATCCCTGACCCATCTGCTGGATCTGGGGTTTGCCGAAGCAGGCTTTTCACCGGTAACCTCCGGAGAAAATGGATTTATGCTGGACAAGGTTCAAATGAATGTGCTGCTGGATCAGTTTCAAACCTTGTCGGATCTCTTTGTGGACATGGCTCTGGAAAACCGGTTCCTGGGATTCACCAACCTGGTTGACCTTTTGGTCAACCTGCACGAAGGCGAGGTCAGGCATTACCCCTGTGGTGCGGGGATGGGCATGTTTTCCGTTGATCCCGAAGGGGGGCTTTTCCTGTGCCAGCGGCTGACCCACAATCAGGCCGCCCACATGGGTGATGTCCTTAACGGTTTTAACCGGACCAAACTGGCAGCGTTCCGGAAAGATGCGGGACTTTCCAATAAGAAACCCTGTGACGGTTGCTGGGCTGCATCCATCTGTGCCGGCGGCTGTTACCATGAAGCCGGTATCCGTCAGGGAAACCTGCTTTCGCCCAATCTGCACTATTGCCAATGGATTAAATCATGGATTGAAACCGGTCTGAACGCATATGCCCGGCTTTCCGTACAGGCTCCGGAATTTCTGGACAACCTGTCCCTGCTCAGGGGGCATGAACCGCTGCCTGAATCAATTATATGAACCAATACAAAAAACTTTAAAATATGAATAGAGGATAAAATGAAAAATTTTTGGATTCTTTTGTTTGTTATGATCTCTTTTACCGGATTGATGAACCCGGCTTCAGCCGATGTCCTGGACCCCCTGGACAACAGTTCGGCACCCGTTGGAACCAAGGTCCTTGTCAGTTATTTCGGGTATCAGCATTTACCCGATTACGAAACAGAAGACGGCACGACGCTTGATGTCGGGGTGGATGTGGCTTATGCCGCCTTCAGGCCGGTTTATTTTGCCGGAAAAGTGTTTGGAAAAACCTGGGGAGTTAACGGCATTATTTCAGTAACGGATATTTCCGTTGAAGGGAATGATAACGACCCCGCAGATATAGGAACGTATAACGGCTTGGGAGATCTGGTGGTCGGCCCTTTTATCTTTTTATATGAAGATTTTAAAAAACAAGTATTTCTCTCATTCTGGGAATTTGTCTATACCCCGACAGGCACAGATGAGGTCAGCACTGATTCCTGGTGGTTTCAGCACCAACTGGCCTTTGGCTGGTATCCCGGTCCTTGGTCTCTGGACGTATGCGTGAACTACTGGCAGAAAGATGAGGACCAGGATGTAGATGTATCGGATGCATTTGAACTTGAGGCAGCCGTCGGCTATGCAGTGACGGACAAACTTCGTCTGGCTGTCCAGGCTGCCTGGTGGAAAGATTTTGATGATCAGGAGGATGCCGATGGCAATTTTATAGATGGCCCGGGTGAAAATCTGAAATTGGGCATCAACCTGGGTTATGCACTTCAGGAAAATCTTATGCTCAATTTGAGGTATATGCACGATGTGGAATCGGACGCCTACACAAAAGGCTCCTGGACCTACCTGCGCCTGACCTACATATTTTAACATGGGGGTTTCAAAATCAAGAAACAAGCCAACACCACGCCTTTACAAGAATTTAAGGAGGATCATATGAAAAAAAAAGGTTTAAAACCACTAAATAAAAAAGCAAAAAAACTGGCAAATGAGGTCCAGGGAATGTCGGACGATCCCATCATGACCAGCATGCCCATCGGCTGCACCACCATATTTGACACCGGGTGGGAAACCAATCCCCGGCCCGAGACCCCCATGAGCAACTGCCTGTCCAGTGCCAGGGATTTCAGCGCCTGTTCCGGAACCTGCTGGTGGCCGGCCCAGACCCCGGACAATGTGACCAACTTTCCCCATTACCAGAACCAGTGCCAGGCCATTGAACGGGACTGGAGAAACCTGAATTTCGTGAACAAACGATAAAAGGAGACATACGGGATGAAAAAAAGAATTCTGATCTTGATCACGGCCGGCATTCTGGCGGTCCTGAGTGCCTCTACCGCAGGGGCCAAGGATTATATTTACGCCGTGGTGAACAATGCCGTCCAAGTCATTGACTGCGAAACCGACACAGTCATCAAAACCATTGAGTTCAATGATTTTATCATCAACACTGCCTGCTCGTCCGACGGCAAGCGGTTGTACCTGAATGCGATTCACTCCATTTATGCCGTGGATACCGTCACCAACACCCTGGTTGAGACCTATCCGTTTTCAACGGAGTTAAGCAAGGTGTCCATTTTCGGCATGAACATATCCAATGACGGGAAACATTTGTTTATCTGCTGCTCCATTGTCAAAAAAAAACAAAACATTCCCCGGTTGAATGTTCTGCCCGATCAACTGGTGGTCTACGACATCGAGAAAAAACGAATGGTTAAAAATTATCCCATTCCCACCAGCTATACCCAGCCGGTGGTCTTGAGAAATGATCCGGATCACCTGGTCCTGGTGGGACAGGACATTGAACGGTTCAGCCTGAAAACCGGAAAAAGAGAAATGCTCATGCCCTTTCTGAACACAGAGAAGCCTGAGGATATGAGAAACTGTCTGGCCAACTGGCAGCCCGGCAGTCCCGGTGACCACGGTATTTTTGTCAACCCGTACTATGATGCAAAGGGCTTGGGCTACTTTTTCATTGACAAAAACAGCGGAAAAATGGACGACCTGAGGGGCAAAGACGTCTGGTTTGCCTATTCCAGTATGTTGTCTCCTGATCAAAAATACATCTATGCAGTCATGGATGAGTTAATAAAGGTGGATAGGGCCACCGGAGAAACACTGAAGGTGGCCCATTTGGAAACCGGCACCAACTATACGGTGGCCATTACGTCTGACGGAAAAAAAATCTATGCCGGTCCCGGCGGACCCGATATCAGCGTGTATGATGCCGATTCCCTGGAATTGCTGAGTATTATTCCCTTGATGTCCGACGGGGTAGCCACTCAAATGCTGTCCAAAAAATAATCTTTTAAACCGATGATATTGAGCGGGTCGGGAAAGTTCCGGCCCGCTTAGTTCGTGCCGGAACAAAAACCCGTGTTTGGATGAAAAGTTGCCCAGATGCAAATTTTTCTGCAACGCCGCAGGTGGATGACTTTTCGTCCAAACACAAGTTCAAAAACAGCGAAATTGAAAAAGGAAACATAGTAGAAGTATGCAATCCAAATCCAAAAAAAAATTAATCCTGATCCTCATCGCCATTGTGCTGCCTGCCATCGCGCTGGCAGCACATGAATTATCAGTGGTTTATCTTCAGGATAAAACCTGTGTCGCCTGTCATGAAATGACAGATCCCATTGAAAAATGGAAGGCGTCGGGAACAGCCAAAAACCACAGGAACTGTGCAAAATGCCATTTCGATTCCGGACTTGAGGGATGGATGCACATGAACAAATCCGCTGTCCGGTTTTTTGTCGAGCATTTCAAGCGGGACCCGGATGCCCCGATCCTTCCCAAGGAAGAGCCTCTTTTTCTTGAAGTGGACAAAGAACCGGGCTATTGGAGCTATGTCCCCAATTCCCGATGTTTTTCCTGTAAAAATGTTGAAAACCATAAGCCGGAGGACCAGGTCCGTATCCACAAAAAGCTGATTAAAAACATTGCATCCCAGCCCTGCAAGGACTGCCACAACCATGAGATGAGAAACGGGCAGAAATTTTTTGAACCGGTCACGGCCGAGGCCGGCTGATGAAAGGGTCAAACATGGAAATCGCCCGGCACTGGGTGGATGGCGGTACTGACAATGAATCGGTCCAGCCCTGGAAAAGCCTTAAAGCCTTTTTCTCTGAAAATGATTGTCACCGGCAGGACATTGAAGATATCGTGTCCCAACCCGACCGTATCTATATCGGCGACGAGTTCTGTCCTAAGCGCCTGCCGGATGTGAACAGTCTTAAAAATCGATTGAAAGCAGCGGATCAAAAAGGATTACCCGTCACCCTTCTGACGCCGGTTCTCACCGACGGCGGCATCAAGGCCTGCGGTAAATTATTTGAAACATTCCATCAGTGGGATCATACCGCTGAAGTGGTGGTAAACGATCTGGGTGTCCTGCTTTATCTGAAACAAACATTTCCCGGATTCAGCCTGTCCATGGGGCGATTTTTCAATAAAGGCTTTAAAGATCCCCGTCTGGACACAAAAGCCATCACCCCGGCAGCCGCCGCTACCTGCTTCAATGACTGTTCGTTCCAACATGCCAACATGAAAGGTCTGGCCAAAAACCTTGGCATTCAAAGATTTGAGCAGGATCTTTTTCTCCATGCCGATCTCGATGCACAAGCCTTAGCAATGAACGCTTCAGGTTTTGACGTTTCCGTTTATTTTCCCTTTGGCTATGTCACAACAGGCCGGGCCTGCATTACAGCGGGAATGGGCGGCCGGGCCGGTGCCAAATTCAATTTCAGTGCTGGCTGCCATGCCCCCTGCACCACCCACAGGTTCAAACTAAGCCATCCGGGTAATGGGCCGGATCTACTTCAAAACGGCAACACCATATTCTATCCCTACACGGCATCCATGCTGAGACATCTTCTTAAAACCGCCGAAACCCATGGACTGCGCCTGGTCTGGCAAGGAGGGCTGGCATGAATATCATTACCCCCATCCGCGCCCTTGAAGAATTGGAAATGCTGATTGTCAACGGTGCGGATGAACTGTATTGCGGCTTAAAAACAAGGGAATGGGACGAGATTTTCAGTGAAAACCTGTGGATGAACCGAAGAAGCCCGGACCAGGCCAACATCACATCATTAAAGGATCTTGAGACCTTGATTGCTGTGGCCCATGAAAATGCCGTCAAAGTGAGCATCACCCTGAATGCCCCGTTTTATCCTGAAAACGGCATAACTTATATGCTAACCTTGTGCGAACGATTTGCAGACATGGGGGTGGACGCATTGATTATTTCGGATTTGAACCTGCTGGTTGAGCTGTCCCGCCTGAACCTGGGCCTGCGGATTCATTTAAGCAGCCTGGGCGCCTGTTTCAATTCCTATTCCGTACCGTTTTACAAATCTCTGGGGGTTAAGCGCGTCATTCTGCCCCGCCAGTTGACCCTGCCTGAAATAAAGACAATCGTCACCAAGCACAGGGACAACATGGAGTTTGAAGTCTTCGCGGTGAACGACGGATGCTATTTTGAAGAAAGTTTCTGTCAGACCAGCCACACCCTGGGCGCATTTTGTCTCACCGACTGGTCGATCACGCCCCTGGGAACCGACAGCCCTGGAACCGGAGATAAAACCGTTTACCCGGATTTAAAAGAGCGCCTGGCACACTTTAAAACCTATCTTTGGTATCAGAACAATTGCGGCTCCAGTTTCCAACAGGACGGCCTGCCCAACGGCCCCTGCAGTCTGTGCCAATTCGGCGATTTCAAAAACTGGGGCGTCACCGCCGTTAAATTAGTAGGAAGAGAAGCGTCGTTTCACCGGAAAATGGGCAGTTTGCAACTGGTCAAAGCCGTCCGGGACAAGGCGCTGCAAACCCAAAACCGCGACAGGATAATGGATTATGCCAAACAGCTTCGCCAAACCCCTGAATACTGTGATTCAGGATACATGTGCTACTTCAGAAAAACCTGAAAAAAAACCGGTTGATCCGTCTCTCTGGGAGCAGATGGGTTATCTGGGGTCTTACCTGAAGCCCCACAAAAAGATATTGATCTTTTCTTTAATTTTAAGCGCCTTGAGTACGGCGCTTGGCATGCTTCAGCCCTGGTTTGCCAAAATTCTCATCGACCGGGTTTTCCTGGGGCATCAACCCGGGATTCTTTTTCAGATCCTGGGGGTATTGATCCTGCTGCTTGTGGTGGGGTTCGGGGTCAGGGTCGCCAACCGGTATCTGTATACCAAATACTCGGCCCGGATTCTTTTTGCCATGAGAGAAGACTTGTTCAGCCACCTCCAGAGAATCCCCCTGGTCTATTTTTCAAAAAACAAAATCGGGGATATTTATTCCAGGATTGCCTCGGATATGGCCGATATCCAGGCACTGGTCACGGATATTTTCCCTAGATACTTGTTTGATTTTTTAACCTTCATTATCACGGCCGTCATCCTCTTTTGGCTGAATTGGGAAATGGCCCTGATGAGCCTTGCCATCCTGCCTTTTGCCGTCTGGGTGGTCCAGGCCATCAAACCCAAACTTTTCGCCCTTTCCGAGGATCTTGCCAAAACCAATGCCGGGATTGCCCATTTTTTATTTGAATCTCTGTCCAATACTGCGGCCATCCGGGCCTTTGGCGCAGAAAATAGCGAAAACGAGAAACTGTCTGCCAAACAGTCCGGGGTCCTGGACCTGCTGCTTCGGTTTCAGGTGCTGGGGGCGGTTTCCGGCTCCGTACCCACGGCCTTTGCCATTGTGAACACCTTAATCGTATTTGGGTTTGGCGGATTGAAGGTCCTGGAAGGGAATTTGACCATCGGCACCCTGGTGGCCTTTTCCGTCTACCAGGGCCGGGTATTCGGTCCCCTCCAGGGGCTGCTGGACGGGATATTGTCCATTCAAAAATCAAAGGTGGCCCTGAAACGGGTCCGTGAAATCCTGGATATTTCCCCCAGTACGGATCAGACCGGAGATCAGGTGCTGAGCCCGACGTTGTCCGCCAAGGACCTGGCCATAGAGGACTTAAGTTTTTCCTATGACGGTCAGACACCGGTGTTCAAAAACTTATCCTTTACCATTCCCCATGGAAAAACAACAGCGCTTGCCGGGGAAAGCGGTATTGGAAAAACCACGTTGTGCCACCTTTTCATGAGGCTCTACACCCCGGATGCCGGCACCATTACCTGGGGCGGACAGGACATCCGCAGCCTGGACCGGAACTGGTTCAGAACCCAGGTGGCCATGGTCTCCCAGGAAACCTTTTTGTTTCATACCTCCATTCTGGAAAATATCCGGTTTTTTAAACCGGATGCAGATATCGAAACAGTAAAAAAAGCGGCCCAAGCCGCCCAGATCCATGAATTCATCGAATCCCTGTCCAAAGGGTATGATACCCTTGTGGGCGACCGGGGCACCCGTCTTTCCGGGGGGCAGAAACAGCGACTGAGCATTGCCAGGGCCATTCTGATGGATCCGAAAATCCTGATCCTGGACGAAGCCACCGCCTTTCTGGATAAAACCGCAGAAGAAGGCATCAAGCAGACCCTGAAAGACCTGATGAAAAACAAAACCATTATTCTGGTCAGCCACCGAAAAACAGCCATCAGCCATGCCCATCACCTGGTGGTCCTGGGCAAAGACGGCCTTATTTTCCAGGGACCGGCCCGGGAGTTTATCCATGACGCCTGACATCGCCATCATCGACAGCGGCATTAACCCTGGCCACCCCCATGTGGGGTCCATCACCGGGGGGCATGGGTACGAAACCGATCCGGAAACCGGTCAGGTGAAGCAAACCAACGATTTCATGGACAACATCGGCCACGGCACAGCCATTGCGGGTATTATTAAGGAAAAAGTGCCGGATGCAGGGCTCTATGCCGTGAAAATTTTCAGCCAGGATCTGGGTACATCGTTACCGGTATTGACCCAGGCATTAGCGTGGTGTGTCCGCCGGAAATTTGACATCATCCACTTGAGTCTGGGTATAGAAAATAAAGACTCTGCCGGCCCATTGAAACAATTGTGCGACACCGCCCGGGAAAAGGGCATCCTCATCATCGCCTCGGCCCGGGGACCGGAACACCGGATATATCCGGCTTGTTTCAGCAACGTTGTCGGGGCGTACCGGCACCCGGACTGTGCCTGGGACGACCTGGTGTTTCACGCCGAGAGTCCTGTGGCCTTCGGTGCCCACGGTTTCCCCCGCCCCATTCCGGGTCTGCCCCAGGAAAAAAACTTCCAGGGCCACAGTTTCGCCGCCGCCCATGTCACCGCCCATGCCGCCGCACTCATGAAACAATATCCGGATCATCCTTTGGAAACAATTATCCGGCAGTTGCAAAACAATTCACATTCTGCCCCTGCCGGATAAACGTGGCCCAATAGAAAACGTAACACGTCCACTGAATTCCTTTATATTGGTAAACCGGAGTGGAATTGCGTCAACCTTACGGATGACGGGGTTTGATTCCATTGGATTCGGGTCAGTTTGACGCCCCAGAGGGCCGGTTATCGTAAAAGCAGAACGGATCACGGTCGGTGAATACATTGAGTCCCATACCGTAGGCTACGGCCTGGCATCCCCGGCACACAGGGGACAGGCTGCATCCCTTGCAGGCGGAACTGCCGTCCCTGTATTGTTTGGCCCTGGCAGATGTGTATATTTCATCCAGTGAATTTTCATTGATACTGCCGATATATGAGGGGAATTTTCGACAGGCATGGACTTCACCGTCTGGAAGGAGGGCGACAAAATTAAAAGCCGCTCCGCAGCCAAATCCGGTGCAGCCGCCAAACAGATCCCGGCCTGTGTCTTGCTTTACGATGTTAATCAGGTTGTCTTTCATTCTGAGAACCGGATTTGATTCGGCAGCCTTTACAAATTTTTGTAAAAACCGGCGGTAATCTTCGGGGTCCGGCAGGGTTAAGGCAGCACCTTCCCCGACCATGGCCAGTCGGTTAAAGGTGAAAGAATCGGTTTTTTCCCTCAAAATTTCAGCCAGGGGGAGTACCTGGTTCATATTGTCTCTATTAAGGGTCAGCATGACCATGGAATAAACGTCCTGTTCCCTAAGAATGTCC
Organism: uncultured Desulfobacter sp.; assembly: GCF_963675255.1. GTDB lineage: Bacteria > Desulfobacterota > Desulfobacteria > Desulfobacterales > Desulfobacteraceae > Desulfobacter. The sequence continues at coordinate 436,890 of NZ_OY775937.1, forward strand.
AGAAAATCAAGGGATTTTTTGAAATGCCCCCTACCCCGGATATAGTCGTTGTATTCTTCCAGGCCTTCCAGGCTGATTTGGTAGTGGGTCAAGGGCTGAATTTCTTGAAGCTGTTTAATGGATTCTTTTTGTGCGGGATTTCCGAGTATGGCAAGTGAGAATCCTCTCTGGGAGGCCTCATAATAAAGATTTTCAAAATCAGGATAGAGCAAGGGGTTTCCACCGGTGAAGGTAATATGGCCTCTTACGTGCGCGGCAAGGGTGAAAGCAAAGAAATCATCCAGTATTTCCATGGCCTTAGGAAAGGGTATCGAATCCCTGCTGCTCCTGTCGTAGCAATGCCTGCAGTGAAGATCGCAGGCCTGGGTGATGTGCCACTGAAGGGTAAAACTGTCTGACACCATATAAGACTCAAACCCTGGGGTATCCGGATCCGGTAATAATTCAGGGTTCCGGCGGATAAGGGGCTTAGGATTGATAAGAATTCCCTCATTGACGGCATGGTAGAAGACGGCCAGGATTTTGCCCCTTGACGTCTTGCCCCGGCGGGCAGCGGTTTTAAAATCAATGTCCTCGACCACCAGCTTCAAGGCCAGCAAGTCATCGTCGATTGCATCCCGGCACATCAAATGACAGGTTACAGGGTCCCGCCATATAAGGACATGGCCTTCTCCCGGCTCTGGCTTTTGCGGAGGCTTGTTACCATACCCGGTCATGGAATCGGGCAGGTGCTTCCATAACACGGGGAGCAGCATCAGGTCGGGATTAACAAAAACCGATTCGCGCGGGGATAAATCGGATGCTTCTTTGTTGGACAGCTTGAAAATTCCCAGCTCAATACAGGCCAGATCGTAAATATGGGGCACAATATCTTTGAATTGCTCCTTTTGCTCAGGTCCGGAGGGGTCCAGGAATTGAATGAATGATTCAGGAGTTGGTTTGCCCAATGCCGCAAGAATTCCGTCCCAGGTGATATCGCCCAGAATCCTGCGGCAATTGGGGAAATGCTGTGTTAAAATATCACAGGTTGAAATATGGTTGTTACTTTTCACGGTTAACCGTCGCTTAGGTTCCTTATTTTTATCGGCAATTCATGGGGCCGGTCGCCACAAATAGTGCATGCAGCCTGCATGCTTGATGTTTAGCCTCAGCCACTTTTGCTTTTTTTCTCATCAGTGCCATCTGCACCGCTGTTATCACCACTGCAGCCACTCTGGGAACTACCTGTTCCCGAATTTTTGTCTCCTCACCCACTTCCGTTCGTACAGCCGGACAGGGTTGCAGTAGACCCGGCGAGCAGCCCGGCAATGCATAAGCCGGCCAGCACCTTTTTCAGTTCTTTACTGTCCATAATTTTACCTCCGGAAAAAATGTTATATAAATTTACGGTTTTTTCCCTGGGAAAAAAAACCAAAGCACTTTGTCACAGCCTGAGCAGAGAAGTCGTCGTTGTATAGATCGTGACTATAGATGCCGTGACATGTTATAGATTTACCAAATTGGGGTCGTATTGCATAGCTTTAATTTTTTCTTAACCCATCCCGATAAAATAAAAGGCCTGACCACATTGTCCCGGTCAAGGAAATGAGAATCAGGCCCGCTTTTAATTTTTTATTTAAAGGTTTTATTTTTCTTCCACAGGGAACTTTCCCCTGTACCATTTCTGCCATCCGCCCTTAAGGGCATACACGTTGTTGTACCCTTTTTCCATCAACTGCTTCGCCAACCTGGCGCTAGTCCCTTCACTAGGTCAGGCGCAGTAGAGCACCAGTGTCTTGTCTTTCGGGTAAGTCCCGGCCCAGGTATTGATCTTTCCGGGGTCAGCCCTTTTTGCTCCCTGGATTTTGAATTCCGAGGATCTCCAGTCTCTTCCGGACCGGACATCCAGGACGACAACATTGTCATTCCCCAAAACCGCCTTTAATTCATCAACCGTCATCCGGGGTACATCTGCGGCCAAAACCGGACCTGAAACCACCAGTAAAGCCACGGCCAAAAAAAACAGGATAATCTTTTTTCTTTTCATTCTGCCTCCTTGTTGGGTTTTCATTTACGATCTATCGGGTTATATAAAACCAGACTGCGACATGGGACAGGAACCAGAGAATCAGAGAAAAGCGGATCAGGGGTTCAAGAACTTCACTGCCGGCAAGTCCCAGTCCCATCATCAGCCCGATGGTTAATGACAGTAAAATAATCATGGTTTTTGGGCGATTCAATTTTTCCGGAATGATTTTTCTTTCTGCCAGGTCTTTAACCCGATGAACAATATCTGTGAAAAGGGCATGAATCCCAGCAAGTGAACCAAAAATAATGATCAGCCCCATGATAATCCGGCCGGTATCCCCCCATATTTTACGGGCCGCGATCAGGTGTGGGATGGCCGATTCCGAAAGCTTTTGGGCAGGAACATGGGACAGCATCACCAGCCCCCATAGGATAAAAACAAAGGTGGCAAAAATCACTGCAGATCCTGTTGCTCCGGCCGGCTCAAGGTCTGTTTTCTCTTCAGCGCCGTATCCCAGATCAAAGCCGACAAACAGCAGAAACGTTAAAAACAGGATGCCGGGCCGGGAAACCACATCTCCCAGTGGAACTGCCTGGAAGAGTGAAACCTCCACCGTATTTGGACGGATCAGTCCGGCGGCTGCAAGCACCAGGAGTCCGGTTGCAGCAATGGAAAAAAAAACAACCTGGAGCCAATAAACCATTTTTCTGTTCAGGAATTGAAGGGCGCACAGGATACCGAGCAGCAGAAATGCAAATCCGAAATTGGGAAACCAGTAGACAAAAATTTCATTAAACGCAAAGCCGGAGGAGACAAGAACCCCTGTGGTAAGGACAACCAGGGCCAATAGTCTGGCGCCTGTTCCTGCCAGGCGGATAAAACCCCTTTTTTCCGGCCCTCGGAAGAAAGCCGTCTTTTTTAGTCTGGATCCAAGCAAAAGGTAGAAACAGGCCGCAAGAATAAAGGCCAGGCCTCCGGCCAAACCGGTTTTGCCCCAGATCAATCCGCTAAGGGCCAGAAAATCCGGGTTCAGGGCCAGGGACGAACCCAATGCGAAGGGCACGATAAATGTGCGTATATTTTTTGGTTTAGAAAAAAAAGGGCCCATGCTCACCTCCGGGTATCGGGTTGAAACTTAAAAGCCCCATAGGATGTTTATAAATGCATTTTCAAAAAATCGGTAAACCGTTTCCAGGAGGCTTTATCGGCTTCTTCCTGGTAACGCGGGGAACCGAACACCGTAAACGCATGGAGAGCGCCGCTATACGTAATCATCTCATGTTTTACCCCGTCCGATTCAAGCTGTTTTGCAAGGGCGGCAAACTCATCCATGGAAACGGCCTTGTCTGCAGTTCCGTGCATAACCAATATCCGGCCTTTTGTATTTGAATAATCCTGCCCTTCCGGGGTCTTGAGCCCCCCGTGAAAGGAGACGAACCCCTTGAGGGATTCCCCGGATCTTGCCCATTCCAGAACAGCCGCTCCCCCGAAACAATATCCGGCAACCACGGCATTATCAGTGTCGCACCCCAGGCTCCCGGCCTTTTCAAGGGCGCCTTTCATCAGGGCTCTCATTTTTCCCCTGTCTTTATACAATTCCCCAGTAAGTCGCCGTTTATCATTGATTTCCGTTGGCCTGACCCCGGCACCAAACAGATCCATGGCAAAGACCGAATAACCCAGATCCGCCAGCATGCGGGAGCGTTTGATTTCGTAGTCGGTCAGGCCGTCCCAGTCATGGATCAGCAAAACCAGGGGAGCCTTTGCGTCATTGTTTATAACATATCCTTCATAAGGATGCCCGTTTACCGTATATTCAACCGGTTTCCCCTCACTGCCCCATATAACTGCCGGTAAAAAAAGAAAGATTGCGATCAATAGTATTTTCTTCACGATAAATCTCCTATGAATTTGTTAGATTAAATTTAATATTATTATAATACGTTAGGAATTTTTCGTCGAGGATAGAAAATAAAATATGTGGTCATCATTTTCCCTGATGGGTGATTTCGCAATGGCAATACGGCTTCAAAACAGCCATTTCATACAAACGTCCCATTTTGCTTCCAGTGATCCAGTACGGACCGCACGGTCTCGGCAAAAACCTCCTGTTGAACCGGTTTCATCATCACATGGCAGATTCCCACCTTTTTCACATTTTCCGGGGAAAGTGCTTCGCTGTTCCCTGTGCAAAGGACAATGGGAATATCCTGTCGAACCGCCCTCAGCCGCTCGGCCAGGTCAATCCCGGTCATATCCGGCATGGTCTGGTCTGTGACCACCAGATCAAACTCTTTGGCCCGGGCAGTAAAAAGCGCCAGTGCCTCCCGGCTTTGTGTGGTTGCGGTAACCCGGTATCCCAGTCGCGTCAATCGTCTATGTGCAATTGCCACCAGGCTTTTTTCATCATCCACCACCAGAATATGTTCACGGCCCGGAACCGGCGCAATTTCCGGAATTTCGCCCCTGACAGGCTGGGCCTCATTTTCGACGCTGGTTTCAGGCTCCTCAACCCGGGGCCAGTAAACATGGAAACTGGTTCCCTGGCCCGGGCGGCTTTCCACCCTGATCCCGCCGCCGCATCCCGTAACAATGCCGTGGACCACGGAAAGGCCCATTCCCGTCCCCTTGCCCGTCTCCTTAGTGGTGAAATAAGGATCAAATATCCGATCCATAATTCCCGGTAAAATTCCGGGTCCGGTATCGGCAACCGTCAACTTAAGATAACGCCCCGCCGCCACCGGCATTCCGGAAGGCAGCCTGCCGGGCAGGTCGTTTTCCAGATCTTCAACGGACAAGGAAACGTCCAGTATACCACCGGTTTTCTCCATGGCCTGAGCCGCATTGGTAGCAAGATTCATGATCACCTGGTGCACCTGTGTGGGGTTAGTCATAATCACTGAATTTTTGGAATCAATGTCTTCCCGGATATTGATGGTTGACGGAATAGTGGCCCGAAGCAGCTTAATGATCTCTTTTGCAACGGGTCCTATCTGAACCGGCACTTTCCCTTCTGCATTTTTACGGCTAAAGGATAGGATACGCCCGACCAGATCCCTGCCCCGAAAGCCGGCCTTTAGGACTTCATTAATGGATTTTCCGGATTTCGACCCCTCAGGCAGGTCCATGTCAGCCAGCTCCGCAAACCCGATGATGGCCGACAGGATATTGTTGAAATCATGGGCGATTCCCCCGGCCAATGTACCGACGGCTTCCATTTTCTGGGCCTGTCGTAGATTTTCTTCGGCCTGTTTCCGTTCCCGGATTTCCTGGGTCAGGTTGTCATTTGCCTGCTGGAGTTCGGCGGTCTGCGCCTGAACTTCCGCCTCAAGATTTTCAATGAGGGCCTTTATACGGGCGGCCATGAAATTAAATGTCATCCCCAGCCGCCCCAGTTCATCCTTTGCATCATCTTCAGCCGTCACATCCAGGCTGCCCTTTTTAAATTTCTGGGTAACGGTCGTCAGTCGTAAAATTCGGTTTGTAATAGTCTCATTCAAAACCAGGGCGATGCACAAGGCACCGGCTAAACCGACAAACGCGGCCAAGACCATAAGGATGATGGCCAGCCTGTGGGCATCCTTTATTTCCTGCTCCGAAAACGCCACGGCCTGCCCGGCCAGACGAATCAGGGATTCAGACACCTTACTGACGGCTTCCCGCTGCAACTCAAAATCCCTGAATTTGCCTGCAATGGCTGCATCAACGTCAAGAATTTCATTGCCTAACATCTCCAGGCGGTCCAGGTGAGCCTCCATGGCGGCCATTTCTTCCGGGCTAAAATCAGTGGCGACACCGGCCTCCCGCCTTAAAACAAACCCTTTATTAAAGGCGGACTGCATAACATGACGCTTTCTTACCATAGTATATTTGTCCACCAGGTGCTCCACTGCATGGAAATGCTGGACAAGCCCCTCATTTTTATCCACCAAATTTCTCAGCAGCGTAAACTCACGGGCCAAATCCGCTTCCAGCCCATTTTCAGGCGCAGCCAGCCGGGTGACCAGTTCAACGGACTCAATGGAGGTCTCTGCAAATCTCCGGGCTGAAGAAAGATAGAGGTTTAAATCAATATGCCCTGCCTGCAGGACACCGCTGGCCTGGGTTTCGGTAATGACCTTTTTCAATTCCCGGCTGATGGAGACGGCCCTGGCGGTTTTCCTCACCGAAGGCTGTGCGTAAATTTCATGTGCCTTTCGAAGACCGATCCTGGGATAATGAAGAAAAAATTGAGCATGAAGCTGCCGCGCCTTTTCCAACTCCCGATCCATTTCAAAGACAAGGCGCTGTATGTTGGTATTCATTCCCACGTCGTCGTGGGCCCGGTGGAGAACCCCCAGGGAAAAATACCCGGTGGCGGCAACCACCACCATCAAACAGGCCAGCAGCCCAATCCCAAGGCTGAATTTAAAGGTGATGGGCTGGTCTTGCCACCAGGCTGCTGTGGAAGCTGTGTTGCCCATGGATTATTCCTTTTTTTCCGAAGAAAAGCTGAATTTTACATTGGACTTAAGGCCGTCCAGCCCGGCGTTCACATCTTCCAGCTGCAGCACATTGAACACCGGCCGTGCGCAGTCCCCGAATACATCGCAGTTCAAGAAACCAGTCACGCCCTGGACATTTTCCATGGCATACATGGCCCGACGCAGTGCCCGGCGGCCAATGACCAGATTGCCGTTGTCTTCTATCGCCGCCGTCTCAATTGCCGAAAATAAAAGTTCTGCCGCATCGTAGGCGCTCAGATAATAGAGAACCGACGGCGTCGTCTCGTATGCAGCGATATATTTTTCCTCCAGTTGGGCAACCTTCGAACCATTAGGGCTTGCCGGCCCCACAAAGTACATGCCCCGGGCCTGCTCCCCTGCAGCGTCAAGAAAAGAGCGGTCAATCAGTGCACCGTCACTCATTAGCACCACATTCTTAAATCCGGTCATCTTCCTGGCCTGGAAAAGAATATGGTTGCCCTCGGGCTGAAACAGGGGGAAAAAAAGCAGTCCGGCACCGGCATTAAGAACGGCGGTCAGAACCGGTGCCATTTCCTTATCCCCCTTGTTTACCGAGGTATCCAAAACGATTTCTCCCCCTAAAGCCTCAAAGGCCGCACAGAATCCCTGGGTCAGTCCCCTGGTGTAGATATCGCCGTCATTAATGACGGCGGCTTTTTTAACCTTCAAATAATTATAGGCATAGGTGGCTGCAGCCTTGCCTGCATTCTCCTCATTAGGCGCTGTCCTGAAATAACCTTCGTGGAAGTCAGGGGCGGGCTTCCCCCCCACCGACGTCAGAAATGGTGCACTGTTATTCCCGGAAATCATCACCAGGCCGGCTGCGGAAACCGCTTTGGATGCCGCGGCTGCCGCCCCGGAACATGTGGTCCCGAACACAGCGATATGCTGGGGATCGGCAATGATCTTTAACACCGCATTTGCACCACCCTCGGGCGAACATCCTGTATCCTCCGTTTGTATAGCGACCTTACGGCCGAAGATTTCGCCGCCGCGGTCTTCCAGTGCAAGCTCAAACCCCCGGACCTGTTCTCTGCCCAAATTCGCCACCTTGCCCTGCCCTTTACCCATAAAATTCGCTGGACATAATCTTTCAAGCCGTGTATGGTTTGCGGTATGATCCCACAAAGCCAAATAAAACGGACCCTATCAGAGAGCCCAAATATAGAATACGTTCGCAGTTTGCTTGAAAATACCGAAACTCACCTCAGAAGCCAGCTGGCGGAGAAGGTATGTGACCACTTTGGATTCTACGATCCCTCCGGTCAAAAGCAAGTGAGTGGATGCATGAAAGCGTTGCGTCGGTTAGAGGATGCCGGACATTATGTTTTGCCCGAACCTACCACAATCCACCGCTCCGGTTCCCCCCGGCGTATGTCAGAGCCGGTTCCTTTTCCTGTGAATGTTCCCGATCGTGTAGATAACCTCAAAGAGTTTAAGCTGATATTAGTGACCAGCCAGGAGCATCTACGAATCTGGAACGAACTGATGATTAACGAGCATCCTTTGGGGGCGGGGCCTCTGGTTGGACGACAATTGCGTTACCTTATCGATTCACCCCACGGCTGGCTCGGCGGTTTGGGGTTTGCTTCGGCCGCCCTGCAACTGGCCGACCGTGATAAGTGGATCGGCTGGGATGCCGATGAGCGGCAGTCGCATCTGGATCTGGTGGTGGGAATGAGTCGTTTTCTGATTCGTCCGAGTGTGCATTGTCACAACCTGGCCTCCAAAGCACTGGCCATGAGCATGGCGGTTCTGCCAGTCGATTTCGAGCAGCGATATGGATACAAGCCCTGCCTGATAGAGAGTTTTGTAGATACCGATCAATTTTCCGGTACGTGCTACAGGGCGGCGAACTGGATCGAAGTTGGAAAGACCAAGGGACGGGGCAGGCAGGATCGCTTTAACGAATCGAGTCTGAGCAGGAAAGCAATCTATGTATACCCCGTCGAAAAAGAATTCAGAGGGCGAATGGGACTATCCGCCGATGCCGGCTTCAGTGCCCTGAGCCCGGATCAGGGATTGGAAAGTGACCATTGGGCGGAAAATGAATTCGGCGGAGCCCCCCTTGGGGATGCCCGTTTGAGTAAGAGACTTGTGAGTGTTGCACAAGAAAAAGCAGAAATGCCGAGTCGCGCTTACAGCGGCGTGGCCAAGGGAGATTGGCCCAAAGTCAAAGGCTATTACCGCATGATTGACCAGCCGGAAACGTCGGCGGTAAACATGACCAACATCCTGGCGCCCCATCGCGAGCGCACCATTAGGCGAATGATGGGGCAAAGGACCGTGCTTTGCATCCAGGACGGCAGTGATTTGAATTACACCAACCTCGACAGGTGTGAAGGACTGGGGGAACTTGTGGCCAACCAGACCGGCGCAAAGAGGCGAGGGCTGTATATGCACTCCACGCTCGCGGTTGCTCCCAACGGGTTGCCTCTGGGAGTTCTACGTTCCCAATGTATTGTACCCAAAGGTAAATCTCAGGAGGAAAAGCGTCCGACTTACGCCATACCGATCGAAGAAAAAAAGACGTTCTCCTGGATTGAACATCATCGTGATCTGGTATCGCTGTCCGCCAGGCTGCACCAGACGCGACTGGTTCACGTTTGCGACCGGGAAGCAGACTTTTTTGAGATGTTCGACGAGCAGCGCCGCAATTCCAGTGTAGATTTGCTGGTACGCGCCAAGCATAACCGTAACATTACCGAAGAACCGTTCAAACTCTTTGAGGGTGTTCGTAAAGCACCCGTTTCAAGTGTAATTCAAATCCACATTCCGAGAAAAAGCGCCAGGCCAAAGAAAAGCAAACAAAAGGCCAGCCCTGCTCGGCCTGAACGTATGGCGGATCTGACAATACGGTATATGCACGTCAGTTTGCCTCCGGCTCACTACCACAGCGGCAAGAAACCCATTGAACTGTGGATTGTTCATGCCTTGGAAGAAAATCCGCCGGCTAATGCTAAGCCGATCGAGTGGTTCTTGCTGACAACAATGAAGATATCATCGGCTGAAAAGGCCAAGCAGTGTTTGCGCTGGTATGTTCTGCGCTGGCGCATTGAAGACTGGCACAGGGTGCTCAAGTCCGGTTGTCATATCGAAGATCTCCAACACAAAACCGTCGAACGTCTGCGCAGGGCGATAGCCATTAACCTGGTCATTGGCTGGCGAATCATGCTGATGACTCTCATGGGTAGAGAAACTCCGGATCTACCTGCAGAAGTAATTTTCTCAGATATCGAATTGAAAACCTTGCGGGCCTACGCTAAAAAAAACAATTGACACAGCCAGTGCTTCTCGGCGACGCGGTGCGCTTGGTCGCAAAGCTCGGAGGGTACCTCGGACGTAAAAAGGATCCACCCCCAGGACATCAGATAATCTGGCAAGGGTACACCGCGCTACAACTCATGTGTATGGGATTTGCCCTTCTGCAGGCAGATGGATAGCTTGTGTGCGTTAAGATATGGGTAAAGGGCAGACCTTGCCGGACAGTGCCTGGAGTACACCTATTTTCAACGGTTCCCCTGGAGGCAAGACCACACAGCCCAGATCATCCCGGCACTGAAATTTGGGTTTTACCTTTTCACACCCCGAAAACATGAATAGAAGAGGTAAAACGATAACCAAACAACGTAATAAGCTATATAACAACATTGATTTTCCCAAACATCCAGATACCGCATTTGATGAAAACGACCGCACCGGTAAAGACCGGCCAGGCACAGCCCAAAAGCCAATAACGCCAGTTAAATTCACTTAAATCAAATGATATTACACAGGGCGGGTCAGAATTTCAAGCATCATCATTTTACCCCAGGGTAAACATCCACTTACGGTTTTTTGGGGGAGGATCAGTCAGCGTGACAATAGTTTGTTGTGATGTTGTTAAGATTCATCCATCATGCTACATTTATCCTTTGATTAAAACAAAGATGGAAACAACATGCGAATCGCTGTCATTTCAGACATTCATGGTAATATTGAGGCATTTAAAACGGTGCTGAGAGATATAGAACTTCAGGCGGTCAATAAAATTATTTCCCTGGGGGATAATATCGGATACGGCGCTGATTCCGAGGCGGTTATCCAGCGGCTAATCGCAAGCAGTATACCATCAATTCTTGGCAATCACGAACTGGCCTGTGTAAACAAAAAAGTGTATAAATGGTATATCGGGGATGTAAAAAAATCGCTGGATGACACCCTGTCCAAATTGTCACCATCATCTATTGACTATTTAAAGGGATTAACCATCAATCTTTCTCAATATCAGGCTTTTTTTGTCCATGGGTTCTGGCCGGATTCTGTTCGACACTATCTTCACCAAATCCCCGACTCTGAATTGCTCCATGCGTTTGGGCAGATGAAAGAATCCATCTGTTTTTTAGGGCATACCCACAGATTAAGCCTTGTTTTCCCTGAAGATGGCGACATTCAGGTTCACCCCTTAAATCCGGGGTTGACTCAGCTTGAAAAAGATAAAAAATATATGGTGAATGCCGGCAGTGTTGGCCAGCCCCGTGACGGCGACCCAAGAGCAAAATATGTAATCTGGGATAAGGGAAAATATTGTCTGGACATTCGGTATATAGACTATGACAATCAAACAGCCGCCCGAAAAATAATGGCCGCAGGCCTGCCGTTTAAATATGCCCAGGCAGTAGATCCAGACATAAAAAAATAAGCCCCCTCTCTTCTTTATTCTACGGAGCAGACCCCTTTGACAAAATTATAATCAAAAAGATCGCTGCAGTTCACAAATCCCATTTGAGCATCCACGGTCCAGACAGCTTTTTTTGAACGAGCATCACTGCTCCAGAGCCACTTTTGATCGGGTGAGAATACAGGCTCCATACAGAAATCGTCATCATGCATTGGGTTTACCAGTGACAGTATCTCGTTGATGGTGGGCATGCGCCAATTTTGGCGTCCGCCGAATTCGGATTCGGACAGCATCCGGATATAACGTTGGGCCTGATCCCACATCATGGGATAGCGGGAACCGGATTGCTGCCAGATCAAATTGGTGGTATGGTCTATAACCGTGGTATCATTGATTTTTTGAAACGCATTTTCAACAAAGACCAATGGCTGGTGCAGATCATCCAGATTGAAAACCGTCCTGGCGTCTTTTGCAAGTATTCTGGACGATTCGGATCTGATGGGAAGCGTGGGTTTAATCCGGGGAGCCGTCTCTTTTTCCTGAAAAATATCATCCGGCGCAACACATTCCCCCTGCTTGGCATCTTTATATAATGCAAAAAATGACTTTAATTCCTCTGACATTGCGTCCGCTGTCTGAAACCGGTCATCTGGATAAGGGGCAATCGCCTTGAGAATAAACCGGTCACAGTTACGATCCAATTGCGCATTTAATTCACTGGGCAGGGCTGGATTTTTATCGGGCAGATGACCTGTTACCATCCGGTAAAGGATCACCCCGGCCGAATACAGATCTGCTCTTTGATCCACGGTTTCAGGAGAATCAATCTGTTCCGGAGCACTATAAAACGGAGTGCCGATGGTAAGTTTCTCTGCACTAAGAATTTGTTTCTCACCCCTTCGTTTGGAAAGACCAAAATCAACAATCTTCACCGTTCCCGTATCTGCGATCATGATATTAAAGGGTTTTATATCCCGGTGAATGATATCCGCCTCGTGCAAGCGGCAAAGCCCTTCAATAATCTGGGACAGGTAATGGCAGGCTTTGTCAACGGACACCTTTCTGGAGGGCCTGTCCGCCCAATAGGATTCTCCAATGAGTTGGCCTAGATTCCGGCAGTAATATTCCATCAGGTAAAACAATTCATTTGCTGTTTCTTCAAGACTCCAGATGCCCACCACATTAGGATGCAGGATATTTGCAATCACCGCTGCCTCATGAATAAACTGCTCTCTGAGGCATGTTAAACCGACCTTTTTATTCAACGCCCGGCTGGGGGTGAACAATTTTAAAGCTGCCGTTTTTTCAAGCACCGGGATGGTGACCCGATAAACCCGGCCCATGGTGCCACTGCCGAGAAATGCGTTGATCTTATATTTACCGATATATTTGCTATTTTTACTGGTCATAATTTTTTTTAAAACTTCAAATCCATATTTCTGCTTTGCCCTGAAAAGCAAATCTAACCAACAATTCCTGTCATAAGCAAATTTCAGCAAAAACTCTTTTTTTGTAACAGCGATAGTTATGTGCCATACACAACCTGGAATATAAAATCCTTTTTAGAAAAAAGACCATTAAATATAAATTCGGTTTCTTTACATTTAAAGTCTTTTATCATGATTAAAATAGTAATCCATAGGGATAATATCGCCAAGGGATATCATTTATTCTGTCTTCCCCCGTGAGATAATTTGATGTTCTACGGGGGAAGGGAAAAATTATTTGATATCTATTTTTCGCCTAAACGTAGCGAATGTGCTCATCCAAAAATTGGACGAAAAAGCTATCTGTTAAATGGACACAGCTTAACGCAGGGCTTTCATAGCCCCCATATAGCCACGCAGTTTTTTACCCACAATTTCCACAGGATGATTCCGGATAGCATCGTTGACCTGGATCAGGCGGATGTTGTCCACGCTGTTGTCTTCAAGAGCCAGGCCTTTGCCGATTACATCGGTATCAAGGCCTGCCATGAAATCTTTAAGCAGGGGAACCGCAGTATGGGCAAACAGATAACAACCGTATTCCGCAGTATCTGAAATGACCACGTTCATTTCATACAGTTTTTTCCTGGCAATGAGGTTTGAGATCAGGGGCACCTCATGCAGGGATTCATAATAAGCGGACTCCGCAATAATACCGGCTGACACCATGGTATCAAAGGCTAACTCCACGCCCGCCTTGATCATGGCTACCATGAGAATGCCGTTGTCAAAATATTCCTGTTCCGGGATGTCTGCGTCCTGGGAATTCGATTTTTCAAAAGCCGTATCCTGGGTCTGATCCCGCCATTTAAGCAAGTTGGCATCATCATTGGCCCAGTCTTCCATCATGGTTTTTGAAAAATAACCTGTCATGATGTCGTCCATGTGCTTGTTGTACAGAGGTGTCCAGAGTTCTTTAAGCTGCTCGCTTAATTCAAAGGCCTTGATTTTAGCCGGATTGGACAGCCTGTCCATCATGTTGGTGACACCACCGTGTTTCAGGGCTTCGGTCACGGTTTCCCAGCCATACTGAACCAGCTTGGATGCGTACCCTTCATCCATACCGCCTTCAATCATCTTGTCATAGCACAGCAGCGCCCCGGTCTGCAGCACCCCGCATAAAATGGTCTGCTCGCCCATGAGATCCGATTTCACTTCAGCCACAAATGAGGACTGTAAAACACCGGCCTTGTGACCGCCGGTACCGGCCGCATAGGCTTTGGCAAGTTCAAAACCCTCACCTCTGGGATCGTTTTCCCGATGCACGGCAATCAGAGTAGGCACGCCAAAGCCTCTTTTGTACTCTTCTCTCACTTCGGTACCCGGGGATTTGGGGGCCACCATGATAACGGTGAGGTCTTCTCTGATCTGCATACCCTCTTCAACAATATTAAACCCGTGGGAATAGGAAAGGCAGGCATCTTTTTTCATCAAAGGCATGACGGATTCAATGACATTGGAGTGCTGTTTGTCCGGGGTCAGGTTGATGACCAGATCGGCTGTGGGCAGCATCTGTTCATATGTACCTACGGCAAAGCCGTTCTCCGTGGCATTTTTCCAGGACTGCCGTTTTCCGGAAATAGCGGCTTCCCTTAACGTATAGGACACGTCCAGGCCGCTGTCCCTTAAATTCAGGCCCTGGTGCAGCCCCTGGGACCCGCATCCCACAATCACAATTTTTTTCCCCTTAAGTGCCTCGACCCCGTTAAATTCCGAAGGGTCCATGAACCGGCACTGGGACAGTTCTTCAAGTTGCAGCCGTAATGGCAGAGTGTTAAAATAGTTGGTGCCCATATATTGTCTCCTTTGTGTGTGAATAATGCTCGACCGAAAACCGTAAATTTTGCCGACTACTTCGTTGGGTGCAAAATTTAATCCTTGAAATACTTTATGTAATCCTCCGGTTAAAATTTCCGTCCGCCTTGTATTCGACAAAATTTCCAGGTTTTCGTTCAGACACTAATGAATGTCGTGAATAAAATGGCTTAAAATCATTATTGCGTCAAATGAATCATTTGCAATTTTACATTGCAGATAATGAAAGACTCTTTTAATATACGCTAAATGCGATCATTGACCAAGCTATGACTGAAAAATAAAATGGATATACGCACCCTTAAATTATTTCACCACCTGGCCGGTTCCCTGCATTTTTCCCGGACAAGCCAGGCGTGCAATATTTCGCCGTCAGCCCTGACCCGGGTAATCCAGCGTCTGGAGGCAGATATGGGAAAACAGCTTCTTATCAGGGGCAACCGCTGTGTAGAGCTGACCTATGCCGGACAGGTCTTTAAAAAATATGCCGAGGATGTACTCAGCCGCTTTGAACAGCTCCAGGGGGAATTATCAAAAGATGCCATCCTGTCCGGCCAGCTTTCCCTTTATTGCTCGGTAACCGCCGCATACAGCATCCTGCCCAGATTTATTCCCCGCTACCGGGCCATGCACCCCGGGGTGCAGATTCGCCTTGAAACAGGAGACCCTGCCCAGGCGATGGGTCGACTGATGAACCGGGATGCAGATGCGGTCATCGCAGCCCTGCCGGAAACCCCCGGCATCCAGATCAGTTTCCTGAACATGGCTGTCAGTCCCCTGGTTTTTATCGGGGCCAAACATTATCCCGATGTTCTGGTAACAGACGGCAAGGGGAGACCGGACTGGAAAAAATTCCCTTTAATTCTTGCGGACAAAGGCTTAAGCCGGGAGCGTATTGATAAGTGGTTTGTTGAAAATGCCGTAGTCCCACGCATTTATTCCCAGGTTACAGGCCATGAAGCCATTATCGCCCTGGTAAACCTGGGATTTGGAATCGGCCTTGTGCCCCGGCTGGTTCTTGAAAAAAGCCCACTTTACCAAGATATTGTTGCACTGGACAACATGCCGGAATTACCCGCTTATAAAATAGCCCTTTGCACACGGAATGCAAATCTTTCCAACCCCCGGGTCCGGGCCCTGTGGGATATCGTTGCAGGGGTGTCTTGACTTCGGTTTTAAATATATTTAGTGTTTCTCTAAAAACTTTCCATAAACAACAGAAATAAAAATTGATTCATAAACAAAAAAAAATACTCAAGTTAAATGGTTGCCCCCAAGTTATTGTTTTTTTTATCTGTGCGGTGATGTTATCCGGTTTATGCCCGGGCATTCTTTGGGCCGGCCCAAAGCCATTGACCATTGCCTGTTATCAAGATTACCCGCCCTATTCACATGTAAATGAGCAAGGTGAAACCCAGGGCCTGCTTATTGATTTCTGGCTGTTGTGGGCGCAGAAAAGTCAGATGGCTGTGACCTTTGTCCCAGGTTCCCTGACCCAGTGCCTGGAAAAGGTTAAAACCGGCCAGGCAGATTTCATGATCGGACTTTTCAAATCAGAAGACCGTTCCGCTTTTATGGATTTTTCCAAATCGTTTATGTCGGTACATACCAACCTTTATATTCAAGAGGACATGGACATTGATACCATTGAGCAGCTGCCTGCCAATGTTGTGGTCGGCGTGGTCAAAGATGATTTTGCCGTCTCTTTTTTCCAAACCCGATATCCGAACGTGCATGTTCAACAATTCCCCAGCGCCAAAGCAGTCCTGGAAGATGTCATGACAGGAAAAATAAAAGCCTTTGCCCTGAATTTTCCCAATGCCGTTGTGCTGATGGCTAAACAGAACTCACTCGAAGAATTCAAGAATTTAAAAACACTGTACACTGAAAAACTTAGGGCCGGTGTGGCCAAAGGCAATAAAGAACTTCTGAAAAAAATTGATAAAGGGCTGGCAGCTATGCCGGAAAAAGAGATCCAGGCCCTGTACAATAAATGGGGCATCGCCCCCAAACCCTTTATTCTGAAGCACCGGGGTCTGCTGGCAGGAGCGATTGTTGTACTGCTTGCAGGCTGCATCGTTTTCGGAATATATGTATTTAAGCTTAAGTCCAAAATTCAGGATATGAAAGAGGACACCCCATCCCTTGATGTGAATGAATGGAAACAACTCATTTCAGCCGGTGAAAACGATAACGTGGAATTCAAGTCCTCCCTTCGCTGGAGTACAAAGGAAGAAAAAGTTAATAAACGCCTGGAAGCGGTTGTGGTTAAAACCTTGTCCGCGTTTATGAATTCCCGGGGCGGCACCCTGTTCATCGGCATTAATGATGATGGCGCACCTGTGGGCATTGAACCGGATTACAAAACATTCCAGAGAAAACCCAATCAAGATGGATTTATGCTCAAGCTGTCCGATCTGATTTCCAAAAATATGGGCGCCCAGAGTCATAAGCTCATTGTGTCTGATATTCAGGCCGTGGCGGGAAAAGACGTGTGCAGAATACAAGTATCGCCTTCGGACCGTCCTGTTTTTGTTACAGATCAAGGCAAGGAAGCATTCTACATCCGTGCCGGGGCGTCGTCCATTCCCCTTGGCATGAGCCAGGCCCATGAATATATCAGCTCCCACTGGTAACGTAAAAGAAGCCGGATCGGGAAAGTTTATTTTCGTTTAAACGTAAGAAAAATTGCCATGGGATTTACTGTATCATAGTAAATCAGGTTCGCTTGGTCCCTGGCTGTGTGTATCTCAATGGAAAAGGCATCTGCATTTTCCATGTTCAAAGGCGCCCTATCCGGAAAATAGATATCGGAATAGTATTCCGGATCATAGGGCGACAATACGACCTGCTTGGGCATATCCACAGCAGTGACATGGCAGGGGATGAAAAATTCATAACAGACAGTTCCATTATCAAGCCATGCATTAAACGCTTTGATGAACTTCACGTCAAAGGGCTTCCCGTCTATTCTGACATGGATGTAATAATTGTACGGAGCAATATAACCAAAGGCTTTTTCCTTAATCACCGCCACTTCTTTGGCATCCAGAGCCTGGTTATGGTCTGAATCAAAATCCTCGCTGATCATTACGGAAAACATCTCGTCAAAGGTCCAGTTCACCTTGAAACCGGCCAGGCCCTTATCATCAAAAACAAAACCGGTGCGCTGGGAAATGAATACATGGGGATGGGGTATCCCGGGAAAGGGGAACAGGACAATTAAAAAAGCAAGTAAAAGCTGAAAATGCCAATTGGGTCGGGGCATGGGTATAAACGTTGTTATGTGTATCAGGCCTTTTCCTATTTTTATATGTAACCTACTCAAATCTTTTAACTTTTATTATGGATTAAACCACGGTGAAAAACCAGGTCAACCTGTGGTTGTTATATATGTATCAGCCTATCTTTTCAAGGCAGGGCGTCAGGACAATCGCAGGTCCTTTGCCTGCAGTTCATCTTAATTGGGTCAGACGGTTCAGTCCAGCCCGGCAGAACAAAGCCCAAAAGAGGGCTGAGCCCTTGAATTTGATAAATATCGAATTATATTCCATCGAAGTTTTGCCAAAGACAATAGCCCGCAACAGGCTGTTAAAAAACGTCAACCTGTAACTTGATAATAGAGTAACAAAAATCCCCGGAGACCATATATGTCACAAAAAAAACTCCTTCCCTCCGGTGTAATCCTGCAACGGGACGGTAAAACATTTGCTGCCCGCATTACGCCTCCTTCCGGAAAACTAAGTGCCCGTGATTTGGAAAAAATGGCTGAACTTGTTAGAGCCTATGAGGTGCCGATGGTGAAGTTGACCTCGGGACAGCGCATTGGATTTTACGGACTCAGCAGGGAAAAAATTCATGCCCTGTGCGACGCCATGCCATTCAGAACCGGTGGACACTATATCCAGGCTTGTCCGGGGACAACGTGGTGTAAATTTGGCAAGCAGGATGCCATGGGACTTGCCCAAATCCTTGAGGAAAAATGGGGATCATTTCCAACACCGGCCAAAATCAAATTAGGCATTTCCGGCTGCACCTTTAGCTGCGCCGAATCCCGCGTCCGGGACATCGGATTCATCGGCACCCCCAAAGGCTGGCGCATGTTTGTGGGGGGTAATTCCGGCATGAAACCCAGATTCGGTGATGAACTGGCAAGAGAACTGTCCACGCAAAAAGCCATTGACCTTTGCCAAAAATTTATCACCTTTTACTGTGAAACAGCCCCGGCAAAAAGAAGAACCTCCCGTTTTGTTGAAAAAATAGGGATCCAAACCATCAAAGAAAAATTAGGTCTTCAGCTTTAACCCAAGAACACCTTCAACCGACATTCAGGAAAAATAATGGAATTAAACACAACGTTTGTAAACCCTGCCATCTTAACCACCGGGCAACCCTTTGAAAAACTGTTCCCCATCCAAAAGGAGACCTTGGCTGCCATAAGCCAGGACATGGAGGCAAATGGGTTTGATCCGGTATTTCCCCTGGTGGTCTGGAAAGAAAAAAATGTTCTCGTGGATGGCCACACCCGATTTGCAGCGGCCAGAAACATGCACCTGGATCAGGTACCGGTAGTATATAAATCCTTTGAGGATGAGGATGACGCCCTGCTCTACAGCTTTCATGCCCAACGGAACCGGCGCAACATGTCTGACGATGATATCGTAAAATGTCTGGCGCTTTTGGATGTTATACACAAAAAAGAGGAAAAGGATCAGAAAACCACACGCAAGGTGGAAAACGAAACCCGGGCCAAGGAGCTGGGCATCAGCCCCCAGAAGGTAGACAAAGCCAGAAAGGTTATGGAACACGGTAGCCCGGATATCAAGGAACAAGTTCAGTCCGGGGAAAAATCTATTAACAAGGCCTTTAACGAAGTCCAGGCCCAGCGCCGTGAAAGTGGTGAAATTCGTGGCAAAGAGACCAACGGGCTTGGGCTTTCGGCAAAGTACACCCAGTCCTTGGGAA
This sequence comes from uncultured Desulfobacter sp., assembly GCF_963675255.1. GTDB lineage: Bacteria > Desulfobacterota > Desulfobacteria > Desulfobacterales > Desulfobacteraceae > Desulfobacter. The sequence goes on from NZ_OY775937.1 coordinate 456,330, forward strand.
AGTTTCTCAAAGAGCTGACCCGCATCCGGGAGCATGGATGGCAGGAGGTCAGCCAGGAGAAAGCCGTGGCCGATATTGAAGCGATCCTTGACCTGATCAGGGATTAAGAGCCCTGGAAAAAAATAATATTAGAAACGTTTATTGAATTTGTGTTAGACTTATATATTTCGTGTTTCTATTTTAAACTCACACGTAAGCTAAGGACCCCAATAGTGCCACTATAAAAAAACTAATTGACAAAAATCGTAGAGGCTCTTGGAACCTAACACATTTTGTTAAAATCATTATTTAAAAAAATCAAAGCGTTAAGGGATTCTGCAGCTAAAAAACACATATTAAATTCCGAAGAGGAATTTTATTCTGCTTTCAACGCTATGAAGTCTGCCGTTTGGATTATTGACAAAGATTACCGTATCTTGAAATCCAACAAGGCTGCCGAGCGGTTATTCAATCAAAACAATTTAGAAATAATCGGTAAAAAATGCTGGACAATTGTACATGGTACTGACCAACCGATTAAAGAGTGCCCCATTTTAAAAGCCGGCCAAAGTCTACAACAAGAATCCATTGAACTCCAACTTAATGAGAGATGCTTTGAGGTCGTTGTAGACCCCATTTTGTAAGCGGTGTATGAACCACACCTTTTTAAGCCTGGCGGGGTGTTGTATAGTTGGATTCCAGCAAATTTTTATCCACGTTTTGTGGCATTAAAGCTTTAAATTCGTCTTCCGTCATGGCTTCCGGTAAATTTTCAAAAAGAAATTTGAGGTACCAATAAGGTTCAAGTCCATTGGCCTTGGCGGTTTCGATTAAGCTGTAAATGCAGGCACTGGCCCTGGCGCCTTCGGATGTACACGAAAACAACCAGTTTTTTCTACCGACCACAAAGGGTCTTATGGCATTTTCAACCACATTATTGTCCGGCATTACCAGGCCACTTTCCGTATACAGGACCAACCGATGCCATTGATTAAGGGTGTAGTTGATGGCCTTGCCAAGAAGACTTTTGGGTGGCACCTTCTCAACTTGAGCATCCAGCCATTTTTTAAATTCATCAAGGATAGGCAAGGCTTGTTCCTGCCTTTTCCGGTAAAGTTCTTCAGCGGACAAGCCAAGTTCTTTGGCCTCTTTCTCTATTTTGTATAATTTCCTGATGTACTTCAGGGCTTTGCCGGCGATTCCTGTCGGTTTGCCATTTTTATTCCCGGCAGCTTTGGCTACATCCATGAACTTTCGACGTGCGTGTATCCAGCAGGCAATATGGATGATTCCTACAATATGATCAAGAAAGTCATAGCCACCATAACCATCCGTTTGAACAATACCTTGATAACCGTTCAAAAAGTTACGGGCAACGTCCCCGGATCGGGTTGGGTGATACTGGAACAGAATAATGGGATTGTCTGGTGGCCCTCCTTTGAACACCCACATATAGCATTTTGACCGTTTCGGTTCTTTCAGAACCTGGACAGTTGTTTCATCAATATTTATCACTGGACCGTTAAGAATTTCACCCTTCATATATTCCAGCAGGATCTCACAGGCCTGGGCCACTTTCATGGCCCAATTGCACATATTGGATCTGTGAATGTCTACTCCAATTCGGTGAAACTGCTTTTCCTGCCGGTAGAAAGGCAAGGCATCTGCAAATTTGGCTGTCAGAATATGAGCCAGAAGTCCTGGGGTTGCAATGCTTTTGGGAATCATTTGTTCCGGCATTCTGGCGATGGAGACTGTCGGACCATCATCTTCAACACCTTCACAGTTTTTACATGCGTATTTATAACGGATATTCCTGATCACTCTCATCTGTGCCGGAATAATCTCAAGTTGTTCAGATTCTTCCTTGCCGCAACGGGATTTCATGCAACCACAGGCACATGTTTTTTCTTCCTCAGTCAGATCGTGGATCACTTTAACCCGCGGAAGGGTTTCAGGCAAAGGCTTACGCCCAGACTTCTTCCGCTTATGGGCAGGTACGCTGATTTCTTCGGGCTCGTCTAATATGGGAGTATCCGGTTCAAAAGTATCGAAAAGGGAGCGTTGACCGTCATCTTTATGGATTTTTTCTGTCTTTTTGCCAAAAAGTCGGTCCCGGAGGCTTTTAATCTGCTCGTTGAGAATTTTGATTTCGGCTTTATAATGGTGCTCTCTATCTGAAAAATCACTGACAAAAGAAGCCATCATTTCTTTTAATTTTTCAACGTCATTTATGTTCGCAAAAGCCTCTTTGTTCATGCGTTGTATATACCATAACCACAAGGTTTTTGACAGTTTTTAATGTCAAAAAACAGCCGAATATTTTAATGATTTATGTGCTTTTTTCTGATGAATTGAGAGGCCGTCCATCAGCCATGAAAGTTCTTTGGCACCGATGGTCAAAATCTCATCTTTTGACTTGGGCCATTGAAAATAGTCCTTTTCCAGCCTCTTGTGCCAGAGACAGAATCCATTGCGATCCCAATACAGGATTTTCAATATATTTTGATTCCGGTTACAGAAGACAAACATGTGTCCTGAGAATGGATCCAAATTTAATTTTTCGCTCACAAGTATAGATAACCCATCAATGGACTTGCGCATATCAGTGCTGCCAAGTGCGATATGAATTTTTAAATTCTGGGTAGGAGAAAACATCAGCACTTCCCCAATACCTGGAGCACCTGGGCCAGGGTGGCCTGGGAAAATCCATCCGGGATTTCGATCTGAAATCCGTTATCTATATTCAACCTTAATCCTTTTTGTTCAGAAAAGTTTAGCATCTGGCTGATCTGTGTTGAAGGGATCTGAACGAATTCTGGGACAAGGGCCTGGTTGTTGAGTTTTATTTTCCAGTATGTAAATTGATTGGGTCTCAAATCATTTTGTCTGCAGTATGCATTTTGGGACACGCCGGATTCAGACCATTGTTTAATATGGTACTCCCAGAATTGGGTACGCTTTTGGTTTTTCTTCCTTGCTTCTGACATACGATGAACCTCCGCTAATTAAAAGTTGGCTCATCTTCTCATGTCACATTAACGATTTGTAGATGGGGTTCTTTGACCGCTTACGTTGTAGACCCCATTTTCGATTATAGGGGAAAGCCCTCAAAGTATATTCACATCATCACTGATATCACAGAAAGCAAACTGATATCGGAAAAATTAAAACGCAGCGAACAAATGCTTGCGAATGCTCAACGCTTGGCAAAAACAGGGGGATGGGAATGGAATGTAGAACAACAAAAGATGTATTGGACAAAAGAGTTATATCGGCTGCATGGATTTGAAGCCAGTCAATTTGGGCCTGGTTCTCGTGACCATATTAATTTAGGTCTTGAATGCTATAACGCTGAAGACCAACCTAAAATATTGGATGCTTTTCATAGATGTGAAAAGGAAGGGGTTGGTTATGAACTTGAGTTTGAATTTCGAAAATCATCAGGAAAAAAAATATGGATTAAAACTATAGCTGAACCTGTTTGGAAAGGCGATAAAGTTGAAAAAGTCATCGGCAATGTTATAGATATTACCGAATCTAAATTGGCGAAGGCTGAACTTTTCGAACAATCGGAAAGAATAAAAACCTTTTTCAATTCCATCAATGACGCAATATTTGTCCATCCTTTGAAACAAGAGGGTTTTGAACCGTTTGTAGAAGTTAATGACATAGCCTGTAAGCGATATGGGTATACCTATGATGAGTTAATGAATCTTTCGGCACCTGATATAACCGTCAAGTATGATGTTAATGAGCATACCAAACCCAATTATAGAAAAAAAATGCTTGAAAAAGGGCAGCTTGTTTTTGAAACATCTCACATAAAAAAATCAGGTGAAATATTTCCCGTTGAAATAAATGCAAATATCTTCCATCAAAATGCAAAACCATACATTCTTGCCGTTGTTCGGGAGATTACAGATCGAAAAAATATGGAAGAACTGCGGACTCAAAATTGGCACCTCAAAAAAGAGGAAAGTCTTAACCGAATGGCAGGTGCGATTGCTCACCACTTCAACAATCACCTGATGGCGATCATGGGGAATCTGGAATTGAGCCTTAAATTAATTGAACTGGGTAAATCCCCTCTTAAAAATATAGTACAATCAATGCAACTTGCTAAAAAGGCATCCAAAATCAATGAGTTGATGCTTACCTACCTTGGAAAAAATACTTCTGGAAAAATGCAAATGGATATGAGCAAGGTCTGCCGTATGATCATGCCTCTTCTTCGGTCCTCATTCTCAGTAAATATTATTCTGGAAACAGATTTCCCAGCTCAGGGCCCCATGATCTATGGAGATGTGAATCAGGTTCAGCAGCTTGCAACCAACCTTGTTACCAATGCCGCAGAGTCCTATCAAGAAAAAGGCACCATCTATCTTAGTTTAAAGACTGTTCTCGCCGACGAAATACCCAAGAAGCATCGTTTCCCTGTGGATTGGATACCCGACCAGAATGAATATGCCTGCCTGGAGGTAACCGACTCCGGTTGTGGAATTGAGGAACAACATATCGAAAAATTATTCGATCCGTTTTTTTCGACCAAGGCAACAGGAAGAGGACTGGATTTACCTGTTGTTCTGGGGATTGCACAAGCAAACAATGGCGTCATTACCGTAAAAAGCAAATGTGGTGAGGGGAGTACTTTTCGGTTCTATACCCCTGTGAAGACAAAGCTAAATTCATATTAATTAAATCTTGACATAGTTCGTTTCTCCTTATAAAAACGACAGGCTTGTTTCTTTTCGTAGAAACATGTTTATACGACAAATTGCTATCTATACCCTGAATAGAAAAGGAGTCTGATCATATGCCCACCAAAATTTTTTTAAGTGAAGATGAAATTCCCCGCCAATGGTATAACCTGGCAGCAGACCTGCCCGGCACCATTAATCCGCCCCTGGGACAGGACGGCAAACCCATCAGTCCGGATATGCTGGCCGCCGTGTTTCCCATGAATCTAATCGAACAGGAGATGTCCCAAGAGCGCTGGATTGATATCCCCGAGGGGATTCTGGATCTACTTTACCGGTGGCGGCCCTCTCCCTTGCACCGGGCGATACATCTGGAAAAAGCGCTGGGTACACCGGCAAAAATTTTTTATAAAAATGAAAGCGTTTCCCCAGCCGGCAGCCATAAACCCAATACTGCTGTGGCCCAGGCCTGGTACAACAAGGAGTTCGGCATCAAGCGTTTGACCACGGAGACCGGTGCCGGCCAGTGGGGTTCTGCCCTGTCCTATTCCTGCGCCCTGCTAGGTATGGAGTGCAAAGTGTTCATGGTCAGGATCAGTTTTGACCAGAAGCCGTTCAGAAAATCACTCATGCAGACCTGGGGCGGAGAATGTATTGCAAGTCCGTCAAATGAAACCCAGGTAGGCCGGGATATCCTGGCAGAAATGCCGGATACGCCGGGATCCCTTGGCATTGCCATTTCAGAGGCCATTGAAGCTGCCGTCAGTGATGAAACAGGCAAGACCCGTTACGCTTTAGGATCCGTGCTCAACCATGTCATGCTGCACCAGACCATTATCGGACTGGAAGCAAAAAAACAACTGGACAAATTCGGAATAAAAAAGGTGGACACCGTTATCGGCTGTGCCGGCGGTGGTTCCAATTTTGCTGGTCTGGCCTTTCCCTTTGTCCTGGATAAAATCAACGGGGCCGATATTGAAATCATTCCCGTGGAGCCTGCCTCCTGCCCAACCCTGACGGCAACCCCGTTTTCCTATGATTTCGGCGATGTGGCCCAGATGACCCCCATGCTGCCCATGCACTCTTTAGGACATAAATTCATCCCGGCCCCCATCCATGCCGGAGGGTTAAGATACCACGGCATGGCACCCCTGGTGTCCCATGCCGTTGAAGCCGGACTGATGAGCCCCATGGCCATCAAGCAGCTGGAATGTTATGAGGCTGGCCTGATGTTTGCCCGCACCGAAGGACTGGTTGTGGCCCCTGAAACCTGTCATGCCGTGGCCTGCGCCATCCGTTCTGCAAAACAGGCCAAAGAAGAAGGAAAAGAAAAAACCATCATATTCAACCTGTCAGGCCATGGGCTCATGGATCTGGCCGGGTATGAAAAATTCATGGCAGGGGAGCTTCAGGATATTGTCATGTCTGCCCAGGATGTTAAAGAATCCGTAGGTATCAGCACTGCCGGAAATCCGGTACCAAAAATTTAATTGGCTGTACAAGATTAATCTCCAATTAAATTGAATAGCTTGCCTCCTTAAAAGCAGGTACGCCATCTTGCTCTTAATCTTGCTCCTGCTCTTGCTTGAAATAATAAATCCGAGCAAAAGCAGGATTAAGAGCAAAAGCAAAAAAAAAGCAAGCAGGAAAGATATACTTTATTAAATTTAGAATTGCTGGTCGAGGTAAATGCCGAAAAGACAGGTAATTCTTTCCCTTGTAATTTTCTTTATGGGAAGTTCCTGCCCCATCAACTGTGACATTTCTAATTTCACACATAGACATACCCATCATAACAACTTGAAAAAACTAAACAAAAACCCACACACAGCTTGTTTGGCATGATGGTTGCTTTTTTGACAGTAAAACTTATGAAAAAGGCCAATAAATTAAAGGTGACTCATGTTATCCAATGTTTCAGACATCAATGCGTTACTGACAGGAAGTTCTTCAGACACCCCCATAGGTGCAACCAGTAACAGCGCAGTTTCCACAGACAGTGGTTTTGCGGTATCTGCATTTCAGGGGCAACTGGACAAAACTATGCAGCAGACCCCAGGCATGGAAGGCACAAATGAAGTGCACGCCGTTGTGGACGACATGGGGGCTGGCCTTTTAAAATATAGTAGTGTACAGACTAAGACCTCACTGCTGGCCACTGCGCAAAAGCTCAATCTATCCACGGGGGAACAGAACATTGAAATGTCCACTGTGGAAAAATCTCGTTTTGTTGTCCGAACGACTATACAGAAGGTTTCAGACATTGAAGATGCGTTGGAAAATGGCGGGGCCACTGAATTTCTCACGGAATTAAAAAATCTGCTTTTATCCCTTTCCAATTCCGATCTGGACAATCTGTCCATAGATGAAAACGGACTTGAAGCCCTTGGAGATCTGCTTGTTCAGGCAGGTTTTGACCAGGCTTCTGTTGAGGAACTCATGTCGAATTTGACCCTTACACTTGAAGAGGGAAACGGCCTGATATCCGTGTCCGATTTTATGGATGATTTATTTGAACTGCCCCTTGCCGAAGATGAGGATATCACCCAGGCAGAGGCGCTCATGCCCACCTCAGATCTGCCCTATATTAAATCCCTTTTGTCAATGATGGGGGTGGATGAGCAGGAAATCACCTCTATTATGGATGAAGCTTCCGAAGGAACCCGGGGATTTGATTTTGATGCGTTTATTGAACAGCTTGAGCAGCTTTCGAGTACAGCCGGTGAATCCGGCCTGACCTATCAGACAGATGGTGAGGACGACGCATATACCACCCTTTTAAAACAGCTTGACCTGGATTATTTTATCGAAGAATCCGGCGAGCCGTTGACCCTGACCACAGTAATTGATGCTTTTGCCCAGAAGCTTGATTCCATAAAAGACAACCTGCCGGACCAGACTGAACAATCCGTAGCAGCAATGTTTACAACGAATTCGTTTGATGCACTTGCAACTCAATCCGGCCGGCACGGATTGCTTAACCAGCTTTTTTCCGGACTGAATATTCAAGAAAATAGTGAGGAAACTATCAATTCTACCATAGCGCTTAGCGCAACTTCAAATGCCATGGTCAAAGAAATTGAGGACCGGTTCCAGGTTCAATTCATGGATCAGATCAACAGGGGTGACGTGAGTACAAAAACGGCTGCCGATGCCCCGACGAGTGGCATTACGGCATCCGCTGATATTCAAACAGGGAAAACCGATTCTGATGGTTCATTTAAAATAGCCAACAATTTTTCAGATACAAAGGAATCAACATCACAGATTTCCATCAAGGCAGCCCAGGCCGATGCCGCTGCTCTTGAAAAAGTGGGGCCCACCAACAATTTCCAGCCAGGGGACGCAACATCTAAAATTTCAGAAACCCAGACCCTCGTCTTTGGCATGGAAAAATCAACCACAGCGGCGACGGTGGGAACTTCGGACACACAACGAAGTCAACAGGCCTTTTCCACACTGCCTGACTTTGTCACCCGGCAGGTGGGAAAAAGCATTGTCCGGTCGATTAACACCGGTGACGACACCATCCGGATGCAACTGAAACCCGCTGAGTTAGGCCGGGTGTACATGAGCATTGAGCATAATGGGAGCGCCATGAAAGTCAGCATAATTACTGAACACCAGTCCGCAAAAGATATCCTGGCAGCCAATGTGAATGATATCAAAACCATGCTCTCTTCTTCGGGTATCAGTCTTGAAAGCTTTGAAGTTGATATGAGCAGCGATTTCCAGCAATCCATGGCCGATGCCCGGGCCCAAGATCAGTCAAATCAGTCAGCCAGAAAAAAGCATGCAAAGGGTGGGGCCGGTGATGATGCCCAGGAAGACACAACAGATAATTTATCGGTTCAAACCGCTGTTATAAATAACAGCGGGGCACTGCACTTTGTTGCATAAGGAACGCCCTTTGCCATTGGCCTGTCAAAACATTGACAGGCCAATGGCAAACGTGACGTTTTTTTTACCGAATACTATGTGCGAGCGATATCCTCTTCTTTATACTCGATGATCAAGTTTTTGTTAATTTGCCCAACTTCGGCGTTGGAAAAAATTTTTAATCCTCAAAATATGTTGTATATTCCTCCGGTTAAAAATTATTTCCGCCTTGAATTTGAACAAATCCCCTAAAAACTTGATGATCGAGTTATATAAAATAAAAAAAATAACCGCCTTAATTAATTGCATATTTTATGTTTTATTGAATGTAGGTGTTGATAAACCAGGTCAAATCCATGGTTGTTATTCAGCCGGACTAAAATAAATAATTTTGCAAATATTTCTTCTTTCCTATAATCTTTACCATAATTTTTTTATTTATTAAGAAAGCCTGTGTAACCTACACAGATCTTTCAATTTTAGTATGGACTGAACCTCGGTGAAAAGCCAGGTCAGCCGATGGCTGTTATTTCCGCAATATTCAGGTAAAAACCAACGCAGGCTGGCATAAGGCTTGCTATCAATTACTTGAAACCTGATTTATCAAAGGTTTTCGCAATACAGCCTGCAAGGGCCGGCTGGGCGAACGAACGACCAGACTATTTTGGGAGGTATTGTGGCTGAAGATCTGATGGAAAAAATTGAAGGTGATGCGCTGACCGAATCCATAGACCATGGTGGCGGGGACTCAGATGAAAAACCTGTCAAAAAAGGATTTATCGACAGACTGCTGTCAGGGAAAAAAAAGCTGATCATTATTCTCCTGTTTCTCCTTTTTTTGGGTGGGATTGGTGCCGGCGCATTCTTTTTCCTGTTCGGCGGGAAGGAAGAAGAGGTCCCGGAACAACCGGTCGCTGAAGATGTCGTAACCGAAGAAAGCATTCAGGCGGCTCTGAAAAACCAGAACAAAGCGATATTTGAGGACATTGTGCAGCTTGAGCCCTTTGAGCGAATTTTTTTAAAACAAAATTCAAACATGCAGTACATATCCCTTGATATTGCCCTTGAAATGATGGAACCCGGGCTTCGAAGACAGGTGTATACCATGGAGCCCAGGATAAGAAAAATAATTGAAAGCCAGATACGGCAGATGAGATGGATGGAGTTACGAAGCCCCCAGGGCAAACTTAAACTGAAATTTGCGCTTCTCAACCGAATTAATCAAATTTTTCCCAAAGTTGCCATAAGGCATATTTATTTTACTAATTTTTTAATGCAGTGATGGTGCCATGAGTGAAATTCTATCCCAGGACGAAGTTGACAGTCTATTAGACGGGCTGGATTCCGGAGACGTAGAAACCGAAAGCGATATTTCGGAGATTGCGGAGGAGCCGGTTGAAGGGGTCGTTGCCTATGATTTCACCAGCCAGGACAAAGTGGTCAGGGCAAGAATGCCCACCTTTGACGTTATTAATGAACGTCTGTCCAGGGAAGTTCGGGCCACACTGTCTTCAATGCTTCGGACCAATGTCGATGTCTCTGCCAATCCCTTTGACACCCTGAAATTTTCTGAATTCGTCCGCAGTCTTCCTGTGCCCACAAGTCTTCACATGTTCAGGATGGAGCCGTTAAGGGGACATGGTCTGGTAGTGTTTGAAAGCCAGTTGGTTTATAACCTCATTGATACTTTTTTTGGCGGAGAAGCTTTGGGGAAAGCAAGGGTAGAGGGCCGTGAATTTACCCGTATTGAAGAGGTGATGATTAAAAAAGCAGTGATGGCCGTCCTGAAAAATATTGAAGCATCCTGGGCCCCCATAGAACCGGTAAAGGCATCACTGATTCGTTCGGAAATGAACCCACAGTTCACGGCCATTGTACTGCCAACAGACCTTGTCATCGTTACCCGGTTTGAAATCGAACTGGAGCAGGCCGCAGGCAATCTTGTGGTTTGCTATCCCTATTCCATGATAGAACCCATGCGAAATAAACTGTCATCCGGTGTCCAGGCTGAAATTGAAGAGGTCGATTATAACTGGCGGCGGATGATTAAAGAGGTAATTCTCAACTCCGAGGTGGATTTAAAAATTCTTTTGGGCAAAACCGAAATCACCGGTGAACGGCTTTTGTATATGCAACCCGGTGATGTCATCCAACTGGATAACGACGCATCTGATCCTTTGTCCTGCTTTGTGGGAGGGCTTGTGAAATTAACAGGCTTTATCGGTGTCCAGCGGGGCTTTCAGGCATTTAAGATCAACGATAAAATTACAACCGACTGTAAGGGGTAAACATGGCTGACGAAAACGGCATCATAAATGATGAAAATCTGGAAGAAGACTCCGAGCATGGCGCAAGGGAACTGGATTTTATCCTGGATATTCCTTTGGAACTTTCCGTGGAACTGGGCAAAACCAAAATGCTGGTCAATGATCTTTTACAGCTGGCCCAGGGGTCCATTATTGAATTGAACAAACTGGCCGGAGAACCACTGGAGGTCTATATCAACCGCAAGCTCATTGCCCGGGGAGAAGTTGTGGTGGTCAATGAGAAATTCGGGGTTCGTCTCACCGACGTGATCACGCCCATTGACCGCGTTAAATCCCTGGCTGCGGAAGATCAATGAATACGGATACGGATATGTGGATGGAATTTGCCAAAAGTTTCGGCATGCTGTTTGCCGTTCTGGCTCTTTTTCTGATAGCCCTTTATATTGTTCGCAGGTTCTCGGGCCGCTTCGGGCCCAAAGGTTCAGTAGCGTTGATAAAGGTGTTATCCGTCCATCATTTATCCCCCAAGGAAAAATTGATACTCGTATCTGTCCAGGATGAATCGGTTCTCATCGGGGTTTCGCCGGCCGGAATATCGTCTTTGGCCCGTTTTGACGAGGTTCCAAAAACATCGTTGGAACCTAATGAAACTGTTACAGGATTTCAAACCCTGCTCAAAAAAAATCTTATTAAAGGCAACCGCTTACACAAAATGCCATTGGAAAATGACTCTGCCAAGTCCTGTGCCGATTCCGGTAAAGGAGAGGCGTCATGATCAGATATGCACGCCTGACCGGATGTGCCGGATTGATTGTAGTTGCAGCCATGATGATCGCCGCTTTTGCTGATACGGCAGGTGCTGTCACCTTCCCTATCCCTTCCCTTGAACTCAATGTCAGCACAGCCCAGGAGCCCGAAGAAGTGGCCGTGGTCCTTGAAATTATTGCCCTTTTAACCATTATCGCCCTGGCCCCGGCTATTTTGATCCTGATGACACCCTTTACCCGTCTGGTAATGGTCTTTCATTTTTTGCGCCAGGCCATTGGTACCCAGACAAGCCCGCCTAATCAGGTAATTATAGGGCTTGCACTTTTTATGACTTTTTTTATTATCAAACCCGTGGCTTTAGAGGTGTATGACAAAGCCTTAAATCCCTATCTTGAACGTGAAATCTCCTATGAAACAGCCTTTGACGAAGCCCAGAAACCCATACGAAAATTTTTGCTGCTCAACACCAGGGAAGCTGACATTGCCCTGTTTGTCAAAGAGGCCGGCATGAAAAAGCCTGAAACCAGGGATGATGTGTCACTTCTGGCAATGATTCCCGCCTTTGTGATTTCCGAGCTTAAAACAGCATTTATCATAGGTTTTATTCTGTACGTTCCCTTTCTTATCATTGATATGGTCGTGGCCTCGGTGCTGCTGGCCATGGGCATGATGATGCTGCCCCCGGTTATGATTTCCCTGCCTTTTAAACTGATGCTATTTGTCCTTGTGGACGGCTGGCATTTGATTGCAGGTTCAATGATCAAAAGTTTTGGAGTATAAAATGACCCCTGAATTTATTATAGCACTTGCCAAACAGGCTATCATCCTGACTATTCTTTTGTCCATGCCCATGCTGGGACTAGGCCTGATTGCAGGTCTTGCCATCAGTGTGTTCCAGGCTGTTACACAGATCCAGGAGATGACCCTGACCTTTGTACCCAAAATCATTGCCGTTTTTATCGGGCTTTTGTTTACTGCCCCATGGATGATGGAAAAGTTGATGTCTTTTACCACCAACATTATTACCAATATACCCATGTATATCCGGTGATCGACAGGCTGTTACAAATCAGTAACAACCTGTCAAAAGGAAACCGCCGCTGTGGAACTGCTAGATCTCATTGATCCCATCCGCTTCAGAACCTTTATGCTGGTTCTGGCACGGGTGTCGGTTTTTTTATTTTTGTTCCCCATTTTTACGTCTTCTGCGATTCCAACTCGGGTGAAAGCAGCAATAGCTCTGGTTCTAACCCTGGTGTTTTATACAGTGGTGCCTGTAGATCCGGCCCGTTTTCCAAGGGATGTTCCCACCTTCGGCCTAATGCTGGGGGCGGAACTACTGGTCGGCTTTACCCTGGGGCTTTGCCTGCACATTTTTTTTGCAGGGGTTCAGATGGCCGGTCAGGTCATCGGCTTTCAGATCGGATTTGCCATGATTAATGTCATGGATCCCCAAAGCGGTGAGAATGTCTCCATCATGGATCAGATCGTCTACTGGGTCTGCCTGGTCATTTTTCTTTTACTCAACGGACACCATATCATTATTATGTCCATGATTGACAGCTTTGAACTTGTGCCTGTGGGCGGGTTTGTCATGCATCCCGCTCTAACTCCCCGGGTTATGGATGTGGCAGCCGGGTTGTTTGTGGATGCCGTTAAAATCAGTGCTCCGGTCATTGCCACCTTGACCTTTGTCAATGCGGGCTTTGGACTGGTTGCAAAATTTTCACCCCAGACCAATGTCATGATTGTGGCGTTCCCGGTGAAAATCGCAGTAGGCCTGATCTTTTTCATCATGACCCTGCCCATCATCGCCATCGTCACCCGGGACTACATTGAACCTTGCAGAAAACTATTTCTGGCTTTATTATTTTACATGGGTGGAGGATAAGATATGGCTGAAGATCCCGAGAGTGGCGGCGAGAAAACCGAGGATGCATCGTCGCGAAAGCTCAACAAGGCAAGGGAGGAAGGCCAGGTTGCCAAAAGCATGGAACTTCCTTCGGTGTTTGTCTTGTTGGGCGGTGTTATAGCATTGTATGCCACGGCAATTTTTTTCTACCAGCACTGCGTAGACGTATTTCGTTATAATTTTATGTTTGAACGGGTACCGGAACTAAGCCCGGCAGACTTAACTGTGCTGCTGATCTATCACGCCAAAAAGATGTTTCTGATGTGTCTACCCGTATTTTCAGTGGTTTTCATTGTGGCACTTTTATCAAATATCGCCCAGGTCGGTTTTCATATATCCTGGAAAGCCATAGAGCCTAAACTGAACAAATTGAATCCCATTAACGGGTTTAAACAAAAATTTACGTCCCGGGCGCTAATCGAATTTGTGAAATCACTGGTTAAGATTGCCGTGATTTCACTGGTCTGCTATCTGGCCACAAAAAGTGAACTTTCAAATGTGCTCACGCTGTACGATAACTCCACGGCCCAGATTCTTTTATTTCTCTCTATTAAATCGTTCTGGATTTTCATAAAAGTCTGTATAGTGATGGCTTTGGTTGCCATCCTGGACTATGCTTTCCAAAAATGGAAATTTTTAGAAGACCAAAAAATGACCCAAAAAGAGGTCAAGGATGAGCGTAAGCAAACGGAAGGTGATCCAGCGGTTAAATCTAAAATTCGCCAGCTCCAGATGGCTGCCGCCAGGAAACGCATGATGGCGGCAGTGCCAGAAGCTGATGTGGTTGTGACCAACCCGACACACCTTGCCGTGGCATTGCAGTATAACAAAGAAAAGATGGATGCCCCAACGGTCGTGGCCAAGGGCGCCGGAGCCGTGGCTGCAAATATCAGAAAAATTGCCCAGGAAAATGATGTACCCATCGTAGAAGATAAACCGTTGGCCCGGAATTTGTATAAATCAGTAGATATTGATGAACAGGTTCCCTTTAAATATTACCAGGCTGTGGCTGAACTGTTAGCCTATGTTTACGGACTTAAGAAAAACTAAATAGTCAAATTTTTGGCACCAGGTGTCAAGTATATATACAGTAAGGAGGATCAATGGCGGCGGAAAATGTCGGTATTATGGCCATAATGAAAAAAGAGTCATCAGATATTTTGATGGTTCTGGCCTTTATCGGAATTCTTATGGCGATGATCCTACCCTTGCACCCCATTATCCTTGATTTTTTTCTAGCCCTGAATATTTCCCTCGCCGTAGTGGTACTGATCACTACCATGTATACCCAGAAACCACTTGACTTCAGTATCTTTCCCTCGCTTCTTCTGATGCTGACCCTGTTCAGGCTCTCGTTGAACGTGGCATCCACCCGGCTGATTCTTTTGCACGGAAGCGAGGGGCCCCAGGCTGCCGGGGCGGTCATCATGTCATTCGGCGCTTTTGTGGTGGGCGGCAACTATGTGGTGGGTCTAATTATTTTCATTATTCTGGTACTCATCAATTTCATGGTAATCACCAAGGGTGCCGGTCGTATCGCAGAGGTGGCTGCCCGTTTTACCTTAGATGCCATGCCCGGCAAACAGATGGCCATTGATGCGGATCTCAATGCCGGTATGATCGACGAGTTGGAAGCAGGCGAACGAAGGGCCGCCATTGCCAGGGAATCGGAATTTCATGGTGCCATGGACGGTGCTTCCAAATTTGTCCGTGGTGACGCCATTGCCGGCATTGTGATCACTTTAATCAACATCGGCGCAGGCTTTATCATTGGCGTGGTGCAGCAAGGCATGCCGCTTGCCGAGGCCCTGGGAATTTATACCCTGCTCACCGTGGGTGACGGGCTTGTCTCCCAGGTTCCGGCACTTTTGATCTCTGCGGCCGCAGGTCTTCTGGTCTCCCGATCCGGTGCAGAAAGCAAGATGGGACAGGCCTTTGCCAAACATCTATTTTCCAGTACCACTCCGGTAATGGTGGGGGCTGTGGTTGTGTTTTTCATAGGTGCAATCCCGGGCCTTCCCACCATCCCCTTTATGACCTTAGGGATTACCATGGGAACCATTGCCTGGTATTTTTTAAGGCAAGGGGAAACAACCGAAGAAGAACAGCAGGCCATTGAAAAAGCCCAAACCCAGGACCAGGATCAGGAAGAAACGCCCGGAAAACCCGAGGATGTAGATCATCTGCTACGTCTGGATACCATGGAACTGGAAGTGGGATATGGCCTGATTCCCCTGGTGGACAAACAGCAGGACGGTACGCTTTTGGGACGGATCAAGGCCATCCGCCGGCAGTTTGCCACGGAGATGGGCATCATTGTGCCGCCCATTCATATCCGGGACAACTTAAATTTAAGCCCGGCCCAATACCGCCTTATGATCAAAGGCGTTGAGGCTGCCGGTTCAGAGCTTATGGTCAATCACTATCTGGCCATGGATCCTGGTGGTGCGGCTGAAAAAATTGACGGAATTGAAACGGTTGAACCGGCCTTTAACCTGCCGGCCCTGTGGATACCCATGTCAAGGGAAGAAGAAGCTAAATTTGCCGGATATACCGTGGTGGACAACTCCACGGTCATTGCCACCCATTTAACGGAAATCATCAGAAACAATGCCCACAACCTGCTCAGCCGTCAGGATGTCCAGCATCTCCTGGATAACCTGGGCAAAACCAGTCCCAAGGTGGTGGAAGAACTGGTGCCCAATCTTTTAAGCATTGGCGCTGTCCAGAAGGTACTCCAGAATCTTTTGCGGGAACGTATTTCCGTGAGAGACCTGTTAACCATTGTGGAAACCCTGGCAGATTTCGCCCCGGCGGGCAAGGATCCGGACCTGTTAACCGAATATGTACGCCAACGAGTTGCCAAAGGCATGCTGGTTCCCTACCTGCAGCCTGGAAAAAAGCTCCAAGTCATGACATTGGACCGCAAGCTTGAAGAAATTTTAACAAAAAATATTAAACGCACCGAGCATGGGACTTACCTGGCTTTAGAGCCTGCCCTGATCACGGAATTTGTCGGCGCCGTATCAAAACAGGTGGAAAAGCTCATCACGCTGAATACCCAGCCTGTGCTTATGACTTCGCCCACATTGCGCCGTCATATCCGTCGCCTGGTTGAGCCGTCTCTTCCCAACGTATTTGTGGTGTCCCACGCAGAAATCGTGGATGATATAAATCTGCAGGCTGTCGGAAAGGTGAGCTTAAAGAATGAATAAAAAAATCTTCAGGGCACCAAATATCCAGACGGCCCTGGCCGATATCAAGGAAGAGTTGGGGTCCGATGCCATGATTCTTTCCACCCGAAAGGTGCCAAAATCACCGAAAGATCCCTACGGAAAGACCATGTTCGAGGTTGAGGCCGGCATCCCTTCGGCCGGTGATAACAAACCTGAAACGCCTGTTCTACAGGAGGTGGAATCCCTTAAGTCCGATCTTGCGGAGATAAAGGACATTCTTTCTGTGGCCGGTTTTGGTTCCGGGCTGCAGTCCATTCTGTGCAATCATTTCGAATCCGTAGGTGTACTGGCCTCCCTGCTTCGCTGCGGTGTCAGCGAACGTCTGGCGGCGGATCTTGTTCGAAAATCTGCCGCAAATTTGGATCAAAGCCTTGATACCGTAACCCAAATGAAGCAGCTGAAAAAAAACGTTATGGGCCTTTGCCTGAATCAATTTCGCACCAAAAAATTTTTCACCCGGCGCAACGCGTCGGGACTTCCCCAGGTGGCGGCCTTTGTGGGGCCGACCGGTGTGGGAAAAACCACCACCATTGCCAAACTGGCCGCCTATTTAAGTTTTACCCGAAAAATGAAGGTAGGGCTGGTCTCCATAGACAATTACAGGATCGGGGCCTTTGAGCAGCTCAAAGCCTATGCCGGTATCATGGGGCTTGTCTGTGTGCCGGCCTTTTCGCGCCAGGATTTGGCATGCGCCCTGGACCGGATGAAATCCATGGATATGATACTTATTGATACGGCCGGGCACAGCCATTATGACAAAGAAAAAATAGACAAAATCCTTGAACTGATCAGAAATGATTTCCAGATCAGCGTTCATTTAACCTTGAGTGTTACCTCTGAATTGATTAATATGAAGGAAGCGGCATCTGCTTTTTCCGTATTTAATCCAGATACCTATGTATTTACAAAAATAGATGAGACAAAAAGATGCGGAAAAATTCTTGACCAGGTGGCAGGCTATGACTTGCCCGTGTCATTGATAACCAACGGCCAGAAGGTGCCCGAGGATTTGATTGTTCCGGACAACCACGAGCTTTTGAAAATAATTCTGAAAAAAGAGCCCAAAGGAGACTAGGTGGATCAGGCAAAAGGACTGCGACAGATGGCCAGAACAAGTGCTATGAAAAAACGGGAACGAAACGGGGCTTCCAATGGCAGTTCATACCCCAGAGTGATTGCGGTGACCAGCGGAAAAGGCGGGGTGGGCAAAACCAATATTGTGGGGAACCTGGCCGTGGCCATGACACGGCTTGGAAAAAGAGTGGTGATCATAGATGCGGATGTGGGTTTAGCCAATATTGACATCGTATTTAACCTAAGACCCAAATATAACATCCGTCATCTTGTATCCGGGGAAAAAACATTGCCCCAGGTGATGGTGACAACGAATCATGGCATCGGCATTTTACCCGGAGGATCCGGGTTTGCCGATTTGACCCATTTCAGTGAAGGTGAAAAACTAACACTGCTGTCTGAATTTGAGGCTTTTTCCGATATGGCAGACATCATTTTGCTGGATACCGGGGCCGGCATTTCATCCAATGTGCTTTATTTTAATGCATCTGCAGACCAGTGCCTGGTGGTGGCCACCACGGAACCCACCTCCATTACCGATGCCTATGCCCTGATGAAAGTCATGTCCCAGGAATACGAGATAAAGTATTTCAAACTGGTGGTAAACATGGCGGACAACCAAGCCGGGGCCAAAAGAGTTTACGCATCCTTGAGCAATGCCATGGATAAATTTTTAAAGAATGTGGTTCTGGAATACTGCGGGTATATACCCTTTGATCCGGCCCTGCAAAAGGCTGTTCGAAACCGCAGTATCCTTTTAGATACAGTAAAGCAAAGTCCTGCAGCCGACGCCATGTCCGATCTTGCAAGAAATTTGCTTAATGACGACAGGACAAACCACAACCAGGGAAATCTGACCTTTTTTATGAACCGGGTTTTTGCGGCGGCCCAATGAGTGGTTATAGTCATTTTACAAAAGGAAGCAATAATATTTCCATGAAATACCCTAGTAGAAAAAATCAGGCAGCGTGGAAAGCCTGGCGGCAGGAAAGTATTGTCAATTACGCTTATCTGGTCCGGTACATTGCCTCCCGGTTTGCCATGCGTGTACCCACCAGTGTACTCTTTGACGAATTGATGTCAGCAGGCTCTCTGGGGCTCATTGATGCGGTAGACAAATTTGATCCGGGCAAACATGTCAGCCTTGAGACGTATGCCCGGTATCGTATCAAGGGTGCCATTCTGGATGAATTGCGCAGCATGGACACCTATTCAAGGTCTATGCGGAAAAAAATCCAGGACATCTCCCGGGCTGCAAAAACCATTGAGGATGAAAAGGGGCGGCCGGCCGATGACGATGAAATCTGTGAAGCTTTGGGCGTGGATCTGGAAACTTACCAGAAGATGCTGACCGATATCCATGGGGCTGCTGTTCTCAGTCTGGATGATTTCATTAAGACGAAAAAAAATGATGTATCTTCCCAGACCCGTTTTCAGGCCGGCCTCCGCGGTGACGAAAATCCCGAAGACGACTTCTACCGGGCAGAACTGAAGTCCGTTCTGGTGAAAGCCATCAAAAAATTAACAGAAAAAGAGCAAATTGTTATTTCCCTTTACTATTATGACGAACTGACCTTGAAAGAAATTGGTGAAGTTTTATCTTTGACGGAATCCAGGATCTGTCAGATCCATACCGCTGTTCTGGTGAAATTGCACGCCAGTCTGGATAGTTATGGGAAATAATTTGATTTTACTGGCCTGAATTTTAACACTACGCTAAACCACGGAAAACACGGAAGGGCACGGAAATGAGTTTGATTACTAATCAACTTTGGCAGTCACCCAAAAGTACAGTTCGAGGGCTTTACGCTCTATATTTCAGTGCTTTCCGTGTCTTCCGTGGTTATTAATTAATAAAATTTATTTTCAATTTTAGGGGGAGTTATGTCAGACCCGAATTTAAAAGAAGAAGACGATCTAATTTCCCAGGATGATATTGATAAACTGATGGATATCTCCCCAGGAGATGACGATGCCGGCGAGTTTTCCCAGGATGATATAGACAGTCTGCTCAACGAACCCGGCCCGGATGCAGAGGCTTTAGATCCAGGGGAAGAGGATGCAGGAGAACTCTCCCAGGACGACATCGACCGCATGATGGCGGGCAATGCGATAGATGATGACGACCCCGAAGACGACGGTGGTGAATTATCCCAGGATGATATTGACAGTCTGCTCAACGAACCCGGTCCGGATGCAGAGGCTTTAGACCCAGGGGAAGAGGATGCAGGAGAACTCTCCCAGGACGACATCGACCGCATGATGGCGGGCAATGCGATAGATGATGACAACTCCGAAGACGACGGTGGTGAATTATCCCAGGACGATATTGATCAATTCATGAATGATTCCCAGAGTTTCGATTCCGGGGAGAATGGCAATGATGATGACAATGATGACGAGTTGATCTCACTGGAAGATATTCAGGGCGTTATGAGTGGCGATACCCAGGGGAATGATGCATCCGATTCTGAGCCTGAATCAGAACCGGTTCCAACAGTGAAAACTGAATCAAACCAGGACGACCTGACGAAACAAAAAGAGCAAGATGCAACCGTTTACGACGCCCCGGTAACGCAAGCATCGGCCCAGAAAAAAGACCCCTTTGATGATCCCATAGATGAAAACCAGGCCACAGACGTGGCGGATTGTATGATCACCCAGGAAACCATGGATGCCCTGATTGAGGCCGGTCTACCAGCCCCGGATGTTCCAAGAGAAGATGACGGGCACCCTGAAGCAGTTGACGGAGACAGCGGAGAGGATAATCTACCGGACAGAATTAACCTGATGTCCGAAACAGATGATGGCGGCGCGGATGATGCCACCCCAAAAGATGAAGATGACGTCACCCAGGAAGATATTGATGCCCTTCTCCAGCAGTCAGATGAAAAGGATGAGTTACTGGATGAAGATGAGGACATCCTCATATCCCAGGACGACATTAATACCCTTCTCATGGCCGCAGACCAGGAAGATGAAGATGTACTCGGCGATATTAACGGAGAAGACGATACGTCTGATTTGGAAGATCATCTCAATGATGCGTTTGATGACCTGGAATCCGACTCGGGTCAGGTGGTATTGGAAGGCATTGAAGATGCCGAAATCTCCGATAAAAAAGAATATCCCCCAATAGAATCCTCTGGAAAAGGTGGAAAGATAAAAGCCATTCTCAAGTCAAAGGTGATACTTGCTGCCGCTTCTGTTCTCCTGTTCATGGGTATATCAGTTCCTTTAAGTTATTTTTTATTTTTTTCAAATGAGCCCATCCCCCTACCGGAAAGGCAGACCGCCTCCTTGACTGAAATTGATCTTATCCAGGACGGCCAGGACAATGTTTTTGAAGATAAACCGGTTCTGCCGCCCAGCCGCAGGCCAGGAACAATTTTGTTAACGGATTTTATAATTCTTGCATCCGATCAAAGCCGGACCATGACCTATGTGTATGCAGATGTCTCTATTGATTATTCAGATCAAAGGGCTTATGATGAAATAAACAATAATCTTGCCTTTTACCGGGATTTAATTTACGAAGCGATTCAGTCCAGGCTGGTATCGGAAAACAACAATGAAGTGACCGAAGCTGATTTGCTGTGGGGTGTGGAAGCCTCATTAAAAAAGGTATTGCCCCCCCAATATATTGACAAGATCAGTTTTAAATCTTTTAAAACAACTTGAATAGTGTCTGAACGAAAACCTGGAATTTTTGTTGAGTACAAGGCGTATGGAAATTTTAACCACAGGCATATATTGAATATTCCGAGGATTAAAATTTACGGTTTTCGGTCGGGCACTAAAGGGAATAAATGACCACAGTTCATGGCCACAACCAGATTTTGCAGCAATCCGGTATTGCCCAGGATTTAAGCCACCAGATCCAGTCTCCGAAACCGGACCCTGATCAGGCAGCAGTACAACATCAAAATCAGCAGGTAGTGGAGAATACAACTGTTCAGGAAAGCGAAGAAACGCTCTCTTTGAAACAGGAAAAAGAGAAGGAAAAGCACCAAAAGGCCCGTAAAGCCAAACGTACAAAAAAACAGAATCCCAAAGATGACCTGCCACAGGACTCGGATGTACCAGGCCGGCTTTTAGATACCACGGCATGATGCTGAAGGTTCCCACTGAATTTCTTGTTGTCCTTTCACTTATCATTGATCTGTTTTTAATCTTCCTGTTGTTTCTTTTTATCCGGCGGGCCAATCGACTCCAACGCAGTATCCCCCCTGCGCCGGAAACCGATCACCTTGGTGACATTGCCGCCCAGACCCGTGAAAAGGCTCAAGTTGTGGCCAAGGAGGTCCTGACCGAAACCTCAGAGATGATCGAACCTATTTTGGAAGCCTCAAAAGATGCGGCCATGGAATTTGAGCGACTGGTAAAAGAAAAACAGACACTGACTCGAAAACTTGATCAGGCCTTGGACTCGAAAATTATCAGCATCAATCTGCTTTTGTCCCGGGCCAACACCCTGTACACCCAGCTTGAAAATCAGCATAATTCCCTGCTTAATGCCCTGCCCAAGGGAGGCACGGCCTTATTTCACAAAGAGATCGACGTCCTTGATCAGCAGCAAAGAATCATAGATCTTTACTATCAGAAAATGGATATTGACACCATTGCAGAAAGGCTTTCCATACCCAAAGGAGAGGTTGCCCTTGTCATTGACCTTAAGGAAAAGTTTATTGCAATGGAGAAATCCAGATGATCCCCAGCCTGCCCCTTACTTCCCTGAAAATCACCGGCGGCAATCTGGAACAGTCCGAGCTGTCAAATACCATAAATTTAAAGCCCGGCCGGATTGTCAATGCAAAAGTCCTTGATGTTACCTCCCAAAACCGGATCCAATTGCTTATTGACGGTCAGAAACTGACTGTTTCTACCCAGCTTCCTTTAACCCCGGGCATGGATATCCCGATGAAAGTTGTTCGTTCCCAGGACGGCATTGTGTTAAAACCGGTTCCTACATCGTCGACGCCTGTATCCACCGATACGCCAGGGCCTGCATTAACTGCCGGCAGACCGGATTTAAATTCACTTTCCGGGACAGAAAAATCCTTTCAGACCAACGACTTTCAATCCTCCTCCCTGGCAAAAATATTCCAGGGCTTGAATGCGCTTAGCCAGACCCGGGAACCGCTCCTGAATGATATCCTTATGGGACTCTCCCTGAAATCCGATGTTCGGGATGACCAGTTTCTGCCCCAAATTATAACGAATATGGGTCTAAGCTTTGAAAAAAAGCTGGCGGCCGGCCTTGAAAATGTCCCGGATAAAAAAACGATTGCTAATATAATTCAACAACTGGCAGGACAGGACCTGAAAGCGGCCTCTTTGTCCCTTGCCGGCTTGGAAAGCGACCCAAGCAAGACCACTGTATTAAAACATATCTCAGATGCATTGGAAAATTTTGCCCAGCTGAATGTCAAATCAGGGGATAGCGGGCAAAGTCAGGATGGCGCACGATTTCTGCTGCCGTTTCCTGTCTGGCAGGAGGATGGCTTTGATTTCGGCCAGCTCATGGTGGACACGGGAAAGACAGGCACAGCAAATACAGGAAAAAAAGTGCTCAGCATTTCTTTTTTATTGAATATGACTGCGCTTGGCCCTTTACGGGCGGATTTTTCCATTCTGGATAAAACCATTGCCGGACGATTCTTACTGGAAAATCAGGCAACTTGTGATTATCTTACCCCAAAAATTTCAGAATTGAGACAGCGTCTGTCCGGGATTGGATATCAGGCAGGAAACATTGACTGCCAAGTGGCTCGGCCGGAACAGATTGCCCCGACCAGTTTAATGCTTTCCATGAAAGCACCCGATGACATGCAGGGTTTGAATATTGTGGTTTAACCATGGCACCTAAAGACAAAAGAAAAAAAGCCGTTGCCCTGAAATATGACAGGATAAAGGACGAGGCACCCACGGTAACAGCTAAAGGCCAGGGCAAGGTGGCTGAAAATATCATTGCCCTGGCACTGGCCCATGGGGTGCCGGTAAAGGACGATCCTGATCTGGTGGAGGTTCTGGCATCCCTCGATATCAGCCAGGAAATTCCGGCTGAAATATATGTAGCAGTGGCCGAACTTCTTGCTTTCGTTTATGGGGCCAATGCCGAGGAACTCAAAAAAAAATTCTGATGTCGTTCAGGATCATCCTTCTTCAAACTTTTTACTGTCAATAAGCCGGTTGCATTTATGGCAGACCATTTTATAATCCCGGACCTGGCCCCGGAATAATTTGTAACCGCAAAAGGGACAAAAATGATTTTTAAACTCTTTTTGCACATCCGTCCCCGGGTCTTCCCCCAAGCCGGACGGGTATTGAGAGGTCTCTGTTTGTAGTGTCTCTTCGCCTGCCGGGAGCTCGGAAGAAAGATATTTCAGGTCAGAGTAATAGCTGTCGTCAGTCATAAAATCCCTTCTTATTGTTTTACATCCTCAATGGATGCGATTTTTGCTTTGGAGCCTGTTTAAAAATTAGGGGGTGGAAGCGAAATCTCGTGAGATTGCAGCCGATTCATCAATCTTTAAATAGGCTCTTATACCTAAACGGGACAGGATGCAAGGGGATTTTTTTTAACCAACCCCAAAATGGTGGGAAAAATTTTCTGGGTGCGTCAAATACTGCTGCCTCAAATGTCGACCTTTTGGCACATTATTTTAAAAATCAGATCGTTCCCTTTGATCATAACCCCAACGTTGCATAAAAATTCTTTTGAAAAGAGCTCTGTTCAGGGTCTGGGATTAATTGAAAAAAATATGGCACCCCACTTGCATAAAGTGTAGACAAGATGGATTTAAATCAATCAATGCCATAGGAACACCGGCAATTCATGCAAAGGAGGAAACTGCCCTATGATTCTTGAAATGACGCGGCCGACCCAGGGCGGGTTAAGGCAGGAACGAAAACTTGAAGCAGTCTCTAATAACCTGGCCAATGCGTCCAGCATTGGGTTTAAAAAGGATGTCGTCAGTTTTGACGAGGCTTTCAGGGCCCGGGTGGACCAGGATTTCACCCAGGGAGCTGTTGTAAAAACAGATAATCCCCTAGATGTGGCCTTAGGCCCCCAGGGTCTTTTCAAAGTGGAAACCCCGGACGGCATCAAGTACACCCGGAACGGCAATTTTTCTTTAAGCAGCGAAGGCATTCTTGTGGATAAAAGTGGTAATCCAGTCATGGGTCAGGCTGGTGCCGTTTTCATTGATACCGTGGACCCGAATACAAGTGTGAATATTGATGAATACGGGCAGATCTTTTTAAATAATGAAATTCTGGATACCCTTGATGTGGTCTCCTTTGAAAATATGGAAGGACTAGAAAAAACCGGGGATAATCTGTTTGTCTATGCCGGAGATACAGCAGATGAAATTACAATTGAAAATGTCAGGGTTGAAGCCGGTTCTCTTGAACAGGCCAATGTTAAAGTCGTAGAGGAAATGGCAAAAATGATTGATTATCAGCGGATGTTTGAAACTTACACCAAGTCCATAAAGACATTTGATGAAATTGATTCAAAGGCAATAAATGAAGTAGGCCTGTCTACATAGTTTCTGAAGGAGTAAATTTATGATACGTGCACTTTGGTCAGCAACGACGGGAATGATGGCTCAGGATATGCAAATTGGCGTTACCGCCAATAACCTGGCGAACTCTTCCACCACCGGGTTTAAAAAATCCCGGGCAGCATTTGAGGATTTAATGTATATGACCCAACGGGTCGCGGGACAAACAACCCCCGGCGGAGGGCAGGTGCCGACAGGAATCCAGGTGGGCATGGGCGTTAATACGGCAGGTGTGCAGAAAATATTTACCCAGGGCGATTATATCCAGACAGATAATCAGCTGGATTTTGCCATCCAGGGCGAAGGATTTTTCAGGGTCCTGCATGGGGACGAGGATATGTATACCCGGGCCGGAGATTTTTCCCTGGACAGCGAAGGATACATTACTTCCCAGGCAGGAGACCGTCTTCAGCCGGAGATCGCCATTGATCCGGAGGCCGTCACGATTACCCTGGACGATGACGGGACCCTGACCGTATTTTCCGACGATGATACCATTCTGGCTACAGAGCAGGTCCTTATAACTACGTTTATAAATCCCGCCGGACTATATGCCGTAGGTGGCAACCTGTTCATGGAAACTGAAGGTTCGGGCGCACCCCAGGAGGACACGCCGGGGGAAAACGGAGCCGGAACAGTATTGAACTTCTATATTGAAAGTTCCAACGTGGATGTTGTGGAAGAACTGGTCAGTCTGATTTCAGGCCAGCGCGCCTATGAGGCCAATTCAAGATCCATCACAACCGCCGATGATATGCTGGCAACGGCCGTCCAGTTAAAATCTTAAAAAAATTTGAATGGATAACGCCATGATAGAAACTGGAAACAAGAGACAAGACACAAGAGGACGAAGCGCCTGCAGCGACCATTTTAGTCCTACATTGTTGGTGTTTTTAATTTCATTGCTTGTTTTCAATCTGCCGGTATTGGCCGCCACACCGGAAAAAATTCTTATTGAAGTTGCCCAGACAGCAAAAGTTACAAGCCCTGTCATATATTTAGGAGAAATTGCAAGAATAACAGCGCCTGATTTTTTCAAGGATGAGCTGACACGCATTGAGCTTGGAAAATCACCCCGGGCCGGACGGATGAAACAGCTTTCAGGCGCAAGGGTCACAGCGACCATAAATGCCATGGGGCTTAATGAGAATGACATTAATATTCAGGTGCCTAAACGTGTATTTGTCAAACGCGCCAGCCAGAAGCTTGCCCCATCTTACGTGGAAAAAGCGCTTGGACAATTTTTATCCGGTTTTTTAACAAAGGAAAAATTCAAGCTAAAGGCCTTCAGAGTCAGGGGGCTTGAACCATACCCCCAGGGCGAATTTTCCCTGGTGTTTGATAAACGTTATACCCCGTCAGACAATGGCCGCCTGTCCGTTCATGCCGAAGTCTGGGTGGACGGCGTCAAAGAGGACCGGTTGACTGTCACGGGGCGTCTCTCACAGATCAAACCTGTAATTGTTGCGGCAACACGCCTGGAAAGGGGACAGACCATTACCCCGGGGGATGTCACCCTGCGGGATATGGACGTGTTCGGACGGCAACCGGATGTAATGACGTCGATTGATCAGGTCATCGGCATGGTGATAACCCGGACCATTGACAAAGGGGAATGTGTGACCCCGGGCGAATTCAAACGGGCGCCGGCCATTGAAAAAGGGGCAGTGATAAAGCTGGTGGCCAAAAAAAATCGTTTATCCATTATAACTTTAGGAATCTGTAAGGAAGAAGGCTATCCGGGTCAGCCTGTGACAGTGCAGAATTTAACATCGGGGAAACTGGTGCGCGGTCTTGTTACAGCAGACGGCACCGTGGAAGTCATTTTTTAGCCGGGAGGTTTGGTATGTGGGTAATTCAAAAAAAATTAATCCGGGGTAGTTTAGCATTTTTGCTGATTTTTACAATCGGGACGTTTACCGGTTGTATGTCCGGTGGCGGGGAACCGGCCTTAAGCGTTGTGCCCCAGGACACAATGCCTGCACCCGTCGTGCAACCTGAATACACCATGGCAAAGCCTGCGGAAGGCTCGCTTTGGACGGCCCAGAACAGATTCCTGCTGGATGACACCAAGGCGGCTTATATTGGGGACACGGTAATCGTGGATATTGTGGAAAATTCCTCGTCTGAGATGGAGGTAAACTCCGAGGGTGGGCGGACAACCAGTATGTCGGTGGGGGTGCCTACCTTTAATGCCTTCGGAAAAGTAACCCATCTTGGCGGTGCTGTCGGTGACAACCTCATTGATACCAGTTTTGAAAATTCCACCAAAGGTGAAGCCACAAGTGACAGATCCGGTCAGGTCACGGCTTCTATTGCGGCCCGGGTTACGGAAGTAATGCCCAACGGCAATTTAAGCATCTTCGGGCGCAGGGCCATGAAAGTAGATAATGAAGTTCAGTACATCATGGTTTCAGGCATTGTACGACCCGATGATATTGATTCGGACAACCGGGTGGAATCCACGTCTTTAGCCGACTCGCGCATTGAGTATTACGGCAAGGGGGCCCTTGCCGACAAACAAAAACCAGGTTGGGGAACACGGATCATTGATAATATCTGGCCCTGGTAAACGTTTGAGGAATAAAGGAGCGGGCATTATGAACAACCTGTTGAAAAAAATAACTATCGGTATAGGAAGCGCGCTGTGTCTGTTTTTTCTCTCTGTACCTGCCATGGCCACCCGAATCAAGGACATGGCCGCCATCCAGGGGGTCCGCTCCAATCAACTCACCGGATACGGCCTGATCGTGGGGCTGAACGGTACAGGCGATAAGAACAACATTCTGTTCACCCGCCAGTCATTGACCAACATGCTTAAAAAAATGAATCTTCATTTTGACAAAAGCCAGATCACGGTGAAAAATGTGGCAGCCATCATGGCCACGGCAAATATTCCGCCCTTTGCCCGAATCGGGGACCGCATTGACATCACGGTTTCATCGTTAGGTGATGCCACAAGCCTTAAGGGTGGGACTCTTTTAATGATGCCCCTGAAAGGGGTTGATGGTAACATTTATGCCATTGCCCAGGGTGCAGTAAGTCTTGCGGTTCCCGCCGGCATGAATGACCGGGACAGTCATCTTCTCACCGCGCGGATCATCAACGGAGCCACGGTGGAACGTGAGATCGCCTTTCGTCTGGAAGGAAAAGAACAATTGACCCTGTCCCTGTTCCGGCCCGATTTCACCACGGCCCGGCGGGTGGGAGATACCATCAATGCCGCGTTAGGGGAAGGGATTGCAAAAATCATTGATGCAAGTGCCATCCGCCTGAATGTGCCCGAATCCATGCAACAGGAACATGTGGCGGAATTTATTGCCGATGTGGAAGGGTTGTCTGTGGTTCCGGACAGCGTTGCCAAGGTAGTGATCAATGAAAAAACCGGCACTGTGGTTATCGGCAGTGAGGTGACCATTTCAAATGTGGCCGTGGCCCATGGGGATCTAAGCGTGGTGATTCAGGGGCAAGACCCCGAGTATATAATGGAACTGCCCGGCACATCTACCATCGGAGAACTTGTTAGTGGACTGAATTCTTTGGGGGTCCGCCCCAGGGATCTGATCAGTATTCTGGAAAGTATCAAGGCGGCCGGGGCGTTGCAGGCCAGTCTCGAGATACTTTAGTGTTTGGACGGCTCGTTAGAGGGGCGCAAGCCCACAAAGTCACCCCTCTGCGGCGTTGCATCTGGGCAGATTTTCGTCCAAACACAGGTTTCTGTTCAGACTTCGTTCATGTGATTCAATAAAAAAAGAGGTAAACTTATGTCTATTCAAATGCCAGGGGCGGTGACGCCGGTTACAGATACCCAGAATACCAAAAATACGGCCGAGCAGCTCCAGCGGGAAAAAGATCTTGAAAAAGCTTGCCAGGGGTTTGAGGCGTTAATGCTTAATACCTTAATGCAGCGTATGCGGGATACTCTGCCCGGAGACAGTCTTTTTCCGGAAAGTAATGCGTCGGACACCTACCAGTCTATGCATGATCAGTATCTTACGGAAAATCTATCCCAGGGCCGTCGTGTAACCGGCTTCAAGGAGTTCTTATATCAGCAGCTTCAGGACTCAGCTTGACAGGCTGTTACAGAACGTCACTTTTTGCCCAATCTCTGCGTTGTATAAAATTTTTAATCCTCAAAATATGTTATATCTTCCTGCGGTTAAAAATTTCATACGCCTTGAACTTGAACAAAAATTAACATTCTGTAACAGCCTGTTGAAATCTTTTGGTTATATCGAATCACGGCATAATAGTTGCTTTTCATATCTACATAAAAACAAAAAACGGAAAACATTTCCTTGTTTTGTGAATTTATTATGTTTTTAACAATTTGATATCGTATTTGATATTAATAAAATATGGAGAAGGGATATGGAAAAGGCTGCCGATAGTATCCAAACGTTGCTTAAGGAAAAACTTGCCTGTTACCAGCAACTGCACCTGGTATTGAAGGCTGAAAAAAAGGCAATCGGAACCATTGACCTTGGCATGATCTGGGAAACAACCAGAGCTAAAAAAGATATTATCAATAAAATCGAAGGATTGCGAAAGAATATTCTTGTTGCCTGCCAAAATCATTTTCCCGATATGAACAAAAAAACAGACCCTTTTTCTTTAGGCTCACTGGTGCATGCCCTGCCGCTGCCCAGTAAGCGCAAAAACGATATAAGACAACTCAAGCGCACCATTGATAAAGAAAAAGACATCGTAGCCCATTTTATAAAATATAATCAGATTCAGGTTAAAAAGCACATGTCTGTTGTCGATAATATCATGGATTTGTTCGGCAATAACGCGTCCCAGGCCCGGTACACGGGCAAAGGGACGGTGACCCAGGGAAGAAAAAACAACTGCTTGTTCATGTCCCAAGTGTAGCATGACCTGATACTCGATGATCAAGTTTTTGTTAATTTGCCCAACTTCGGCGTTGGAAAAAATTTTTAATCCTCAAAATATGTTGTATATTCATCCGGTTAAAAATTGTTTCCGCCTTGAATTTGAACAAATCACCTAAAAACTTGATGATCGAGTGATAGATGTAAAGAAGCCGGACGGGAACAAAGGTTGACTCTGATGTTACATATGATTATAACAATGGCACGTTCAGTTATGAATTTAAAAGCCAATTCGGACGGCCCACAAGGCCTTTTTGAATTCAACGGCTAAAATTATTAATGTCAGCCTGGTGGATTATTTGTTACGCCCATGCTTATTCTAACACGAAAAGTTGGTGAAAGTATCGTCATCGCTAATGATATTATCGTAAAGGTGATTGAAACCGGTAAAAACAGTGTTCGAATAGGTATTGATGCGCCACGGGAAATATCGATCCTGCGGCAGGAGGTATTTGATGCCATTCAAAAAGAAAATATCCTTTCCTCCCAGAAGACTGATAACATTGATATTACAAAGGCCGCCAAACTGATAGGTAATAAGGAACTCGGAAAAAAAGGTAATGAAGATTAATACAAGGCAATTCGGAGAAATGAGTATTGATGGTGATAAAATCATCAATATGCCGGATGGTATTCCCGGATTCAGGCAACAGAAACGATATGTTATTCTTGAAAAAAAGGAAACATCTCCTTTTTATCTATTTCAATGCGTGGATGACCCGAACCTGGCATTTGTGGTCATGGACCCCCTTCGTTTCTATCCTGAGTACACACTGTCTGTGAAGGATTTTGATAATACCATTAAATGGGAATTTGCAAAAGAAGAACTATCCTGTTTTGTCATCATCACCATTCCCAAAGGCAAGCCCGAAGATATGACGGCAAACTTTATGGCGCCTATTGTGATTAACAATGAAAGAAAAGAGGGGATGCAGCTGATCCTCCAGGGCAGTCCCTACTCACACCAGCAGCTGCTTTTGAAATAAAAAAAGAATAAAAGTAGGCCCATGGTCAGAATTAAATCTGCCACAGATGCGCCGGATTTTAAGTCGCCATCAAGGCACGCCAACGTAATTAAATTATTCCTGATGGCCTTTGGCGTAACGCCGAGGCTGGCTTAAAAGACAAGCAGATGGGCGATTTTACTTTGATCATGGGTCTTAAACATTCGTACTGAAAAGAAGGCCGCTTAAGTCCTGCATTTTTTCACGAAGCTCAAGAAGTTCTTCTGCAGGGAATTGCTTGATGACTTCATCGGTTTCTTTGTCCATAATTTTAACCACCACGTCCTCGGTGTCGTCGTCAATGGTAAAGTTCAACCTTGTCTGAACACTATTGGCAAAGTCCTCAAGGCCTTCCACCATATCTTCGACATCTTTTCTGGTCAGTTTGACCTGATTGCCGGTATCCTCACTTTTTTGTTCAGAAGCCTGGCTTTCAGCCCGCTTGGTGCTTGCCGAAGAATATGCAGCCTGCTTTAACTCGGACATCGTAGTAATGTCAGCGCTTACTGTGTCAGCAACAGTTTTCTGAACCTTAATACTGGTTTCTGGTCTGTCTGTACTGGTTATTGCATTTCCCGTTACATTCATATTTTTTGCCTTCCCGGGGTAAACAAGACCTACCGGCTGATGCTGATAAGTCTTGGGCTGTCCTTTGACGGCCGATAGCTCTTTAGAGTTGTTTTCCCGTGCTTGAGATGTTTAAGGCTTTTTTCCAATTGTTTCTTATGCCTTTGTATCTCAAGCCCGATGGTTTCGTCAACCTTCAGGATTAGCCCAAGGCGCTGTTTAAGTGTCCCCATTTTGTGAGCATCAGATGAAGATTTAAACCGCCCCGTTGTGCTGATAAATTCATTAATGGCAGTTTTCAATTTTTCCGAGGCACCCCTGCGCTCAATGGTCATCTGGGCCAAATCCGGCAACTGTTCTGACTTAAGCAGATCTAAGTGTCTGTTCTGAAGATTTTCATATTCACTGCACTGCTTTGAAATATACTCTGCTGAATCTTGCATATATTGTCCCTACCGCTTAAATGGCAATACTTGTTTTTTGACCATGTTTTTCATACCCTGAATAGCTCATGGGCGACACTTCTTTTTTTTGTGCGGTCTCAGCATTGGTATTTTCGACAGTATTTCCGTGCACCATCACACTGGTTTGCCATATTCGTTTAAGTTCCATCAGGTATTTGGTTGCCCGGTCCAGGGTTGCAATGTCGTTTGTGACAGAAACCTTACAAAGTTCCTGCATCATGGCTAAAAAAAGACCTCTTAGAAAAGAAACTTGTTCATCTTCAATATTACGAAGGGATGCGTTGAGCTCGGAGATAATGGCAATGGCTTTGCTCAGATTCTCGCCTCTTTGCTTGGGATCTTTGTTTATGACGCCTTCCCGGGCAAAGTGAATACGTTTAATGGCGCCTTCATAAAGCATGAGGATCAATTTTTGTGGGTTGATTTCACTGTTAATCTGAATTTTCTGATAGGAACTAAGGGCATTGTATACCATATTAGTTTAACACTCCTTTTTGCAACCAACTGAATTGCGTCATCCTTGGGTTGCTCTAAAAGTTTGTGGACATAAGACTGCGTGTGCATGGAGCCCATTTCTTGTATTGCGCAGTCATGGGATTTTATTTTTTTCTTTTGTTTTCTTTCACTTTGACCGTATTCATAAATTCTAAAAGGTCTTTATCGACAAAATTAGGTAATACTTTATATAAAATTCCCATAAATTTTTTTTAAACCAATTTAATTCGTTTTTCGTTGATTTCTTTGACATAAGGGACGTCTCAAAAAACAAGCTGCTGGATTGTTTTATTTTTCCATGGTCCCCAATGCCCACAACCAGTGCATATAGATATAGCCCGGCTATGTTTTCGGCCCTTGGAGTTTTTATGAATTATTAACTGATTGTTTTGCTTGTTTTGCAGATATTATGAAATTAATGAGCCAGGCAATAATAACGCCACATATTACACCTGTAGAATTTGCGCACATATCCATCCATTCTCCATAACGATTTATAAACGGTTGAATAAGTTCAATAGCCCCACTGTATAAAATAAAAAACAAACCCAATAATCTCCAATTAGCGGGCTTACGAAGTGCTGTCGGCAACATTAGCATAGCATAGGCAATGAAATGATGCGTTTTATCTGTACCGGGAGCCGGAGGTAGCGCATCTAACGGCAAAAGAGAAAAAACCGTAATTATTGCTAAGACAACCAATGTTAAGGCTTTCCATCGTTTTTTTATTTCATCTACAAATCTTTTCATTTGAATTTATTTTCCAAAATCAACAAAAGACCCTCTATATCCGGGCTATGATTTCTTTCAATGTATGAAATGATTTTGAATTTTTTTTCTGCCTGGCTATATCTTTGTTGGCATTTCTGATCAGCTGTCTTAAGCGCTGTCGGTCTATGTCGGGGGCCGTTGACATAATTTTTTCCATGGCGTCATCATCCCAACCCAACAGTCTGTCTAAAAACACCTGGATGTTCTTGTCAGTTTGTGAATCAATTTCGGATTTGGGGCTGTAAAGACCGGTTGGGGCTGCTTTTAACTGTTCAAGTGCGGCCAGAATGGGTTCAGGGTCCACCTGCCTCATCAGAGTGCCGATGTACTGTCTGTGGCGTCTGGCCGCCACATTGGCGGTGATGGATTTTGCCTCTACCAGGGCCTTGAACAGCTCGGAATCAAGATCAAGCAGTTTAAGCTGACTGACGGAAAGCAGGCTTAAATCCTCTCCAAGCTTCTGAAGTTTTTCAGCCATCTTTTTTTTCTTTGTTTTGCTTAAAGGCAGTGGCGCATCAGGGGTGTCGTCTATGGGTAAAGTCATTGGTCTGATATTTTATCTGTAAATTAGGTTACAAGTTCAGTGGCTGATCTATTGTTTTCATCCGGGTGCGGAAAAATGTTTCCTGGATAATGAAGGCATCTGAACAGGCTCTGTGCCGGGTCAAATCCAGGGACATAAGAATGTTTTCCTTGGTGGCGTGCCAGATTTCCATCTGGGGTTCAGTAAGTATACGTTCCAAAGGACTGATGGTAAAGGCCTGATGGATACCGGCCTCTAAAAAAAGCCGGGTCACCCAGGATTTGTCCATCGCCCATCCATCCGAATAAACGGTCAGGCCGTTCAAAATACTGTTTAATTCCTTGGCCACGTGATCCAAAGGGTTACCGTGTCTGATCAAAATTTCCCGGGAAATGTGGTGGGTGGCCTGGGCCGCCATGTCCCAATGGACCCACCGGTCAGCCGGGCTAATCAGACGGCAGTATCTGTTTTCCCCTTCAAGGGCCAATCCGATTTCAATGGGATAGGATTCATAGCCAAAGCCCGATGCTTCCACATCCACGATAAAAGGTCTGAATAGCTTGGCATTTTGCCTCTTTTTCATGGAACGACACATCGTAAAAGGGTGAAAATTATTGTTTATATCTACGTTTTTCTAAGTAAAAAGGCAAACTTTTTTACAACATCTCGATTGCACAAGCCATGGATACACCGCCGCCGCCGCAAAGCGTGGCAAGGCCTAAATTTTTTCTTTTATTTTTCATGGCATACATCAACGTGGTCATAATCCGGGCGCCTGTGGAGCCTATAGGGTGACCTAAACCAATGCCGGACCCATTGATATTGGTGATTTCACGGTTAAGATTCAGCTCTTTTTCGCATCCCAGGTACTGGGCGGCAAAGGCTTCATTCACCTCAATCAGATCAAAATCATCCATGGTAATTCCGGATTTTGTCATCAAATCCTTAACCGCCGGAACCGGAGAGAGCCCCATGACGGAAGGATGACAGGCTCCCATGCCTGTGGCTTTGATTTTTGCAATGGGTGTCAGGCCCAATTCCTTAGCCTTGTCTGCGGACATGATCACCATGCCAGTGGAGCCGTCATTGATGCCCGAGGCGTTACCGGCAGTGACCTTACCGATATTTGGAATAAAGGCCGGTGGCAAGGCGGCAAGTTCTTCCAGGGTTATGCCGGGCCTGAAATGTTCGTCCTTGTCAAAGATGATAGGAGCTTCTTTGCGCTGGGGGACTTCAACGGGAACGATTTCATCTGCAAAACTCCCGTCGTTGGCGGCCCTTTCCGCATTGTTATGGGAGCGAAGCGCAACCTCATCCATCTCCTCTCTGCTGATGTCCAGAAGCTGGGCAAGGAACTCTGCCGTGTGCCCCATAATATACGGCTTGCCCAAAAAGGAGGATGCCGGGGCCTGGGTGATGTCCACAGGTGAGTTTTCATCAAAGGGTAAAAGATGGGAGCCGCAATGCAGGGAATGGATCAAGGAATCCACAAAATTGGCATCCTGGAGACGGCATCCCCAACGGGCTTTGGGTACAGCATAGGGGACACCGGACATGTGCTCGGTGCCGCCTGCCAGGATCACATCGGCCATGCCGGCCTGGATCATGGCCATACCGGACAGGACCGCTTCCATGCCTGAAATGCACACCCGGTTGATGGTAACGGCAGGAACTGTCTCCGGAATACCTGCCATAAGCGCGCCCACCCGGGTGGTGTTCAAGGTATCGTGGTGCTCCAGACAGGTACCGTAGCGAACATCATCAATGCAGGCAGGATCAATCCCTGCCCGTTTGACGGCCTCTTTCATGGTAATGCCGGCAAGGCAGGCGCCGTTCAGGTCTTTTAATGTGCCACCAAAGGCGCCGATGGCAGTGCGGCAGGCTGATACAATGACAACGTCTTTCATAGCATATCCTTCTGAGGGCTTTGTTTCACTCGATGATCAAATTTCAACCTTCGCTGTTTACAGATTAAATTCATCCGCCCAGGCGGAAAATCTTTCTGCATGGCCCGAATTAATTTTGGCAAGGGATTTTTCTATCTTTTTCCGGGTCATGACTTTATCTCGTTTCTTGGGGCTTTTTGAATAGAATTTGTCTGCACAACAGATAATTTTTTCTTCCAGGGAGACAGGTACCATATCCCTGTGGGGCAGGGGCAAATCGGCGTCAATAATATTTTCAAGGGTGATGCCGGCGCCGGTATGACGTTCGGACACAAGGCCGAATTCCTGGGGCAGGCCCAACCCGTCTAAAAGTTCACGTCCAAGGTATCCGTGACACACATAAGGATATTTACCCGCACAACCGATTTTCGGAGAACGGGTTTTAAAAATACCGATGTCATGGAGCATGGCTGCTTTTTCTATGAAGTCCATGTCCGGGTTCAGGTGGGCAACGCCCTTTGCGATTTCCAGACTTTTTGCAGCCACCTGTCTGCTATGTTCCACCAGGAGGGCAAAAAGCGTTGAATCAGGATCATAAAACTGCCTGATAATTTGCACTGGGTTTATCAACATAAGAACGTCAAAGCCCTTAAGCTATCTATCCAGGGAGCCGGACATCAGCACCCCTTCAATAAACGGATCAAGATCTCCGTCCAGCACCCGGTCCACATCCCCGATTTCAAGATCGATACGATGGTCTTTCACCATTCTGTAGGGATGCAGCACATAGGAGCGGATCTGGCTGCCCCAGGCATTGTCATCCTTACCGTCATGCAGGCTCTGCCTTTTTTGCTCCTGTTTCTGCTTTTCCAGCTGATAGAGCCGGGACTTAAGCACTTTCATGGCAATCTCCCTGTTCCGGTGCTGGGAAGATTCCTGCTGACACTGGACCACGACGCCTGATGGAGCATGGGTGATACGTACAGCGGAACTGGTTTTGTTGACATGCTGGCCACCGGCCCCACTGGCCCGGTAAACATCAACTCGCAAATCCCCTTCATCAATGTCGATATTAATTTCGTCCTTGATCTCCGGATAAACAAAAACCGCAGCAAAAGAAGTCTGGCGTTTACCGCTGGCATTAAAAGGGGAAATCCGAACCAAGCGATGCACCCCGGATTCGGCTTTCATGAATCCGTAACAGTTTGGGCCGGAAACATGAAGGGTTGCGCCCTTGATACCGGCTTCGTCTCCCTCCTGAAAGTCAATGACCTGGCACTTGTATCCCTTTTTATCGATCCACCGGGTATACATCCTGAACAGCATTTCCGCCCAGTCCTGGGAATCCGTTCCCCCGGCACCGGCATTGATGGAAACAATTGCGTCCCTGGCATCATCCTCTCCATCAAGGGTAATCTCCAGGGAAAAGCGCTTTACCTTTTTCTCCAGATGGGCCAGCATCTGAGCGGCTTCCTGTTCGGCCGCCTTGTCTGACTCCTCCCTTGCCAGTTCCAACATCACCTCCACATCCTCAATGTCTGAAAATATGGCATTGCAGGTGTCAATAAGGCCCGCGATGGAGGTGCGTTCCTTTAACATTTCGGTGGCTTTATCCGCATCATTCCAGAAATCTTCCCTGGCAATGAGAAGCTCAAGTTCCCGAAGCCGTTTTTCCTTTACAGGGAGGTCAAAGATACTCCTTAAGCCGGTTGGCTTTAGCAGTGATGGAAGAGACGATCTGTTTGTATTCTACACTCATTATATAGATCTCCTAAGTTTTTTTCTCATGGGTTTTATCATACAAATCAGAAAAAATGCAACCAGGCAGGCTTTGGCGGCAAGATCCCCGTGGCGGGTATAAAACGTTTTGCCGGACATGACCGGAACCTGCCGGGTAAGCGCGCAGGCCGTAAAAATCTCTGTTTTTTCCAGAATGGTTCCGGCAGGATCAACAAACCCGGAGATACCTGTGTTTGCCGCCCGGACCACACTGCGACGGTTTTCAACAGCCCGGAACACGGCAATGGAAAAATGCTGGAGTGCCGCCTGGGTCCGACCGAACCAGGCGTCATTGGTCATGGTGGTTAAAATATCTGCACCATTGAGCACAAAATCTCTGGCAATATTGGGAAAAAGGATCTCAAAGCAGATTAAAACCCCGGTTGTTCCTGTCCCGAATTTCAACGGCACCGGCCCGGTTTGCCCCACTGAGAAATCACCGGCCCCAGCTGTCAGTTTTTCCGCGAACCTAAGCAGGCTTTTGAAAGGTACATACTCTCCAAAGGGCACCAGGTGATGTTTGTCATAATAGCCCTTTGGCAAGGCAAGGGGGGTAAGCATACAGGCCCGGTTGTAGTATAAAAAACCCTGGTCCGAAGGCTGGGCGGCAGGAATGCCGATGAGAAAAAAGGTGCCTGCCTTTCTCACCATGGCATCCACCCGGTTCGAGGGTACAGGATCCATGCCGTAATAAAAAGGCAAGGCTGTTTCCGGCCACACCACAAGATCGCAGGGAATCGTCTGGAGGGATAAACGGGAATACCGGTCTATGGTTTCATCAATAAAGACTTTATCCCATTTTCGGTCCTGTGAGATGTTGGCCTGGATAACCGCAATTTTCCGGGAAGGTCCCCCTTTCATCTGCCCACGGATTTGTGCCGGTTTAAAATGGCCGTAAATAAAAGCCGAGCAAAGCAAAACCACTGCAAGGCCTAAGCCTGCCATGTTTATTTTTTTAGGCCATACCTTTTGGGAAAAGGCCTTAAATGCAGTTACCAGAATCCCGTTGGCAAGCACCAGCAAAAAAGAGATCCCCAGGACCCCGAAAATGTCCGCCGCCTGAATAAAAACAAGGTTAGGATACTGGCTGTAACCAAGCCCCCCCCAGGGAAAACCGGAAAACAAATATGTCCTGATATATTCCAGGGCAACCCAGGCCACAGCCCCCCAGAATGGGACAAAACCTTCAGGGGCAGGTATCCTTTTCATGGCCAGGGCAAAAACGCCCGTGTAAAGAGACAGGTACAGGACCAGAAGTGTTAGGCATGACATGGCGACTAAAGAATTTAGGCCGCCGTATTCAGTCAGGGTGGGAAAAATCCAATAGATAAGGGGCAGATAAAAGCCCATCCCTGTGACAATACCTGCATAAAAAGCCTGTTTTGAATCAAGCCGGTCAATGGAAAGCCATAACGGAACCAGGGCAAAAAAGGCTGCCGGATAAAGCCCCGGACCCGGAAATGCTGAAAATAGTATTAAACCGGAGACCAAGGCAGGAACAAAGGGTAAGAAAGCGCCATATATGGGTTTGAAATGCATTTTGGGTGACCTTAATTAAAATTTCTGGTATATTTATCAAATAATCTAAGCGCTCGTCAATTTTTGGAGGGCAGTGTTTTATGACCCAGGGGCATGATCGCACATCTCTTGATTCGATTTTTATTCAACAGGGCGGACCTGAGCAGGCGACTCCTTATTATTTTAAGGAGTCAGATTTTTTTTCCCGGAAGAATATTAAAAATGTATTAATCTATTCCCCTGTGGGCATCTGTATTCTTCACCGCACCAACATCTACTGGGCAAATCCCGCCTGTCACGCCATGACCGGCCATGAATACCGCAGTCTGGAAGGTAGATCGGTCCGGACCCTTTTCCCCACGGATAAAGAATTTAAGCGTGTGTACAATCTCTTTATCATAGGAATTAACCGGAAAGGAACGGCGACGGTTGACTCCCGGTTATCAAGGGTGGACGACACCGCTTTTGACTGCCGCCTTCGGGCCTGCTGGCTGGACCCTGGTGACCATTCCCAGGGCGTGTTAATCACAGTATCGGATATTACGGAAATTAAGTCCGGACAGATCCGGGAAAATCAGGCCCAAAAAATGGAAGCCATTGGTGTGCTGGCCGGCGGTGTTTCCCATGATTTTAACAATCTGCTCATGGCCCTTCAGGGGCATTTATCCCTGATGGGGGTTAACGTACACCGGCCGGAAAAAATCAAGCAGCATATCCGACAGATGAACCGGCTGATTGAGACAGCAGCTGAAGTTACCGGTAATCTTTTGGGTTTTGCCCGCGGGGGCAAGTACCAGGTTGACACCCTGGATCTTAACCAACTCGTGGACATGGCCCTCAATGTTTTTCAGCCGGGGGAAAAAAATATACTCATTGAAAAAAAGCCGGCACCAGATCTTTACAAGGTAAACGGGGACAGCTCCCAGCTTGAACAGGTGTTGCTCAATCTTTTGGTTAATGGCTCCCAGGCCATGGTGGATGGCGGCACGCTTATCATAGAGACCCGGAATATAACAATTGACGAGACCAACATCTTTCATTTTGATGTGGTACCGGGTGTTTACGTTGAAATCAGCGTTCAGGATAACGGAATCGGCATGGATGAAGCCATCCAAAAAAAAATTTTTGACCCCTTTTTCTCCACCAAAACGCCAGGGGATATAAAAAAACGGGGATTAGGACTGTCAACGGTATTCGGCATTGTGAAAAATCACGGTGGATTTATCACTGTGGAGAGCAAAAAAAATGCCGGATCATTATTCAAGGTAGCACTGCCCGGTCTGGCCCCTGTGGATATTCAACCTTGTGAAGACGAAAGTGACGCGTTTGATCTGATGCCCAAAGGCGGGGAAACCGTTCTTGTTGTGGATGACGAGGATGAAGTCCTTGCGGTGGGGGTAAGTCTTCTTGAAACCTTAGGGTACGAGGTTCTCCAGGCCCGCAATGGCAGGGAATGTCTGGATCTGATAGCAAAACATCCGGGCAGAATTGTGCTGGTAATCCTGGATCTGATCATGCCCGTCATGGACGGCAAGGAGGCATTTTATGGAATTCGAAAACTGGACCCAGACATAAAGATACTGATTTCCAGTGGCGTCCGCATGGATGAAGAGATGAAACTTATGCTTCGTGACGGATGCCACGGCTTTTTACAAAAACCCTTTTCCATGAACAAGTTCTCAAGGGTTATTCGCGAGATACTTGACCGACCGATTTGATAACCATTTAATTTTTATAGTTCTTTACAACATTTCTACCAGATGGTATTTTGATGAATTATTATCAGGAGCAATTTATGGAACAGATAAAAATTCGATTTGGGAATCATATTGAAACACCGGCCACAGAAGAGAAGTCTTTTGACGATATGTTTCAATCCGTTAATCCCATGTTTTGCTTTTCAAAACGAATCTGGAGACCCCAGATGGATATTTTTGAGACCAGGGATGAAATCATTATCCAGGCTGAAATCGCTGGGGTTAGCCGGGAAAATATAATTATTGAACTTTCGGATAAAGCCGTAAAAATTTCCGGGTTGCGTAAAAGCAGCCAGCCGGATCCCACCGCCACCTACCGGCTTGCAGAAATACAGTTTGGCCGGTTTGAACGGGTCCTTTATCTGCCCAGTGTCATTGACATGAAAAAAGTATCTGCTTCGTATGCCAACGGGTTTCTTGAGCTGAAATTAGGAAAGCAGCTCCAGGAGAATTATTCTTCGGAACAGAAAATGCCCATTGATTTTTTATAACAGCCATGGGATAGACCGGTCTGTTGACGCTTGGGGATGAACCCCAAAAAAAAATAAAAAAGCCCAATGGATTAGGCGATTGTACATAAAAAGGAAAACGAATGGATGAATTAAACCATCCCTCCGTCCCCATCAGCACTGACGACATACCTGACGAACTGCCCATTCTTCCCATAGTGGATACCAATCTGTTTCCCAAAATGGTGTTGCCCCTGGTTTTGATCCAGAAAGAAGCCATTGACCTGATTGACGATGCCATGTCCGGCAACCGTATGCTTGGCCTCCTGCTGTCAAAGCGTTCGGACATTGATTCCAGGCACACTGCCAACGATCTGTGCCGCATTGGTACCGTGGCCGTAATTCTTAAAATGTCCAAGATGGAAGATGAAAAGGCCCAGCTGCTCATCCAGGGCCTGAACCGGTTCAAGGTCGAGGAGTACCTGGAAAACCGAGGGTATATGCATGCCGGCATTTCCGTTCTGAAAAGCCGCAATAACGAAAGGAACAAGGAAAACCGGGCATTGATGGCCAACATTGTTGAACAGTACGAAAAGATCGTAGCGCTTTCGCCGGGGCTGCCGGCGGAAATAAGCCAGATGGTTAAAAATCTGCAGGAACCCAGCGCACTTGCCGACATGGTGGCCTCCACCATTAATGCCCCTGTTAAAGAAAAACAGAAAGTCCTTGAGCTGATTGATGTAAACCGTCGTCTGAAAAAGGTCACCCGTCTGGTCAATGATCAGCTTGATATTCTTGAAATGGGTTCTAAAATTCAGAATCAGGTCCGGGAAGACATGGACAAACGCCAGCGCGAATATTACCTGCGTCAGCAGCTCAAAACGATTAAAGAGGAGCTTGGGGAAACCGACCAGGAGTCAACTGAGATCCGGGAATACAAAACCCTGATCAAGGACAACCCCATGCCCGAAGAGGCCACAAAAGAAGCACAGCGTGAGCTGGAACGCCTTTCAAGGATGAACCCCTCATCCTCCGAATATGTCGTATCATCCACCTATCTTGACTGGCTGACCTCCCTGCCCTGGAATGAATATACCGAAAATGGACTGGATATTGCCAAGGCTAGAAAAATTTTGGACCAAGACCATTACGGCCTTGAAAAGCCCAAAAAGCGGATATTGGAATTTCTGGCCGTGCGTAAGCTCAAAAAGGACTCCAAAGGCCCTATACTATGCTTTGCAGGCCCCCCAGGCACGGGGAAAACGTCCCTGGGACAGTCCATTGCCAGGGCCCTGGGCCGGAAATTTGTCCGCATTGCCCTGGGCGGCGTCAGAGATGAAGCAGAAATCCGGGGACACCGGCGAACCTATGTTGGGGCCATGCCAGGCCGGATCATCCAGCATTTAAGAACAGCCGGGAAAAAAAATCCCGTCTTCATGCTGGATGAAATTGATAAAGTCAGCTCCTCCTACCACGGAGATCCATCATCCGCCCTGCTTGAAGTCCTTGATCCGGAGCAGAACCAGAATTTTGTTGACCACTACCTGGATGTACCCTTTGATTTGTCCGATGTCATGTTTTTGACCACAGCCAATGTGCTGCACACCATTCCACCACCCCTGCGGGACAGGATGGAGATTCTGGAGCTTACCGGCTATACCCAGGAAGAAAAGCTGAAAATTGCCACCCGGTATATCATCCCCAAACAGCGGGAGGCCAACGGCATCAATTCCGGCCAGATCAAAATAACCCCGGGCGCGATCAAACAAATTATTTCCGGGTATACCAGGGAATCAGGGTTACGCAACCTGGAACGTCAAATCGGCGCCATATGCCGGGGGGTTGCCGCTAAAATAGCCGAACACCAGGTGGAACATTTGACCATTGGTCGCAAAGAAATTCCCGAATATTTAGGTCCCATCCAGAACATGCCTGATATGGCCACCCGGATCAAAGCGCCAGGCGTGGCAGTGGGCCTTGCCTGGACCTCTGTGGGTGGTGAAGTGCTTTTTGTGGAAGCCGTGGCCATGAAGGGCGGCAACAAGGGCCTGACGCTCACCGGACAGCTTGGGGATATTATGAAGGAATCTGCGTCCACTGCATTAAGCTTCATCCGGTCCAATGCCGACCGGCTGGCTGTGGATGACACCTTTTTTGATGCCCATGATATCCACATTCATGTGCCCGAAGGGTCCATTCCCAAGGACGGCCCCTCTGCCGGGGTAACCATGCTTACGACCCTTGCCTCGCTGATCACCAAAAGGAAAGTGAAATCCCGTCTGGCCATGACCGGAGAGATTACCCTCCGGGGTGAAGTTCTGCCCGTGGGAGGTATTAAGGATAAAGTGATTGCGGCGCACAGGGCCGGCATCCGGTCTTTGATTCTGCCCCTTTGGAATAAAAAAGATATGGAAGATGTTCCTGAGCATATTAAGTCCACCATGACCTTTTATTTCACCGATAAAATGGAAGATGTTCTTAGCACGGCCCTGGAATAAAAAAATGAGATTCTGTATGAATTATACGACCCGAACATTAATGCCGGCCCTTATTCTCTGCCTTGCGCTGGCCATGGCCGGATGTGGTGCCGACGCCTATGATTCCGGCCACAGCAAATCTGCGGATAA
This sequence comes from uncultured Desulfobacter sp., assembly GCF_963675255.1. Lineage (GTDB taxonomy): Bacteria > Desulfobacterota > Desulfobacteria > Desulfobacterales > Desulfobacteraceae > Desulfobacter. The sequence continues at coordinate 500,448 of NZ_OY775937.1, forward strand.
ACTATACAGCGGAACCAAAGCCACCCAGCGCCCCTATCGCATTTCAGGAAAACACTATTATCCCATGGCTTCGGCAAGCGGGTATGTAGAAAAAGGAGACGCCTCCTGGTACGGCAAAAAGTTCCACGGTCGGAAAACATCCAACGGCGAAACCTACAACATGTACGCCATGACCGCAGCCCACAAAACCCTTCCCATGAACACATGGGTCACAGTTAAAAACCTGAACAACGGCAAAACAATCACAGTACGCATCAATGACCGGGGACCCTTTGTGGCCGGCAGAATCATAGATCTGTCCTATAAGGCAGCCCGGCGCATTGATATAGTGGGGCCCGGCACGGCCCGGGTAAAGGTAACTGCCCTTGGAAAGGCAACGGCCTATTCCAAGAAAGACCACTCCCCTGTAGACTTTACCCCCGTGAATTACTGGAAAGGCAATTTTACGGTGCAGGTGGGGGCATTCAAGGTGAGAACCAATGCAGATCAGTATCGAATCAAGTTGTCTAAAAATTACCTTAATGCCCATATTGTTCCCTATGCGGATCACCGGGGGCAATTTCACCGGGTGAGGATTGGTAAATTCAACAACCTCAATGATGCCGTGACGTTCAGCCAGAGACTGATGGCCAGGGAAGGGTTTCTGCATGCCTTTGCCGTAGCCGATTAATTAGTGTTCGAACGGCTCGTTAGAGGGGCGCATGCCCACAAAGTCACCCATCTGCGGCCTTGCATCTGGGCAACTTTTCGTCCAAACACGCGTTAGGAGCAAAGCTAAAAAAAACAATGACGAGATATACTGTTTTTTTGGATCGGGACGGTGTGATCAACCATGATTCCGATGCTTATATCAAACATCCGGACGAATTCCATTTCATTCCCAAAAGTCCGGACGCCATTGCCCTTTTGAATGCTGCCGGTTTCCAGGTGATTCTGATCACCAACCAATCGGCTGTAGGCCGCGGCATGATATCCGGCCGGACCCTTGATGCCATTTTAAAAAAAATGACCCATGGAGTGGAACAGGCCGGTGGCCGAATCAAGGATATATTCTTTTGTCCGCATACCCCGGACCAGGGATGCGATTGTCGAAAACCCAAGCCCGGAATGATTCTTCAGGCTGTAGCATGCCATGGCATTGATTTGAAAAAATCCTTTATGGTAGGGGATTCCTCCAAAGATATTGAGTGCGGCAAGAATGCCGGATGTGCCAAAACCATCCTGGTTAAAACCGGCAACGGGGAAAAGGCCTTGGCCGCTTTGACAAAAAAAGGGCTTGTCCCCGATTTTATTGCCAAAGATCTTTACGAGGCCGCCTGTTGGATAACCACTAATTTTTCGTCCGGCAATATGACTTCATGATCACCATCAGCGGTACCCTGTCCAAGGTTACATTCCAGAACCCTGAAAATCATTACACCGTATGTCGTGTGTCAGTGCCCAAGGTGGCCGATGCCATCACCGTGGTGGGGCATCTGCCCGGTGTGGCCCAGGGAGAGCGACTCAAACTCAAGGGCACATGGACCAGCCATCCTAAATACGGAGAGCAGTTTAAGGCAGCCTCGTTTGAAGTCACCCTGCCCTCCTCCAGGGCAGGTATTCGAAAATACCTAAGCTCCGGTATCATTCCCGGCATTAACCAGAACCTGGCCGACAGGATCGTAGATACTTTTGGGGAACAGACCTTAGAAATCATTGAAAATGAGCCGGACCAACTTCTTGATGTATACGGGATCGGCAAGACCAAACAAAAAATGATTGAAACGGCCTGGAATAACCACCATTCAGTGCGGCGGGTCATGGAAATGCTGCAGGGTACCTGCATTGATTCGACCAAGGCCGCAGCTATTCTTAAAACATATGGAAACCACGCCCTGGACGTGTTGACCCAGGATCCATTTCGCATTGCCCGGGACATTCCTGGCATTGGTTTTGCTGCTGTGGATGAACTGGCAAGGGAACTTGGTACGGAAAGGGAGGATGAAGAAAGGCTTAAAGCCTGTCTGGTCTGCCGTTTGATGGACCTGGAGCAGGACGGCCATGTGTTTGAAAAAAAAGAAGATCTGATCCGGGCCTGTATTCAAAGGGCGGGGGTATCTGAGGAACAACTTTTAGATGCACTCGGGAGTCTGGATGGGGATAACGACGTAGTGATTGAAAAGGACCAGGTGTATCTTGCGCCTTTACATAAGGCTGAAGCCGGTATTTCCCGGCGGATCAAGGCGCTTTTATCCATGCCCAATCCAGATTTTCGCGTTGATGAAGATTTAATCCAGGGACAGGTGCTCTCCGCCATGGCTGTTCAGTTATCCCAGGAGCAACTGGATGTGGTGACCCGGATTATGGGATGCAAAATTTCCATTATCACCGGCGGGCCCGGCACAGGGAAAACCACATTGATAAAGGCACTGTGCGTTGTATTCAAAACCCTTCGCCTGAAGGTGATGCTTTCCGCCCCCACGGGGCGGGCCGCCCGGCGTCTATCCGAAGTGACCGGACGAGGGGCCAAAACCCTTCACAAACTTTTGGGGTTTAACCAGGACACGGGGACCTTTGAACGTGACTTCACCAATCCTTTGGACCTGGACCTTCTGGTGGTGGATGAGGTTTCCATGGTGGATACCCAGCTCATGTACCGTCTGGTCGAGGCCCTGCCGGCCGGAGCCAATCTGATTCTGGTGGGGGACACTTTTCAACTGCCTTCGGTAGGGCCGGGTAATGTGTTATCGGATATTATTGATTCGGCACAGGTGACGGTGTTTCCTTTGACCCGGATTTTCCGTCAGGCCCAAAAAAGCCCCATTGTCATGCATGCCCACAGTATCAGAAACGGACAGATGCCGGACATAAAATCGGCAAAGCCGGACCAACCCTCCCAATTTTATTTTATTGAAACCAGCACCCCGGCCCGTGTGGCTGACACCATCTGTGAGCTGTGTGCCCAAAGAATACCAAAGGCCTTTCCACACATCCGGGAAACCCAGGTGCTCACCCCCATGCACAAGGGAGAGGCCGGTACCATCAGCCTGAACCAACGGCTACAGACTGTTTTAAATGACGCACCCGGTGGTATTGAGTCCCATGGTCACACCTTTAAAACCGGTGATAAGGTCATGCACCTGAAAAATAATTATGACAAAGAGGTGTTCAACGGGGATATCGGACGGGTGATAGAGGCGGATAAATCCACAGGCCAGGTGCTTGTGGATTATGAGGGCAGGACCGTTGCCTATGATCTGCCGGAACTGGACGAACTGACCCTGGCCTATGCGGTCTCCGTTCATAAATCCCAGGGCTCGGAATATGACGCGGTTGTCATTGCCCTGACCACGGCCCATTTTCCGCTTTTGCAGAGAAATCTGCTGTATACGGCCATGACTCGTGGAAAATTCCTTGTCATTATTGTGGGATCCACCCGGGCTTTTAAAACGGCCTTTGACAATAACAGGACCGCTTTGCGGCGGTCCGGACTGAAAGATCGTCTGAAGGAAAACGTATGAAAAAATTATTGATCATTTTAATCTGCCTGGCTATTGTCTGTGCTGCCGGGCTGCCCATTGCCAACGGCATCGTCATGGAACGTACGATTAGATCAGCTGTTGAGGAAAATAACAACAAAACAGCCAAAACCGGAACAGGTTTTCGGATGAAAATCCTTGAATATGATCGGGGCCTGTTTTCTTCCCGTGTTAAGTGGTGTATTCAGAATCCCAATGGTTTTCCCGGAAGAGAGACGGCGCAACTGGTGCTTGTAGACCAGGGAGCACACGGTTTTTTCAGTGTGAATTCACAAACAAATCTTGAAGAAAATCCCTGGTACATGCAATGGGTGAACACCAATCTGAACGGCAAAGATCCGTTGTCCATCCAGAGCCGGTTTTCCCTTACAGGCACCATGGGTTCCACAATACATATGAACGCTTTTTCCATTGAAAATAGGAAAAAAATGATTGATGTTCATGCCTTGGATCTTAACGTTTCTACGGGAAAGGGGTTTGAGACCCTGGATGCAAAAGGCCGGTGGGAAGGATTGTCCCAGGGCAGTGAATTGCTGATGGGACCGGTCACGTTTACATCGGATTTGTACCAACTCACAGACATGATCTGGGCCGGAAAAAATACATTTTCACTGGAACAGCTGAAAATAAATGACGGGAAATCAGATCCCGTAAATCTTTCAGGCCTCACCATCAACTTTGACACAAGTACGTCCGAGGATAAAAAATCCATAACCATGGCCACGGATTTTCATGTGGACCGCATTGAACTGGGCGGCAAGCCTTTGTCGGACTGGGCAGCCACCCTTAAACTTAAACAGATGGATACGGCATCCTTTGAACAATTGATGGTCCTGTATTCAGACATAATGACCCAAGCAGGCCAACAACTTGAAAAAACAGACGGCAAGCCCGGTGATTTCCAGGAAATCTTAAAGGATGAAATGGCCCGAAACACGCCACAACTCATGTCCGCGCTCAATGGTTTGCTCAAAAAGGATCTGGGCATGGAAATTACCGGCCTGGATATCGATCTGCCCGAGGGAAAGGTGTCCGGAAGCCTGGACCTTAGCCTGAAAAAGGACTTGGACCCCTCTAATATTTTTATTTTGGCCATACAACCGGACATGATGTTTTCATTTTTTGACCTGGATGCTCAACTGAGCCTGCCCTATGCCCTTGCAGGCGGTTTCCCTAACCTGACTGAACCGCTGTTACCGGGGATGGCCACCGGATTGTTTGTTATTAAAGACGACCTTTTGTCCCTTGATATGCACATCAAGGAAGAAAAACTGTTTCTCAACGGTAACCAGGTGGTACTGAATCAGTAGGTATCGCGGCTCGGAATAATTCAGGCCGGGTTCACTTTATACCTTAATAAGAGCCTGTTTAAAAATTAGGGGATCGAAACGAAATCTCATGAGAATGAGAACCAATTTTCTCAAATTTTCTGTTTATAGCCGGACTATTGGCCGGAAATTTGAGGAGATTGGGGCCAGAAGTCCCTTTTATTCCTTGAACGCTGGGTATTGAGTTTGGGCCTCCTGAATAGAAATCAAAACATCTGATGGATGTAAACTTTCCAATTTTCTGTGAAACTCCGCTGGAATGTGTCCTACCCTTTCTATTATTTCGCTTAATGACACGCCTTGCCTGGCTAAAAATGCGATATAAGTGTTCCGGAGAACAAACGACCCTTTAAAATCAGAAAAATTAAGTGATGCCTTGACGGCTGCAGCTAAAATCTTTTCTTCCATTTCGTCGATTGTAATGGGCTCGCCCTGCTCATTTCGAATCAGAAAATGATCAGGATCAATAGAAGCAGATTTCTCTTTTTCAATTAAGATCCTAAAATGTGGAAAAATTTTCAATATCCGTGTAGATCCACCAGGTGTTCTGATCTCATTATCCCCAAGACTGATATGGTGCCATTGAAGTAGGACGATCTCGTTTCTTCTAAGACCATTGAATAAAGCCGCAATGCACAATTGGGCTGTATTATCTGCCTGACTATAGATATCATATACTTCTGCTTCAGACAATTCGGTGAAATGAACCGGATCGGTTAGTGGAAGAAAAGAAGGCTCCGGCATATTATGATAACCGATTTGATTTGGTGCAGTGGGACTCTGAAGAATTTGAGTATAATTGACAGGATACCCATCCTGACCGTAGTTTTTTTTCTCAGGTTTTGTTAAGAAATCGTAAAGTAGAAGACATGATATTGCCAACAACAGCGATGCACCAACGCCAATCCCGGCATCTCTTTCATAATATGGGAAGACTGGTTTCTCTGGAAGAACAGCTGTTTCAAGAATTCTCACCTCCAGCCTGTCTGTATCACTTTTCATTTCAATTCCTACCAGTTTTTCTTGAAAAGTTCTCTGTAACTCTTCCAATCCTTGGAGGTCTTGCTTAAGAGCTTCATATTTTGAAAATTTTTGACTAAAGGCAGATACTTTTGTTTTATTTTCTATAATTTGTTTTTTTAAATTTTCTTCAGCAGCCAACGAACTGGTAATTTCCTGTTCTGCAGATTCTAATGCCGCTGCTTGAATTCCTTGTTTTATAATTTTAATTTTTTCGGTAAGAATGTTCAGTTTTTTAACTATCAAACGGGCATCTTTATCCATTTCGATAAACTTGGGAGTGTATCTTGTTTCCAAATCGTTCAACTTTTCTTGAAGTAAATCTGCCTGTTCTTCATATCTCTCCATTTCCCTGGTTTTAGTGTAATTGCCAGCCCATTTATTCACTTTTATGGCATTTTGGATGGCTTTCAGATTTGCTTCAGCAATTATCCTCGCCTCACTTGTTTTATTCAGCGATTCTGTCAGTCCTCTTAATTTTGATAAGGTGGTGTTCTCTTCTCTTGACATTGAAACAATGTCATGTTGCTTTTTGAATACTTCTATTTCGTTCCTCTTTAGGGAAACCTTTGTTTTTATTGTTTCGAGCTGTGACTCTAAAGATGCTCGCGTTCCCTCTGAATTGTCCTTCACAATCTGTGAATTTAGATCCACATAACAGTCCAACCAAGTATTTGCAATGACGGGCAAAACAGTACTATCGGGTCCTCTGGCAACGAGTTTGATTATTGCACTGTCTGGGATGGTTTGAACCTGTATCATGGACCGCATTGCTGGAATAGTCATTCCAGCAAACTCTGGAAGTATGTTTTCGTCACCTATATCATTAACAACTTTGCTTAAAAGCTCTCGGCTTAGAAGAACCTGTGTTTGAAGTGCAATTTTTTGGGGACTGGTATCCTGAATTCGAAGAGCGGAAGAGTCGGATTCAATCATTAACTTTGCATCACATTGGTAAACAGCGGGTCTGTGATATGAGTATAGGATACAAATTAAAGAACCCATGATAAATGTAATAAAAAATATAAGAATCCGTTTCCAGTTTTTAGTTTTTTGATAATAAGGGGAAAAATTTTGAGGCTGAACGCCTGCCACATCTTTAGGGCGTGGGTAGAATTGATTTGATTGATTGTTCATGGCATTACATTCTCATGTATTTATAGATAGAAAAAAACAAATGAATTCAATATATTCTAAAAGAGAATCTTACCACTTGTCAAGGCATCCAAATATCTTAGATGATAGGTTATTTAAGTGATATTTTAAAAATACTGTGGGATCAGGGCCCAGATTAAATTATTCCGAACCGCTACAAGTAGGCGCTCCTCGCTGTCAGCGTGGTGTTTTCCCGGCAGCGGGCAATGGGAACGAATTTATTGCTCATCCTCGTTGCCGGTTTCAGGATAAACCATTTTTCCGGTCATGGACAAATCGTATCCACCCAGTTCATCTGCAGTTCTTTTAATCACCTTACCTTTAAGCATGGCCAGAAACAATTGAACGCCCTGCTCAAAAAAGCTGTCTTTATTGACAAAAAGGTCAAAACGCTCCCAGCACAGGGAAATGAAATCCAATCCCAGAAGGTTGGCCACGGCTCTGATGCCGGGCGCGGCATGGGCTTTTCCATTAAGTATGGCCAGGCCTGCATCCATATGCCGGGAGACACAGTTCTCATATCCATTAATGGCGTCACCATCCATTCCAAACCGTTTTAACTCCCGGTCCAGAATCTGCCGGGCTCCGGTACCAATACGGCGATTGACTATAGTAACTCCCTTTTTGGAAAGGTCTTTTACAGACGAGAGCCCCAGGGGATTATTTTTTTGAATGATCAGGCCCTGCTCTCTATGGCACAGGTTGACAACCGCCGAAGCCTGGGCAATTTCTTCGTCCATGAACGGGAAAGCAGTATCGCTGTTTTCATCTGCCGACCGGCAACCGGCAATGTGGCACAAATTTTTTCTTAAGGCCGTAAGCCCGCCCATGCTGCCGGCCAGGCCGAACAGCGCCATGTGTTCACTGTGTTTCAAATTGAATGTGGCAACCAGGGTATCCAGCAGCAGATCATTGGCGCCGGATATAAGAACCAGTCCGTGATATGGGGGCAGCTTAACCTGTTCCGGAAAATTCCGGGTGCCATTTTCAACCCATTGGCGGACAAGATCAAGGGGAAACAACCATTTCCCCGTTACTTTAGAAGCCGGCAGGCCCTTTTCAGCGATCAGGGAATAGATCATTTTCTCGTTTACATTAAGATATTTTGCCACCTGTCGCGTGGTAAGTATTTCGTCCATGTTTTGATGCCTTTGAATCCTTGTTTATATCTGGTCTGCCAATGCCGCGGTAATATCTGCTGTCACCCGGCCGGGCAACTTTTGGCCACACGCTATTTTGATGTCGCAGAATTTATCGTACAAAGGTGCTCTTTCTTTGTAAAGCGCATAAATGCTGCTGCTCGGATCAATGGCAACCCCCCTGGCGTCAAGATCGGACAGCCGGTTCAGCAGGGTAGGCAGATCTGCATGCAGGTAGATGACCGTGGCAATTTTTTTTAAATGGTACATGGCCTGTTCCCGGTAGATGACTGAACCTCCGGTTGAAATGACCTGGCGTTTGCCGCCAAGGCCGAGCAGGCACTCGGCCTCAATGTCCAGAAAGCCCTTAAGTCCCTTTTTTTTAATAATCTGGGCAAGGGTCATGTTTTCCCTTGTCTGGATAACAATATCCGTATCCAAAAATTCGTATCCCAACTGTTTCGCCAGAAGCACCCCTACCGTACTTTTTCCAACAGCCGGCATGCCTATTAACGCAACGCTCATGTATTGAGATATCACTTATTCCTTGTTAATACTCATGATGTTAGCTTTTTGATTCTCCGGCTGAAGTACTCTGGGTATAAATCCCCAGATTTTTTCAACCCCCAGGGAGACCAGGAATACGGTGCCGGCCACCATGATAATGGCAGCCCCCGAGGTTAGGTCAAACCGGTAGGACAGATACAGCCCTGCCATCGTGAAACAGGCGCCCAGCAAGCTTGAACCGATCATCATGGTACCCAGGGACCGGGCATATTTTTCCACCATGAAAGGCGGGATAGTCAGCAGCGCAATAACCATGATCAGTCCCACCACCTGGATCACCATAACCACGGTAAATCCGAGCATGGCAATCAGGGAAAAATATATCCCACGCACCGGAAGTCCCCGCAAGCCGGCAAACTCCTCGTCATAGGAAATGGCCATAAGTTCCTTATAGAAAAAGACGACCAGAAAAAGAATCAGGGCGCCGATGACACCCATGAGAATCAGGTCCGATCCCGGCACGGTGAGAATGCTGCCGAAAAGATAGCTCATCAAATCCACATTATACCCCGGGGTCAGGTCCACCAGAATAATACCGAATGCCATACCCACAGCCCAAATCACACCAATGACCGTATCCGCCCGTTGCCGGTTGTTCAGGGTCACTGCCGCCATAACCAGGGAGGCAACCAGGGAAAATCCCATGGTGGAAGGAATCACCGGCCAGTTAAAATAAAATGCCATGCCGATCCCGCCATAGGCGGCGTGGGCTATTCCGCCGGATAAAAACACAATGCGGTTTACCACGACCAAGGTACCCATGATGCCGCAAATGATGCTGGTCAGTAATCCTGCAGCCAAAGCGTGGCGCATGAATTCGTAATTAAGGATTTCCATCGGCATCTCCACTTCTTTTTAGACCAGTCCCGGGAAGCCCCTGGGCCAACACCTGGACCCGGCAAACATCTTCCACCGTACAATTATACATGGTTTCAAGCGACTGCCCTTCAATCTCCTTTTGGGTGTGATAATACAGCCGATGGTTCACGCAGGCCACGGATTTGACATAACCGGACACGGCAAACAGGTCATGGGTCACCACCACAATGGCCACATCCTTATTCAAGGTTTGAAGCAGGTTTAAAAAATCCCTCCGCCCCTCGGAGTCTATGCCAGCCGTGGGTTCATCCAGAAGCAACAGGCGCGGCTGGGTCATCAGAGCCCGGGCGATAAACACCCGCTGGCGCTGTCCCCCGGACAGTTCCCCGATCTTTTTGCGGGCGTGTTTGCTCATGCCCAGACGTTCCAAGGTGGCTAACCCATCTTTTTCACACTCTTTCCGGGTCTGCGCAGACTGCCCGAAATGCCCACCCGTCCCCAAACACCCCATGAGCACCACATCCAGGGCGGTAATGGGAAAATGGTCGTTGATATGGACGTTCTGGGGCACATATCCCAAGGCCTGGGTTAGCTTGCCTGGACGTTCACCCAGCACCCGGATTTGACCTTTGTCAGGCTTAAGAAGCCCTAGGATTAACCGAATCAGGGTGGATTTCCCCCCGCCGTTGGGGCCGATAACGGCCATAAAATCATGTTCCCGGATGGTCAGGTTGATATCGGAAAGAACAACATCCTCTCCATTGTAGGAAAAATCCACATTCTCAACCGTAACCAGCGCTTTTTCTAAATTCTCGACTATTTCAGGACCTCCTTGAATTGTTCAGCCATTTTTTTCATATTATCCAGCCAGTCCAGAGCCAGGGGATTAGCCCGCATGACCTGGCCATTGATTTCCTTGGCCACAAGTTCTGCACTTTTGCTTGAAAACTGAGGCTGGACAAAAACCACCTTGATACCTTCGACTCTGGCATGCGCTATCAGTTCCTGCAACTGGGCTGGTTTCGGCGCCTTGCCTTCTATTTCAATGGGGATCATTTTCAAATTGTAATCCCGGGCAAAGTAGCCCCATGCCGGATGAAAAACCATAAACTGGATGCCGACATTGTCCGTTAACATCCCGGTCAGATCCTGGTCAAGGGCATCAAGTTCCTTGATAAAGGCATTGTAATTGATCGTGTAGAAGCCCTTATTTTCAGGATCTGCGGCGACAAGGGCATCAAAGATGTGGCCGGCCTGTATCTTGACCAACTTAGGGGAAAGCCAGATATGGGGGTCCAGCACGGCATGGCCATGATCATCCTCATGGTCATGATCCGCCTCTGTCGTAGCCTTATCATCATGGTGGTCCGCCTGGTATTCATTCTCATGATGATGCGCAGCCATGGGCTGTTTTTCTATGCCTTTGTCTGTGTGAACAATGGTCATATCCGGATTTGCGGATGCAATTTTGTCCAGCCAGAACGTTTCAAAGGGCACACCAATGGAAAAATAGAGGCGGGTTTTGGATAATTTTACCATCTGTGCCGGTTTTGGCTCGTATGTGGCCGGGCTTGCCCCGGGTTGGACCATCACGGAAACATCCACCTTATCTTTGCCGATTTGTTGCACAAAATATTGCTGGGGCACGATGCTGACAAACACGGGAACCGGCGTCTTGGCCCAGGCCGGTGCGTAGAACACTGCAATGACAGAAATAACCGTAAACAACTTAACAAACCGCTTCATATCAGTCTCCTTTTGAACAAGTTGGATATCATCATGCAGGGCAGAATCATGAATAGTTCATCAATGCAAATTTATTGCATTTTGCAAAAAAGGCAAAGTGTTTTTATTTTTTCATAACACTACAAGTCGTTCGTATGTTATTTGACGCCTAAAAAGAAATTGGGCAAAAAGGCTATTTGGGGATGGACACTAAGGACCGCAGATTAAATAAGTTGGGCAGAAATAGCGCCGAATTTTGGTTCATATACAAGGCGCATTAAAGGTTGAATAGCATGCCTATTGGGCCTTTAACGCAACGAAGTAGATGGGCCAAAAGGCAAGTTATTTCGTTCAAATTATTTAATCTGCGGTCCTAATTAAGGTCCTCATTGTCTTTTTTAAAGTCTGGAATTTTAACCACAGGCACCCCCTCTTTTTCCAGGGTCTTTTCCTCTTCCTTGGTTGTGGTTCCCCGGATTTGCTTGAACTCCTTGGCCCCGTAATGCATTTCCAACGCTTCTTTGGCAAAGGATGAGCCTACATCCTCGTAATTGTTTTCAACGTACCGGCTCATTTTTTCGGCAAGCTCGGTCATGGCCTCCATCTGGGCCTGGGAAGCCATCTCCCGGCCTGAAGCAACAGGGTTTGGGGAAGCAGATTTCCGTATGGCCACAGCAGACAGTTTGGGACTTACGGAAAAACTGTCGCACACCGGGCATTGCAGAAGACCCTGCTCCTGCTGCCGGTTAAGGTCGTCCCGGTCATCAAACCAGCCTTCAAACACATGGCCGTTAATGCATTCTAAATCAAATACTATCATTTCGTGAGATATACGTTATTTCACCATTTTTTTCAATTGAGAAATGCGCTCCAGATCCTGTTGAGAGCGCACACAGGGGAACAGGCTGTTGTTGGTCAATGCCGGATGGGCCGTGATATCAAAACGGGCATTTTTGACGGCATCCGCCCACATGGGGGTATGGGGAATGGGGGTGTAATAGGCCAGAACCGGGGTGAGTCCCAGTTGTTTCACCAGGGTTATGGACCCTTCCACTTCATCAAGGTTCTGGTCGGGCAATCCGCATAAAAGGTAGGCGCCCAGCTGATCCTTTGCAAATCCTGCTGCGCGCAGATTATCCACGGCCATAAGAAATTCATTCCGTTTAACCTTAATGTCGTGGCGATGACTTGAAAAATCTGCAGTTTCAAGTCCTAAACGGATGGTTTTAAAATCCGCTTTGAACATCAGATCTGCTGCTTTTGCCGAGATCTCTTTGATGTGCACGGCATTAGGGGTATGAAAAAAGAGGTCCATTTTTTCATCAATAATGCGTTCAAGCAGAGGAAATGCGTATTTTTCAGGCTGGATCAAAAGCGCATCATCGTAAAAGGCAAAATTTTTCACCTGAAAATTGTTGTGCCAATGGCAAATCTCTTGAAAGACATTTTCAGGGGAGCGCCGCCGAAACCGTGGTTCAAGAAAGGAGGAAGCGCAATATTCGCAGGAAAAGGGACACCCCCGGGAGGTGAGGATCGGGGCATAGGCCATGGTGTCCTGGAGATCCAGGGCTGCAAAAGGCGTGGTGTCAAGATCTGCCGGGTCCGGTATGTGATTCAGGGTAAATCCGGTGTACGTTTCAACTAAGTCTGCAAGAACGGGTTCGGCCGGGCCGGTGACGACATGATCCGCCCCGGAATATTTCCGGGCATGGGTTTTACAAAGACTTGCGTAAATACCGCCCAACACCACGGGCACACCGGGATAATTTTTTTTAAGCAGGGCAATGGTTTCAGCCACACCCGTGGCCCAATAGGTCATAAGCGATGTGACCAGAATCAGGTCCGGCCGATCCATTTCCAAAAGATCCTGTTCAATCCACGCTTTTAAAGCCCCGTACCGGGTAAATTTTCCACCGAGGCTTCCCAGGTGAGTTTCAAGCGCACTTGGTAAAGGAATCTGGGTTTTTTCAAAGGGACCTCTGCCGTCCCAATACACCTTGACACGATTTGTTTTCCGGGGGTGAAACCGATTCATGCAGTCCAAAAATGAAACCCGCACGCGGTTTTGCCGCAGGATGGCGGCAATGGTGAAAAGACCTAACGGCCGGGCCCAGAAATCAAAGGCCGCAAAATCGTGGACCCAGGGATTGACGCAAAGAATGTGGGGCGGATCAGTTTTCAAAATACTGCATGGAGGTTTTTTTCAGCTCCCGGCGGGAAAACAGCAGGTGATAAATTTTTTCACCTGTGGCTTCGGAAAGTTTTGCAGCAATGGCAAAGCATTCGTCTTCGGAGGCCCCGTGAACCATGGTGTATAGATTCTTATCCCACCCAGGCGCAGGATTTCTCCGGTAGCAATGGGTGACTTCACGAAAGGATGCCATGATACTGCCCACCTCTTCCACCCGCTCCTCAGGCACTTTCCAGGCCACCATGGCATTGGCCTTAAATCCTGATTTCTGATGTTTGAGGGTGGCACCAAACCGCCTGATCATATTTCTGTCATGAAGGCCGGACAGTACTTCAAGGAATTTTTCCTCTGAAATGCCGATCTGTTCTGCCATGACAAGATAGGGGCGTTTGCAGACCGGAATATCGGTCTGCAGCAATGAAATTACTTTTTTTTCCAGGTCTGTGAGGGATGTTGTCATAAACTTTTTTTCCAAAGCCCTTTTTGGGGCTGCGTTTTTATCACTCGATGATCAAGTTTTTGTTAATTTGCCCAACTTCGGCGTTGGAAAAAATTTTTAAGCCTCAAAATATATTGTATATTCCTCCGGTTAAAAATTTTTCCCGCCTTGAATTTGAACAAATTCCCTAAAAACTTGATGATTGAGTATCAATTTTTTTATCTGGGAACAATGCCATAATCTGCTCTTCACCGGCACCGCAGATGCCGCGTTCGGTGATGAATCCGGTTACAAGGCGGGCCGGGGTCACGTCAAATGCGTGGTTGGCGGCCGGACTATTTTCCGGGGGCACCAGAACAGATGAAATTTTTCCATCAAAAAAACCTTGCACATATTTAATCTCGCCCGGGTCCCGCTCTTCAATGGGAATATCTTTTACACCATCGGTGATGGTCCAGTCAAAGGTGGATGAGGGCAGCGCCACATAAAAGGGCACATTATTGTCCCGGGCAGCCAGCGCCTTGAGATAGGTGCCGATTTTGTTGGCTACATCGCCGGCCCGGGTGGTGCGATCCGTACCGACAAGAACCAGATCCACCATGCCGTGCTGCATGAGATGGCCCCCGGCGTTATCTGTGATCACGGTATGACGGATGCCATGTTTACCAAGCTCCCAGGCGGTGAGGCGCGATCCCTGGTTCAAGGGCCGTGTTTCATCCACCCAGACATGAATGTCAATGCCTGCATCAAAGGCGGTGTACATGGGCGCTGTGGCCGTGCCGTACTCAATGCAGGCAAGCCATCCTGCATTGCAGTGGGTCAAAATGTTTACGGGCTGACCGTTTTTCTTTGCAGCAATCTCTTTGATGATGGACAGGCCAAATTCACCGATTTTTTGGCAATTCACCGCCTCTTCTTCCACAATTCCTAAGGCTTCTTTCAAGGCTGCCGCCACCCGGGCATCATATCCTGACGCGTTGAGGGCTTTTTCCATGACCCGGTCCACGCCCCAGGCCAAATTGGTGGCAGTAGGCCGGGCATCACGAAGGCGTGCGCACTCACGCTTAAACCATGTATCATCCGCACCTTGGTTATCCTTCTGCACCAGGATGACATAGACACCCAAGGCCCCTGTGGCACCGATCAACGGGGCGCCTCTGACATACATATCTTTGATAGCATGAATGACCAGATCATTGGTTGTCAGATCTTGAACAATCAGTTCATGGGGCAGGCGCCTTTGGTCTATGACCTTGACGGTTTTTGACTCATTATCAAACCAGATGGGCCGCATCTGTTTTCCATCCACATTCATGGTGTGTTTCCTTCGGGATTTTAGTTTTCCAAATTCTTATATCTCAAACGGCTAATTTGTACAATAAAACCCCAAACCGGATCAGGAATCAAGGCGCAATGATATTTTAGGGCCATGGAAATATCAAATAAGCACCAATCCAGGGATAAAATGAAAATGCTTGTCCCTGGTAAACATTTTATATCCGTGCTGGAAGGCAATGGCGGCAATCCATATATCATTTGTTGGTATGGGCGTTCCCGCTTTTTTCAGATTATCAAGTACAGACGCATAGAACTCAGCAGTTTCCGCATCAACAGAAAGGACAATAACCCGTGGAGAATCTAAAAAGAGATATAATTCATCCCGGTTTATTGCTTCCCTGTTGCCGCCTTTGAATCCGGCGTAAAGTTCGCCCACACTTATGACTGAGAACCCGATGCTGTCTATTTTTCTCAATTCGCCGACAACGGCAACATCTCCTTTCATGGCCAGGGAATAAATGTTGGTATCAATCAATACCTTTTTCATTCCATATCTCCGGTTCAATACGCCGCTCTTTATTGATATTGTTTTCTATCGTCTTAAATTCTGTCTCACTCCATCTGCCAAAAAGATCGTCAAGATCATCATACGCCCTGGAATACAACTTCTGTTTTTTTATACCAAGGCGTTCCTGAATCAGGTCAATGACTAACTGGTTAACGCTTTTGCCTTTTTCCTGGGCAATCTGTTTCAATTTTTCAGCAAGCTTAGGTTCAATACCTCTGATTGTCATGGTTTTCATATGCCCTCCAAATTGAAATCTTTTTTTGAAGTCATTTTAGAGTCATTATATGACATCTTTTATTGAATAGCAAAAAATTCATTCTGTCAAACTGCGAATAAACGGGCCTGTGGCATCCACCCCTTTTTGCTCCACCTCCCGGATGGTTTGGGAACCCACCACGGCAATGTCGGCTTTGCCCACAAGAAAATCAATGTCTGCTTTTTCCTTTACCCCGAATCCCACGGCCGTAGGCAGCCGGGTGGATTTTTGGCACCGGGCAAGGTAACTGCCCATGTCAGATGAGAACTGGGTTTCTTTTCCGGTCACCCCTTTTCTTGCCAGACAGTAAATAAAGCCTGTGGCATGGGTATCGATCATCTTCATGCGCTGGTCCGAGGTTTCCGGAGAAAAGATGAACACTGCTGACATATCATTTTTTTTCATGGCTGACAGATAATCATCCGCTTCTTCCGGGGGAAGATCCGGGACAATGGCGCCTTTAACCCCGATTTCCGACATGCGGGCGGCAAAGGCATCCATGCCATATTTATAAAGGATATTGCCATAGGTCATGAACAAAAACGGAATGTCAAAGCTGTCTGACACTTTTTGGGCAAAGTCAAAACATTGTTCCACGGTGGCACCGCTGTCAAGGGCGGCCTGGTTGGCTTTGAGAATCACCGGCCCGTCTGCCATGGGTTCTGAAAACGGGATCTGCAGCTCCATTAAGTCTACGCCTGCATCCACCATCTGCCTGACAATTTCAAAGGAGGCCTCAAAGGAAGGGTATCCCATGACAATATGGGTCATCAACAGGATATCTTTTTTCTTTCGTTGCTCCCGGATATAGGTTTCCAGAAAGACGGGGGCAGTTGTCTGGGTTTTTGTTTCAGTCATTTTGATATTCTCCAGCTTTAGAACAGATAAATTCTTTCCATTTGGGATCGCCAATGGCATCGGCCACGGTAAAGATGTCTTTATCCCCCCGGCCGGACTGGTTGATGATAATAATATCATCCGTTGACATGTTCGCAACTTCCTTAAAGGCGCCTGCAAAGGCATGGCAAGACTCCAGGGCCGGAATAATGCCTTCCATCTGCATGGTCAGCTTCAGGGCGTCCACCACCTCGGTGTCCGTGGCATATTCAAACCGGGCTTTACCCTGATCGTGCATATTGGCAAGAATGGGGGAAACACCGACATAATCCAGACCTGCGGAAATGGAGTGGGTCTCTTTCATCTGGCCGTCACTGTTCTGCAGAAAATAAGTTTTATAACCCTGGGCAATGCCGAAACTGGCATCGTCGGAACAAAGCCGGGATGCGTGACGGCCCGACGCAATACCTTCTCCTCCTGCCTCCACACCCACAAGTTCAACCGGATCATCCATGAATCCCTGAAAAAGTCCCATGGCATTGGAACCACCGCCCACACAGGCAAAAACCTTGGTCGGCAGCCGGCCTTCTGCTTTCATGATCTGGGCACGGGCTTCCTTTCCAATAATGGACTGGAACCAAGAGACCATTTCAGGGAAAGGATGGGGTCCGCAGGCGGTTCCCAGGACATAGTGGGTGGTGTCCATGTTGGTCACCCAGTCCCTGAAGGCCTCGTTGATGGCATCTTTGAGAATCCGGGTACCGTCGGTAACCGGCACCACGGTGGCGCCAAGCTGCTCCATCCAGAACACATTGGGCCGCTGGCGCAATACATCCACCTCACCCATATAAATGGTGCAGTCAAATCCAAATTTGGCCGCCATGGTGGCCGTGGCCACCCCATGCTGGCCGGCGCCGGTTTCGGCAATCACCCGTTTTTTACCCATTCTTTTTACTAAAAGCCCTTGCCCCATGACGTTGTTGGCCTTATGGGCACCAGTGTGGTTCAAATCTTCCCGTTTAATATAAATTTTTGCCCCGCCAAAGTGCCGGGTAAGGTTCTCGGCATAAGTCAACGGCGTGGGACGGCAGGAATATGTTGCCATCAGGGTTTCATATTCTTCCCAGAAATGCTTGTCTTCTTTGGCCTGCCTGAACTGGGCATTCAACTCCTCAAAGGTGGCCACAAGGATTTCAGGTAAAAATGCCCCGCCAAAGGGGCCGTAATATCCGCATTTTTTCATATATCTGCCTTTCATAAAATGGTTGGCAATTTGAGTAGGATCATAAATTTATATCTGGTTTTTAATGGTCTGAGTAAAAGCAAACCGGTCCGTGCGACAGAACAGCACCGAATAGACTGCGCCGGGTGCTTTGGGAAAGTTTAACAGCCGCCGGACCACCAAAATCGGATCTAAAGGCGACATACCCAAAAGGGATGCCCGTTGTTCATTCAAGGTTTCCACCTGGAACTGCTGGTTGCCGTCGGAGGGTGTAAGGTAAAACCGCTCGGACACCACCCGGGACAAGGATTTATCCCCAAGATCCATATCGTCAATACCTGCAAACAGATCCGGATCCAGAAAAATATCCTCCAGCAATACAGGCTCATCCCGGGCCACGGTCAAACGGGACATGGCAAAGGCGGGTTTACCGTGAAACGGGTTTGCCACATCGCCTGTAACAACTTTTTTTTTCAAAGGCACAATCACTCTTTTTTGGGTGGGAACCCCCTTGGTTGAAAATGCCTGGGAGGTCCCGGCAAGGGAAAACAGATCAATTTGCGGCGAAGGTTCCTTCACAAAAGTTCCGGATCCCCGCTTTCTTTGTATCAGACCCCTCTGCACCAAAATATCCATGGCCTGGCGTACGGTGGGACGGCCCACCCCATATGATTTTGCAAGTACCGTTTCAGACGGAATCATACGTCCGGGCGAGTAAACACCCTCCCGGATACGGGACTGGAGCTGCTCACAAATTTGGTGATACAAGGGTATGGGGGAGTCTGGATTGAGCATAGGCGGCCTTATTCTCAAACTTGCAGCCAACCGTAAAGGGTCTCTGACCCGTTATCCGGCGGACTGCTCAATTAATAATTGACGATATCATAACCGTTAATATGTAAAGTTGTCAAGACATTTTAACAAATCGACTCCAGTTAAAAGGCAAGGCAGAACAACCTTGCCCAAACACCTTTAATTTGTTACGAAATAAACTGCTATGGCCGACCTGACATATCAACTACCAGGCTTGCCCCACCACAAAGCTTGAAAGATCTGAGTAACTTACCCAGACTTTCTTATAAAAAAACACAGCAACGAAAAACAGATCTGTAGTAAAAAATGGGAAACGAATGCCCCAGGATATCAAACTGACGGCAATAGAAGTGGCCACAGGTATGATCTTGGCAACCCTGTTGGAGGGCATTACCATGGACAATAAATATTTCGCAACCATGATTCTCATTCTGGCTGCGGCCTCAACACTGCTTTGCGGCTGCTACCCGAGGCGGGTCGACCCCATTGGCCCGGAAGGAAAACAACTGACCTGGGAAGAAATGAACCTGAGCCAACGCAAGGCCCATATGCGCCAAAAGATACTGCCGGTTGCCGCCGATGTCTTCGGCACCTGGCAGCCGGAACGGTTTGACCAGGTAAATTGCAGCCTCTGACCTGCCCACGGCTGACCTGCCCCGGCTCAGCGGAGCCCTGCTTTTGGGCCCCGAATTCGGGAGGGCACCGGAAACCACCCGGCTAAAACTCAACCGCCTGGTTCCCGAAATGTCGGCAGCGCTGGGCCTCAAGCCATTCAGCATCATCAACATATTGCCGGATGGTATCAAACTGGGCGGCATTGGCCAGGGGCCCGATCAAATTGGCCTCATCCATGCCGTCACCCACAGGGATTTTACTCACATAGTCGGCAAATTTTTGGCAAACTGCTTCATAATCATCCTCGTGGACAAAAAGACGCTTGAAACAGGCACAAGTCTGGCCCGCATTAATGAAACATCCCCAGAACAGTGGTTCGAGCAGCGGCTCAATATCGGTTCCGGGCAGGACGATACCGGCGTCATTACCGCCCAACTCAAGGGTCAGGGTTTTCAGGTTGGCGGCTGCACGCTGCATAATAGTCTGCCCAACCTCGACAGAGCCTGTAAAGACTATTTTATCAATGCCTTTATGGGCTGACATTGCATTGCCGATATCGGAACTGCCAGCCACAACATTGAGCACGCCGGCAGGCAGTATTTCATTGATCAATTCAACCAGGCGTAATGTTGAAAGCGGTGTATAGGATGCCGGTTTGATGACAACCGTGCAGCCCACACGCAGGGCCGGCATGATATGCCATACGGCAATCAACAACGGCCAATTCCAGGGGGTGATGGACCCCACAACGCCCACGGGTTTCCGGGTTAATTCAATAGTATCTTCCGGATTATCATCGATCAGCTCATCTTCAAGTTTCAGCCCTGACGTCACCTGAGTCCAGGCCATGCAGCCGCCCACTTCAAAATTTGCCCCGGGGCCGGATTGGGCCTTTCCCTGTTCAAGGGTGATCAGTTGTGAAAGCTCCGCCATATTCTTTTCAATGACCCCTGCAATCTGCTGCAGGTATTCCACCCTTTTTTCATCGGCCAGTGCCGACCAGGCGGGCAAGGCTTTTCCGGCCGCAGCAACCGCCTGGTCCAGCTGGTCGACAGTGGCCTTGGGGCAGGCGGCAAACACCTCGCCCGTTGCCGGGTTGATTACATCAAATGTTTCCTTGGGAACAACTTTTTCACCATTAATTACCAACGCATACTCTGCCATCATGGATCCTTTCTCTTGGGTTTATAGTTTATATCTCTATTTTTTTAGATGACTGTACGGTACCACAACATAACTGCTGAAATTCATACCCGTTAAACATCCCCAAAAGACGCCCAGTCCATAGGCAATGTGTTCCAAAACATAGAAAAACAAAAAAGACAGAAAGGACAATTGTGCTTTTTTTACCCTGAAATCTATTACCACCGCACAGCCAAGCATGAGCAGCACCAGCGGAATAAAAGGCGGCTGCCAGATCCCAAGAATAATCATAACAATTAGATAATATCTTACCAGGTGAAAGCTAAGATAGTACAGCAGGCTGACCATGGTTCGCAGCCGTGCTCGCAGTAGCTGTGCAAGACCTAAATTCACCCCCATTTTTTTTGTTTTCTTTTTGAGCACACAGCTGTCCATAACAACCATTGCCCCGGCCAGCACTACACCGCCCACTCCGGTCCAGGGCAGACTCAAAAAAAGGAGCAGTAAACCTGCCAGCAGCAGCGGCGGCACCACCATCTGCTTTTTTCGCTTGGGATGCAGACGCTGCAGTTTTTCTTCGGATGTCCCATAAAAAAACCGCCGGGACATGAACGGGCCCAGCCGATTTCGATGTTCATGAAACACTGTTCCCGTCGGCATATAAGCAATGCGCCATCCCTTATCCCGCATACGCCAGCACAAATCCACATCTTCACCAACCTGCATTGTCGGCGCAAACCCGTTCATCGATAGAAAGATATTTTTTTTAACCAGCAGATTGCAGCTGGGAAGATAGAAAGTGTCCGCCCCTTTTCCCTCCTGACGCGGGTGGTCACCAAGGCAAAGACTGGACATCACGTCCTCGTAACGATCAAGGGCTGACGCGTTGGATATCCCGGCAACTTTGCCGCCGACGGCAGCAAGGGTTGTATCATCAAAGAGCGGAACAAGTTCTTGCAACCACCTTTTGGAGGCGGTACAGTCCGAATCAATGAACGCCAAAATCTCACCTTTGGCCGCAGCAGCCCCCCGGTTTCTGGCTGCAGCAGGCCCTGCGCCGTCTGCGCCGGAAAAGACCACCCTGCCCCCCCCTTTTTTTGCACACCCGACACTGTTATCCCTGCTGCCGTCATCCACAACGATAACCTCCAATCGTTCTGCTGGATAATGCAATGCGGACAAAGATTCCAGGCAACGCCCAAGGGCTTTTTCCCTGTCCCGCACGGGTATGATAACGCTGACAAACGGATAGGCGCGCATATTTTCGGGCGCCGTTTGAATCCGTTCTAAAAAGCCTTTGGCAACCAGTTGCTCAAAAAGCGCTGTGTTCTGCGCAAGGTTTGCCACAGGATCGCCATCCCGCAAGGCTATAAGCAGGACTTCACACGATGGATTGACCCGCAGAACACAAAGGGGAATTTGCTTTAAGACAATGGCCCCGTCGGTTTGTTCGATCAATTCCACCTGGGGTGCAAAACGATAGGTCTTCATCGCGTTTTAGGGCAACAACCCCACCTTGCTGAACAATGCCATCAGGGCATCTGCGGTTTTATCCGCACAAAGGTGGTGAACTTGCCCCTGGCGCGCGGTGACGCCGCCGGAAAGAAGGGATAGAATTCTGTCAAAGGTCGGCAGGTTTGGGTCCGGTGTGATAACACGCACAGGATCCGGTCGGGGTGTTACATAACCGGCCGGCATCGTGGTCGACCCCGCCGTTATCGCATTAATATGGCTGAGCCCCAGCTCCGGCAGTCCCCACACCTCGACGGTCGCGTTGACAGCCTGCACCAGGTCGGCGGTGCCGGGGTAGCGCGCCTCTTCTACGCCGGTAAACGTCAAAGCCACCGGCAGGGGCGTTATCACCCGTTGTCTTGCGCCGTGATCCGTTATTTTTAAAGCGTCCACGACATCATCCTGCACCGTGGCAGTGATTACATTTTGAACGCAGGCGATACCCGATCTTGCCGCAGCAAGGGGAAAAAGCGCATCAAAACCACGATCCGCCAGTATATTTCCGGTGCAGATCAACGAGGGAGAAAAGAGATCAAAGGCACGGCCCAACACACACGACAGCCCAGCATCATCATAGCCGCCAAGAAGGCGGTCACTGATGCGCACAGCACGATCTCCCCCCATGGACAGACCCGTCCGCAGATATTCTTCTACCCGTTGCGGACCAATAGCCAGAACAGTCACCCGGCCCCCATATTTATCCTTGAGCTGCAGCGCTTTTTCCAATGCGCCAAGATCGCAAGGATTGAGCATGGTACGCACATCCCGTTCCTTGATTGCATGCCCGCCATCTTTCACACCGGCCGCAGGCCGGGGATCACGACACGCCCGCAGCAGCACGACAATATTGAGTTCATCATTTGCCATTTTTATTCTTTATTCCTCAAAGCCAAGGGTATCCATATATATAAAAGGATCAGGTCATTCTGTAGGATACGCCAAAACCGCCCCGGGGATAGCGCCACCGGATAAAAGCCTTTTTCTCACACACAATGTAACACGTACCGCACTCCAGACAGGCGTCGTAGACAAAACTGAGCCTTTGATCACTTGGGGACCAGCTGTAGCATCCGGCCGGGCAGGCCGTGGTGCAGGCGCGGTTGGTGCACGTTGCACACACCGTTTGGTCCACAATGATATGGGGTTCGCGATCAATGGTGAAGCTGGTATAATCTAAAATCTCATCGATATTCATCTGGGTCATAGGGCTCTCCAGGCGGTAAAAATATCCCGGGCAATATTTTTCACACCGCATGTCTTCTTAACGGCATCAAGGGCAAGCTTGCCAAATCCTTTTTTGGGCGCGCCATCAATGCGATAGACGCTTTCCATCAGCCGGCAGGCAAGTTCTGGATAGTCATTAAAAATTCTGTCATTATGAAGCATTTTGGGCGCGCGTTTGAACTTTTTTAGATCCTTCAGAACAAAACTATTATCAAGCAACTTGATATAATGTTGCAGCCCCTGCGCGCTAAAGTCCCGGGTCTTGTGGGCCTCTATCGCCATTTGTGCCGCAAGTATGCCGGAGTGGGAGGCAAGATTGACACCCTCTAAATGCAGGCCGGTTACATTACAAAAGGCCGCCGCATCACCTGCCACAAGAATCCCATTTCCCGCAAGTTGGGGCACCATCTCATACCCCCCTTCCGGGATGACATGGGCGGAATACTCCATGAGCCGTCCGCCTTTGAGCAACTTGCTCATATGCGGATGGGCCAGAAAATCATTTAAAAGGTCATAAGGGGTTTTACCACTCTTTTGCAGACTGCCGATATGCACCACAAGACCCAAAGAGACACTATCATAGTTGGTGTAGAGACAGCCGCCCCCCCGCACGCCTGCAGTGCAGCCCACAAACTCATTTGCACAGCCCTGATCCCGGGTGAGGCCAAAGCGGTCATCAATGACCTGCTTGGGCAAATCGTACAGCGCCTTTACACCCACAGCCATCTGATCCGGCTTGAAGGCCGGTGCCCTGAGCCCGGCTTTTGCGGCGATAAATGAAAGCACCCCATCTGCGGCAATGACCAAGGGGGCACATAGTTTACCGGTCCGCCCCAGCAAGGTTACGCCTGTCACCTGCCCCTGTTCCATAATCACATCATCCACCATGGCCCGGGTGATCAGGGTCACTCCTGCGTCCACCGCCTGCTGGGCCAGCCAGTTATCAAATTTGGGACGCAGCACGGTATACCCGTTATATGGCGCCCGGTCAAAATTGCCGGACTCCAGCTGCAGATTCACCATTGAATCCGCTGTCATGAACGTCAGGCTCTTTTTGTTGACGTGGCGTTCAATGGGGGCCTTGCGCCAAAAGTTGGGGAGATATTCTTCAAGGGAGGGCATACGATGCAGCAGGCCGCCGAACATATTTTTTTCACCAGGGAAATTGCCCCGCTCCAAAAGCGCGACATCAAGTCCGGCCCGGGCCATGGCCAGGGCAGCCGAAGAACCGGCAGGTCCTGCCCCAACCACAATGGCTTGGAATGAACTTGTCATTTATTTTCCCCCATGGCGGTGCGCACTTTCTCAAGCAGTTGCGGCAAAAGTTCCTGCACATCAACAACAAAACCCTGGTCGGCATTGGGAAAGATGGGCGCTTTGGCATCATTATCGATGGCAACGATGTGCTCAGCGTCCTGGATGCCTCCCACATGGTGCATGGAGCCGGAGACCCCAAAACTGATATAGAGTCTTGGCTTAACACGCCTGCCTGTCTGGCCGATCATTCTGTCAAAATCGACCCAGCCCAGATCATACACGGGCCGGGTCACCCCAAGGGATGTGCCAAGCAGCCGGCACAACTCAGAAAGTTGCTTAAAGTCGGTTTTCTTACACCCTTTGCCGGCACAAAAGATCACCTCGGCGTCAGTTAAATCAACTGTCTGGGGATCCGAGGGGATTCTTTCCACAATGACAGAACCATTTTGGGGTGGTCCTGTCAGGTCACCCGTGTTGGCCGGTGCGGTGTATTCATCTATTTGCAAAGGCGTTGAACCATCCGTGGACAGATTGACCGGGCTTAGGGATCTGACCGGCACGGTGATGACCAAAAAGCCGTTTGGCTGCCAGATTCGTGTTTCGTCAATTTGCTTGCCCATCACTCCGCAACTTAGATGCACGCCCTGATCACTGGGGTGAACCGCATTCACCTCAGTGACGATGGCCGCATCAAGCTGTGCGGCAATCAAAGGCGCCAGGGTACATCCAAGATCGTTGTGGGCAAAGGCAATAATGCCCCCCTTTTTTTCAGCAGCAAACCGGGCAATGGATATGCCCAGTCTCTGGGGGGTATCAAGAGACTGTTCGGCATCTTTGAGTATCGTCACCCCAGGGATACCATAGTCGGCAAACACCTGTTGGGCCTGGGGCAGAAGTGGAGAAAAAACAAGCGCACGAAGGTTGGAATCAAGTATTTTTGATAAACGCGCGCCATAGGCCAGAAGCCCTTGCCCCGTCCTGTCAGGCACCCCTTCGGGCAGTTCGGTCACAAGAAGCAGATCATTGCATCCCATCACAACTCTCTTCCAATCTTATGTCCTTCCCAGATGGCCATATCAAGCTTGCGGGGTGCCACGCAGTCCCCGATCCTATGCAGCTCGGCAACCGTCCCTTTCAATGACTGGTAAAGTCCATCATCGACCTGCTGGCCCATGGCAAGCACCAGGGTATCATAGGGACCCCACTGCTGCCACTCATTGGAATAGACATTGAATCCTTTGACGATCTTTTCCCCCTTTTCTCCGCCAATCTCCATGACCGCAATGTCGGGGGTAAAGGTGACGCCTTTTTGCAACAACCGCTGACGGGTCAGGTACAAATCCTGGGTCGGCCCCAGTTCCGCGCCAATGAACAGACTTGAGGTGATCATATGCACCTTCTTGCCCTGGTCCGCCAGAAGCTCCGCGGTGGCGGTTGCCCGGTGATCGCCATCATAGTCGATGAAACAGATATTCTCGCCAAGCTCAGCCTCTTCATTGAGCACCTGCCAGACATTGAAGACCGCCGGGCCGTCAGAGCCCCCCACCGGATGTTCCTTGGGCACGCTGCCGGTGGCCACGATCACCGCATCGGGTTGTTCTGCGGCCACAAGCTCCGGTGTTACGGTAACGCCCAGGCAAAGCCTCACGCCGGCCTTTTCCAACTGCCCCTTTTCATTGCGGACAATCACACCGACTTCATCCCGACCTGCGCCCTTCACGGCTATGTTGATCTGGCCGCCCACACGATCCTGCCGCTCGTACAGGGTCACGTCATGCCCACGCCTGGCCGCCGTCTTAGCCGCCCACATACCGGCCGGGCCACCGCCTGCGATCATCACCTTCTTTTTCACCGCCGCAGGCGTGGTATAGATTTCTCCCCCCATCTGTTTTTCCCGGCCCACGCAGGGATTTTGTATACAGCCCAGGGTCTTATTCATGCCGATACGGCCGATGCAGCCTTGGTTGTCGGCAATGCAGTGCCGGATATCATCAAGCCTGCCGGTTTGGGCCTTTCGCGGTAAAAAAGGATCACAAATAAGACCGCGGCACATGCCGATCATATCGGCTTGTCCGGCCTCCAGCACCCGTTCGGCCATCACCGGATCATTGATGCGCCCGGTGCAGAACACCGGCATGTTCACCTTCTCGCGCATGCCCGCAGCCAGGGGGATGGTATAGCCCAGGGGCATGTGCATGGTGCCTTCCACCAAATAGAGATTATAGAAGGTGGCAATGGAGAGATCCATAAAATCAATGAGTCCGCTTTGCTCAAAAAGCACGCCGATCTCCTGGACATCGGCCAGGTTCAAACCGCCGGGGATCATTTCATCACCGCACATCCGGATCCCAATGGTGAAATCTTTGCCCACGGCCCGGCGAACCGCCTCAACAAACATCAGCGGTGCCCGCATACGGTTCTCCAGGCTGCCGCCAAACTCATCCTGCCTGAAATTGGTCAGCGGGGAGAGAAACTGCCGGGCCATGCTGGAGTGGCCGAACTGAATTTCCAACCCGTCAAAGCCCCCCTCCCGTACGTGGCGGGCGCTTTGGGCAAAATATCGGGCAACCTCATCAATATCTTCGGGCTCCATCTCCTTGGGCGTCTCCCTGAAGAGTACATCGGGCATGGGGCTGGGCGCCCAGACCGGAAGCCTGGAGTTGGACCCGTCACATTGCTGGCCATTGTGGTTGATCTGGGCAAAGATGCGGCAATCATACTGATGAACGTGATCGGTAATTTTTTGAAACCCGTCTATTACCTGGGGGTCATAGACATCTATGAGCTTTTCATATGCCATATCCGTGGGATGGACGCTCATCTCCTCGGTGATGATCAGCCCGGCACCGCCCCTGGCCCGTTCCCCCCAATAGTACATCTGACGCTCGCTGGGCAGGTTGTTGACCGCGAAGTTGGTCAAATGGGGTTGAAAAGAGATCCGATTTTTAACTTCAATATTGCCCAGGGTAATGGGGGAAAACAGCTTGTTAAAAGTTGCCATGTTGTAAAAAACTCCTATTTAAACAACGCATTGACATGTCATACGCCAGGGGTTGCATCGGCAATGGATGACACACACCGTTCAAGGCATTCCGGGTCGCCGCCGTCTATCTCATTTTTCAGATGGTAGGCAACAGCCGGGCATCCGCCGTGACACTGGTCAAATCGCTTGCAATCCTCACAGGAGTGGATCCGAAGACCGCGGAAGGAATGAAAAATGTCAGCATTATCCCAGATATCAAGAAAGGAAGACTTTCTCAGAGAGCCTGCATAAAAGGGATCACTTTGGAGAAAGGCACAGGGAAAAATGTCCCCTGTGGGGCCAACACAACAGGTGAGTTTGGCCGCCCCGCACAGGTTTAAACCCAATCCCTGCCGCTCCTGAGGGGTCAGGGAAAAAAAACTATCGCCGGTGCGCACACCGGGGCTGTCGGCAAGCCATTGTGAAAAGGCGACAAGCTGACGGGCTGTGGGACGCAGTGCTTCCCAGTTTTCGATGCCCCGCCCGGATGGACGAAACCGACTGGCCCGAAACGACACGCCCATGGATTCTGCCAGGGCGTGCAAAGCAGGAATTTCATCCGCATTCTGGGCGGTGAGCACCGTATTGATACTGGTGGCGATGGGTGTTGCCGCCAGCAGTTTGACGGCTTCAAGCGCCGCCTCAAAGGTTCCGCTGCCTCGTATGGCATCACAGGTGGCAGGGCTGGCACCGTCAATGCTGACCTGGACGGCAACCATCTCATGGTTTTGTGCCAGTTGCCCGACACTTTTTTCATCAAGCAGCAGGCCGTTGGTGGAGATACAGGTCATGATATTTTTTTCATGACATTTAGCCAAAATTTTATAAAAATCGGGTCTGATGAAGGGTTCTCCACCACCAAAATTAATCTGAAAGACACTGGCCGCACTCAGCTGGTCCACCAGATCAAAGGCCTCCTGGGTGGACAATTCATTTTCAGCAGGGCGGCCGGAGGCCGAAAGGCAGTGTTTGCAGCGAAGGTTGCACCGCTGGGTCACTTCCCAGGTCAGATTGACAGGGGCTGTGAGCCCCTGCTCTACATATCTATTGCTCATACACAAACCCCTTTTCCACAAGTTGTCTGAGAAAAGTCAGAATAATTTTTTTTTCAGCAGCAGACAACGATGCCAGCACCTCTCTTTGAACACGATCCGTACGGAAAAAGTCGCGGGTCAAAACAGCGCCGGTTTCAGCAAAAAGAAGTTTTGGCCCAAGGGAGCTGTAAAAAAGCAGACCAAACTGCTCTTCTCGGACCTGGCTGGTCGGGCGTAACACAAAGGCAGGTTCCCCCATGATCAGTAGACCCCGCAGATCCCGTCGATGGCCAGTTCTTCAATTCTGATTTCATCGAGGATGCACGGCACGTCCTGGGTGTTCTCCTCTGTTTGGCAATCAATGGGTGCAACGTGTTCTTTAGTTGTCTTTTCCTGGGGTGTAAGGTTTTCCATTATACTTTTCTCCATGTAAATATTGGCCCTAAGGCTTCACAGGGCCTTGGCAATTTTTTTTTAAGTGTCTATTTTATCAAAGGGATCTTAAAATAAATATGTTGAAATCCCTTCTAATCAATTTCACAGACCCAGCGGCCCTTGATCTGCCGTTTGTCCATGGCCTCGGCCACATCATTAATGTCTTCCAGTTTAAATCTTTCGGTGATCAACTTGTCCAGCTTGAGATCATGCTGCATGGCCATTTTGACCAAACGGGGAATATCATCATGGGTGGAAATGGACCCATAAAGATTTCCCTTGATGGTTTTCTGGTGCAGCGGCAGCAGCATCAGGGGCAGATTGGTTGTCTGGTCGTGGGGTGAGACACCTATTACAATCAGCTCACCGCCGATACTTGTGGACCAGTAGGCCTGGATGATTGCGCCGGGATCGCCTTTTACCTCAAACACGTACTCCGCACCGCCGCCCATGATGGTGCCGTCATCCATTTTCACACCACCGGTGAGCAGCTGAATGGCCGGAACCGGATCTTCTTTGGAACTGTCGATAAAATGGGTGGCCCCAAATTCCATGGCAAGTTCCCGCTTACTGCCTTCAATATCAACGGCGATCAATGGGTTGGCATGACGCATGGCAGCTGCGCGCAGGACATTGAGTCCAACACCGCCAAGGCAGTAAACCGCCACAGGGGCTCCAGGAGAAAAGGCTGCGGTATTGAAAACAGACCCCCAGCCGGTGGGCACACAACATCCCATCAATGCGGCCTGCTCCAGGGGAAATTCTTTGGGCATGGGAATGACCGCCCGCTCGGGAACCACCGAGTGCGTTGAAAAACAGGAGACAAAGTTACCATGCCGGACCACACCGCCATTGGCATCCCTCATGCGTGCGGTGCCGTCAAGCAGGAAACCTTCCAGGAAATAATTAAAACTGGTGGTACAAATATTGCCTTTGCCCCTGCGACAATTGGGGCAATGACCACAAGGGACCATCCAGGTGACACCGACATGATCACCCTTTTGTACAGAGGTGACGCCCGGTCCGACGGCTTCAACAATACCCGCACCTTCATGACCTGCAACCAAAGGCATTTTCACGGGGACTTCACCTTTCAACATATGCAAATCAGAATGACAGTATCCGGTATGGGTATACTTGATCAACACTTCGTTTTCTTTGGGTGGATCCAGCTCCAAAGTCTCGATGGAATATTTCATACCGGGTTCCCGTAAAACAGCACCTTTGATTTTCATAACCTCTCCTTGTGGACTTTAATATGTTGTTGCATGGGTGTAAAACGCGGGGATAAATTGGCGGGCTCTCAAAACGGCCTGTTCTTCCTTGTTTTTCTCCTTGCAGGTTCTATCGTCCCCTATACTGCGGTACATTGACCGCGGTCCAAGGGATTAATCCGTTTGGCTTTAATTCTTATATCCCAAACGGAGAGGGATGATATCATGACAAAAAATGAACAGCAATAGCCATAAAACCTAACTTGTCAAGCAAAAACCATACAACTACTTGGATAAAAACGGGTTGGATGGGGCTATCCCACCCAACTCGCTAATATTTTCTAATCAATGTCACAAACCCAGCGGCCTTTAATCTGGCGTTTGTCCATAGCCTCGGCCACATCATTGATATCTTCCAATTTAAATCTGCCCGTGATCAATTTGTCCAGCTTAAGATCATGGTTCATGGCCATTTTGACCAAACGGGGAATATCATCATGAGTGGAAATGGCACCATAGAGATTTCCCTTGATGGTTTTCTGGTGCAACGGCAGCAGCATCAGGGGCAAATCGGTTGTCTGGTCATGGGGTGTGATGCCCAAAATAATCAGCTCTCCGCCAATACTTGTGGACCAATAGGCCTGGATGATTGCGCCGGGATCGCCTTTTGCCTCAAACACATACTCTGCACCGCCGCCCATGATGGTGCCGTCATCCATTTTCACACCACCGGTGAGCAGCTGAATGGCCGGTACCGGATCTTCTTTGGAGCTGTCAATAAAATGGGTGGCCCCAAATTCCATGGCAAGTTCCCGCTTACTGCCCTCAATATCAACGGCGATCAATGGATTGGCATGACGCAGAGCCGCTGCCCGCAAAACATTGAGGCCCACACCACCAAGGCAGTAAACCGCCACAGGAGAGCCGGGAGAAAAAGCTGCGGTATTAAACACCGAACCCCAGCCGGTGGGTACACAACACCCCATCAGTGCGGCCTGCTCCAAGGGAAATTCTTTGGGCATGGGAATGACCGCCCGCTCAGGAACCACCGAGTGCGTTGAAAAACAGGAGACAAAATTACCATGCCGGACCATATCTCCCTTGGCATCCCTTATGCGTGAGGTTCCGTCGAGTAACATGCCCTCCAGAAAGTAACTAAAACTGGTGGTGCAGATATTGCCCTTGCCCCTGCGACAATTGGGGCAATGACCACAAGGCACCATCCAGGTGACGCCGACATGATCACCCTTTTGTACAGAGGTGACGCCCGGTCCGACGGCTTCAACAATACCCGCGCCTTCGTGCCCTGCAACCAAAGGCATCTTGATGGGAATTTCGCCTTTCAATAAATGCAAATCAGAGTGACAGTACCCGGTATGGGTGTACTTGATCAGCACCTCATTCTCCTTGGGCGGATCCAGTTCCAAAGTCTCGATGGAATATTTCATACCGGGCTCCCGTAAAACAGCGCCTTTGATCTTCATAACGTCTCCTTTAGGAATTTTTTGATTTTTCTTTGCTCTATGTTTGGCATATGCGCCACAATAATATGTCTCATGTGTGTAAAATTTGACGGGCTATCAAAACCAC
The DNA here is from genome assembly GCF_963675255.1 of uncultured Desulfobacter sp. Lineage (GTDB taxonomy): Bacteria > Desulfobacterota > Desulfobacteria > Desulfobacterales > Desulfobacteraceae > Desulfobacter. Next base: position 532,369 of record NZ_OY775937.1, read on the forward strand.
CTGTTCCTTCTCGCCCATTCTTGCAGGTTGTCTCATTCCCTATACCCCGATATATTGACCACGGTCCGGGGAAAAACCCGCGTTGCAATATTTTTTTGCAACGCAAACGGGATTGGACGATACCATGACAAAACCTGAACGGCAACAGCTTTAATTAGTTGATTTATCAACTAATTTCTTTGGTTCCATGATAACGTCTATTGCCCACTGTGTTTTATTCTGATAATGGTTAGCGGCAAATTTTACTTTATTACGCGAAGATGGGGTTACACATGAATCCGGAAAAATCGATTGACAGACTCACCCAATATGGGGTGGTTCCCGCAAACAGGCTGATCATTGCTATTACCCGCCACTGTAATTTAAAATGCAATCACTGCTGGTTGACGTCCGGCCCAAAGTCTTCTTTGAAACATGTGGACGCAACGCGCTTAAAAGAGACCATCTCCCTTTGGGTTGATGCCGGCGTGCAAACCCTTTGCCTTTCGGGCGGTGAACCGCTCACTCACCCCCAGTGGCAAGAGATCCTCACCCATTGTGCACAATTTCCAACGATCTACCATCTGCGCTTGCAGACCAATGGAACGTTGCTGACGTCAAAGATAGTGGACGACCTGACGGACCCTGTATTTGCCAATCTTCATCTGCAAATCAGTGTTGATGGTGCACAGCCTGCCACCCACGACCTTGTCAGGGGTAAAGGAAACTTTGCAAAAACCATGAATGGCCTGCAACTGCTTTCACAGGCAGGCCTGGGACCACGCACAACGGTCTCGTTTACGGAGATGGCGCATAATTTCGAGGAACTGCCACAATTATTTACCATGATGGAAAAACTGAACATCGGTCGTGTGGTGAGCGGCACCCTGATACAGGGGGGACGGGCATTGAACAGTGCGCTGCGCCTTCCTAAGCCCGAACAATATGCAACGCTGATAGAACGATTCACACATGATGACCAACTGCGTGCGACCTATGAAAGAATCGGTAACACGTCCTGCCTGGAATGGTACGCCTCCCGCCATGAAATCTCAGAACACCATTGCGCCCAATGCACGGAATCTCTTTATATTTCTGAGGAAGGGACTCTTTTTCCCTGCGGCCTTTTATCTGTTACAAAGTATGGCATCCAAGGGGTGTGGAACTGTTCTGTGGAAGCTATTGCGGCAAAAGCTGAGGCCCAATGGGCAGGGCTCAACAAGTTGAGCAGACAACGCGTTGACAATATTCAAGCCTGTAAGGCTTGCACAGGACGTCTGCATTGTCAAAGCGGCTGTATGGCAAGGCTTGCACGCCCAGCCGATAATTTTTTTGAGGTGGAAGACCGGTGTCGACTTAGAAAGCAGGTCTACGCATATCCGGAGCCAGTCCTATAACTTATCCGTCGTCGACTTACGACTTGATCATAATTCGTGTTTGAACAGGACTGGGATGGTGTGTTTACCCACAAAAATAAATCACCAATCCGATTCAAACAAAAATCAAGACGCTTTAAAAGGCATACATGAATTTAAACCAGTATTTTTCGCCTTTAGCTCTGTTTTCAACGTTGGTATCAAACTGTACCTTTACGTTAAAAAACATATTTTTGTAGTTGTACTGGATGGCAGGGCCAATGGACAATGCCTTGCCCTTGCTGTCGCTGACATCGCTTCCCGAAAGTTCATCATCCGTGGTCTGAAAATAGAGCATTCCGTTAAGGCCAAACATCCAGTTACCTATGTGCTGTCCAACCGTGTAATCACAAATAAATTCTTGCCCTGTGGTGTAATCGGTGTCTGAATTTTCAAAGTTGATCAGATACTGCAGTTTTGCCGAGAGTTCAAAACCCGAATCACTGAGGTAGGTTACTACCGCAATAGGTGCCACAGTCCAGTAGTTTCGACCAATACTGGCCGCATCATCGGCATCATATTCTCCCACAGGGAGCCAAACGTCCAGGGAGCCTATAACATGAAAATTTTTGTTCAGGTGCCAACCCAGGATCAATGCCGAGACTTCAATATCCCCAAGCCCGGTTGTGGCGTCATCAATATTAGCTGCACCAATCTCAACCTGGGTATCAACAACAGGTATGATGGTGTGCCAGGCCACACTGGCCCCGAACAGGGTCATGTCAGAGACATAAATAAAACGGAACGCCGCTCCGGTGACATCAAGATCAAAATCCCCAGGCACTTCATCGCCGTTGCCGTCCATTAATTCATCTGCAGTGTAATGAAACGCGTAAACAATGGGATAAAATCCTGGTCCGGGCAAGGCCCCGCTCATGAAATCCTCGTTTCCGCCAAAATAGGCAGAGCCACCGCCTTCGGCGGCAAGAGCACTTTGAAGCGGACAAAAAATCATTGCCAGTACAAGCATGAAACCTGAAATTAACTTACCAGACTTTAACAACTTCTGAGCATTCGCGTTCCAAAGAAAGATACTTTTTTGCATAAGAGCTTACCTCCTGATCTTGTTTTTTTTAGTTATCCTTACTTGCATTGATGAAACCGCTTTTTCACATTAAACAATATAGATTTCAACCAAAATTTTTTGTGTTCTCATACATAACGCATATCCAAAGGGCACGTACGCTTGCATTTGACAAGGCCACTTTTACCTTGCGTAAAGCCTATTTCCGGTATTTATTAACCATCAGTTTTTATCCCAACAAAAAATACCGTAGGATTTACCTTTAAATAAAATTCTGCATGTTTTGGGTTGGGTTATTCTTCTGTAAGCAGGCGAGTAAGCCGTTGCAATGATATGATAAAATCAAATGAGGGTTTTAAACGTGGTTAAATCACTAATTGAAATGCGAGCCCACCAATCCTGCCGCTCGTTCCAAGCAAGCGAGATATACTGGCCCAGTTTATGCCAGTATCAAGCCAGATTATGAAGAGCCCACCTATGAATCTTTGATATCGTTTTCCCACAGAGGGGATCTCAAAGTCCAGCCGGTTAAGCTAGGTGGGGTGAGACCCAAGGGTCGGGACCCTGATCATATTCCAAAATCGATACAATTAATTGCGGGCCGGACTGGAATACAACCAGAGAAAAAAGCGGAAAAGGGCTTTTTGGGAAGACCGGTATCATGCCACTGCGGTACAAAATAACAACCATTTATCCCGGTGCATCAATTACATTGATATGAATATGGTCAGAACCAGGGTTCTTCAATATCCAGGTGATTGGAAACACTCCGGATTTAATGAGATACAAAATCCGCGGAAAAGGTATGGATGGATTGATTTCCATTCCCTCAGAAAATTATTGGCTTTCCGCGATCATGGCTATTTAAAGGCTGCTCATATGCAATGGGCGAAAGATTCTCTGTATCAGGCTTGCGAAAAAAATCAAATATGGACAAAAAGAACGAAACAATCTTTGAATTAAGGGAAAAGCAGGAGTCGTATGAGCTCTCTGACGACCCACAAATTAAGCTTTCAAATCAACATTATTGGTGTATTGATTTTTCTTAGAAAGGTTATTTAGGTATTCATATGACCGTTCTAAGGGGCATAAATTAGCTGGCTATTAATTTTTTATCAATACAATCAAGATGTTGGTTAGGGTTATTTGGTCCGAACCGAGAAAAGAAAAGTCGAGAAAAGGGACCCGAGAAAAGAGAAAAAACAAAAAAAGACAACCGGATCGAATCGGATACTGCATACGCCCGGTGAACCCGGGTCCTTCCAGGATTCAAATATCTTCTTCGGGTACTTCGGTTACAGACTCATTTGTCGTTTCCGGGTGGGGGCGTCTTTATATAAAGCACAAGCATCAGCCCCACGAATCCGAAAATAAGGAAGTTCAATATTGTATCGATAACGGAGGGTTCCATAAGTTACTCCTTTTCCGCCTTAAGGGCCACGAACAGGCACACCATCATGAGGGTAATGATGAAAACGAACGGGTTGGCACTGAGGGCGATGATGGCCCGCACGGCATCGACGCTGTCGGTGATGATCATCACCAGTCCCAGCGCACCCAGGATTACCCCCCAGACCACCTTGAGGCGGGTGGGCGGGTTCTCGTCGCCTCCGGCGGTGAACATGGCCAGGACAAAGGAGGCGCTCACCACGCTGGTAACGATAAAAAGAAACGCCGCAATAATTGTGGCCACAATAGTGAGCTGATGCAGGGGAAGGGTTTCCAGCAGGGCAAAGGTGGCGGCGTTGATGTCTGTCGATGCAACAGTATGGTCATAGTGGCCGAGATACGACTGATAGGCACCCAGCCCCCCCATCACGCCGAACCACAGGGTGGAAAACCCCGTGGGTACCAGCAGCACCCCGAGGATATACTCACGGATAGTCCGCCCTTTGGAAATTCGTGCCAGAAACACCCCCACGAAGGGTGCCCAAGCCAGCCACCAGACCATGTAATTGAGTGTCCAGTTGGTGAACCACTCCCGGACGCTGTCCCCCCAGAAAGTGAAAATAAAGAAACCTTGTGGAATGACACTGCCGATGTACTGTCCGAGGGTCTCGGTGACGGTACCCATGAGAAAGGCCGTGGGACCGAACAGCAGAAAGAACACGATGAGCCCGACGGTCACCGCCATAGCGAGGTTGGAGAGCATAGCCATCCCCTCCCCCAGATCCCGCAACAGCGGGAGAATATAGGCGGCCACCAGGCAGGCAAAGATGCCCAGCGACAGTGCCATGCCAGCATCCTGAATGCCCAGCAACCTCGAAAGCCCGCTCTGTACCTGGAATACCCCCATGGCAATGGAGCCCGACAGGCCGATGGCGATGGCATACAGAGCCATAACATCCACCCACCAACCGGTCACCCGGGCAACCGGCCCCCTGCCGAACACCGTGTAAATGGGTGCGGATATGGTCTTAGGGCGTCCCAGGCGAAAACCAAAATAGGCGATCACCAGCCCCCCGACACCATAGATGGCCCACGCATGAAGCCCCCAGTGGAATATGGTCAGGGTAAGAGCCTGCCCCATGGCAACATTGGGTTTGGTGGATTGACTGATGAATTCGTAGTGGAGGAGGGGTTCGGCAACGCCGTAGAACAGGAGGCCCACGCCCATACCGGCGGCAAACATCATGTTCAGCCAGGTGAACGTGGCGAACTCCGGACGGTCGTCGTCACGGCCCAGTCGAATGCCCCCGTACCGCGAAAGCGCCAGCCCGAAGCAGGAGAAAAGCAGAAAGCTCACGGTCAGCATTACGAACCAGCCTCGGCTTTTCAACAGGACGGAAACGGTGTCATTGGCGAACATGGCAAGGCTGGGAGTGTCCACCATCCCCCAGACGACAACCACGGCGGCCATCCCCATTGCGGTCATGAAAACAGAATTTCGAAACATGTCGACTCCCCCATTAATGATCCAAGGACAGGAATTTCTTTTTGAAAAAAAACAGAACAAAGACTAAAAAAATTATCAAGAACCTAAAATATGGTCCCAGCCAGGGACGACACATTCAAAATGGAGACAGAGACACATTGTATTTAAAATGGAAGTATCCTAATTTCTACCCTTTTAAGGAACCAGAACCCGTTCCAGCCGTTCCACCATAAAATCCATCTCCTCGTCGTTGATTATCAGGGGCGGAGAAATACGAATGGTGTGGCCATGGCTGTCATTGACAACAAGTCCTTTCTTCATCAGTTTGCGACAGAATTCCATGGCATTGTTGTCTTTAACTTCAATGCCGATGAAAAGGCCCAATCCCCGGACTCCCTTGACATAGGGAGAACGTTTGCCAATTTCTTCAATGCGTTTTTTTAAACGTGCGCCTTTTTCTGCGGACTGTTCATCCAGTTTTTCTTCCTGGAATACCTTCAGGGCTGCAATACCGGCCACACAGGCCAAAGGATAGCCACCGAATGTGGAACCGTCAGACCCCCTGGAGAAAATCATATCCATGATTTTAGCGTTGGTCATGAACACAGATAAAGGAAGCAGGCCGCCAGAAAGGGCCTTGCCCAGAATGACACCGTCGGGCACAATACCCTCGTACTCAAAGCAGAACCGCTTTCCGGCACGGCCCAAGCCCACCTGAATTTCATCACAGACTAGGAACAAGTCTTTTTCGTCGGCCAGTTCCCTCAATCCTCTGAGGAAGCCTTTAGGCGGGATAACCATACCGCCTTCTCCCTGCAGCGGTTCCACAAGAATACCGCAGGTGTTGGGGGTAACCGCTTTTTTAGCTGCTTCCAGATCCCCAAAGGGCACAGAGACAAAACCCGGTGTTAAAGGCCCGAACCCTTCTCTGTATTTTTTGTTGGAGGAAAAAGAGACCACGGAAATGGTACGGCCATGAAAATTGCGGTCAAATACAATGATTTCCTGCTTGCCGTCTTGGATTCCTTTTTGTTTAAACCCATAGTAGCGGATGGCTTTTATTGCCGTTTCAACGGACTCTACCCCACCGTTTTTGGTCAAAACCTTGTTGCCGTGCGAACCGAACCTAGGGGCAAGCTGGGGGGCAAATGCCGCACATTCAGAAAGAAAAATGCCTAAAGGGTCAGTGAAAACCACGTTAGAAAGAACCGATGCATAATTACCGGTGAGTGCGTTGAGCAAGGCGTTGGTGATGGTGGGATGATGGTGCCCCGTATTGGCAGCCGAGTAGGCGGCCAGGCCGTCCAGGTATTTGTTTCCCTTATTATCGGTGAGCCAGCAGCCTTTAGCGCTTCTGACCACCAGGTTTATCCTGTTATAGTGATGGGCGCCAAAATTGTCTTCCAGGTTAAATATTGAATTGTCGGATTCCGTAGAAAACCCGTTGTAATTATGTATTTTCCTCATACTTGTCATGGGAAGCACTCCCTGCAGTAAAAAGTATATAGTGTCTGAACGAAAACCTGAAAATTTTATTGAATACAAGGCGGACCGCAAATTTTAACCACAGGCATATATTGAATATTCCGAGGATTAAAATTTCCGGCCAACGAAGTAATCGGCAAAATTTACGGTTTTCGGTCGGGCACTATCTAACTGAGACGGTAAATGTATGAACCCCCTCAATATTTGTTTGGGGTGCAAATTTTAAAACCTCTCGTGTTGTACGATTTTTAAGAAGCTGACGAATTCTTATTTTAGGAACACTAAGTCTGGTGTCGTCTATTTTTGTCATTTTAATGCTAATTTCGTTTTTGTTCTTGCAAAGGCCACCGATAACTACCCCGGACCAACTCGCTGTAACGGGCTTCTGAGGGACACCGTTAACCATAATTTGAGCCTGATAACCGTAGCTGAAGATATCAAGCAGAGCTGTTGAATACGGCGTTTGAACCAAGGCTGGTGAGGGTTTTACCTTCCCGTCCATAGCACAAGCCGGTCGCAGGTCGGACATATAAAATTGTGTTTTATAGCCGTCATCCCGATACATTGGCTTGTCGCAATTCATAGTGGCTTCCACTTTCCATCCCGATTCCTTGACAAATTTAATGGCGCTAAAAGTTACAGTGGGATTTCCATTGGCGTCTTTTTTTCCTGAAGCCCTGACATATACAAGACCTGCATTTTCCCCTTTTTCAAGCAGCCTGGCAAATTCCATTTCAGATATATCAGGGCCGTATTTTGCAAAACTTTTTATGATATCAGGTGTTAACGACCGCTGTGCCGAAACTAGTTTGTTTTTCAAGGTACAAAGGCTGTAAGAAGACATTGTTTTTTGAAGTTCCGACTCATTTCCTGACCTGCTGGCCTGAAGATGGGCATGCCAAGCATTTTCCAAATCATACCGCAAAGACTTGGCAAAAGAGCAGTCAGGAGCCAGAACCAGAAAGCTTGCAAAGATTACCAGAAGAAGCGTATTTATTCGTAACGCCATGTTTTTAATCCTCCATTTACATGTAAATAAGTCACTCGACTATCAAGTTTTTTCTTCAACCCTGTAACCACATAATTGGGAAACGACCGTTTTCGTAGGTCAAATATATGTCCCCAAAAATTATGATAAGTTGATATTATTTCGTTTTAAAAATCATGCTAAGGCAGCATACTTTATTAGTATACTTTGCAGCAATGATAAGTAATATTCGTGTATTATAAAAAAAGTTGATAGTCGAGTCAACAGGTGCAAAATACCGGCATCTTCTTTTTCATGCTTTTATCCTGCACAATCTCTTTAGTTAGGCTATAAAATAAGGATACCCTTTTTCAATACCTTCGCCAAACTAAAATTTAGTTGGGGATGAAAAATGAACATTTTTTCCTTATGATATTCGATTATTACAAAGCATATTATAAGAAATTCGTGAGTCGTAACTTTGGGAGGCCATATATAGACGCACCCCTTCCATTAATGTTCCAACTTGAGACCATTTAACCACTTACCACGCGGTTCATTCAAGCTTTGGTAAAGCCGTTTTTGGATCTGGCACCCGCGTCTCCGGCAAAACACCTGGTTTGAACATTTTTTTCTTGAAACGGTATTTTTGAATTTCCCGTATTATCGCTCCTGGAGCGGAACTGAATAAATCAACGATCAATAAGTTGGCGATTACATATTTGACCGTTCGTTCAGAGGGGAGGCTTCTGGATTTTGTTCTCAAGAAGCCTTGAAATTCTCGCCATACAGAATTTTGATATTTTAATGAAATCAGTTGCAACAAACCAAGGGCAATTGAACCGATCATGACAAATCGTTCATATGCATCAAAGCAGCGTCTGACTTTTCTTTTTTGATCAATACCCATCGGAGGATTCAAATATTTATTCTTCCTGGGCTTTCTGGAATGGCGCGGCAACCCCTTTGTCCAAAATCGATACCGAAAGACACCCATGACATTCTTGAGCATATCAAACATGGTTTCGATACGGACCCTGGCGCAATAGAGTTCAAGGGCCATAACAGGATCTTGATGCAGGTCACTGCACATCAATATAATAGGCCCACGACTGGTAATTGCCAATACAAAACGGATCAGAGCAGCTGTCGGCTTCCAGAGTAAATCCAGGGAAGTGATTGAAATTTATTCAACTTTTCCATAAATTGTGCATTCGATTTTTGAAAATAGGTGTTGATGATCAAATAGCTCCAATAACCGTACTTTTTCACCATACTCTGGTGGTCGACCTGGGCCTTTTTTTTGAGGTGTCTGCGCTTCGAAATAGGCCACATAGTTCTTTTTAGCTCTTATAATCAGCGTAATCAATGGCGATTGATGCTGAACAGAGAGCACCGAACCGGCCAGTTTGAAGACATCTCCACAGGGGGAAAAAAGCATCCAGAGTAAGGATGCTTCGGACGTCATGCTTCATCGCAAAATTTAGCGCCATCTGAACAATCCTGGTTCCCAGAGTCTCTCTGCTTTCCTCAGAGCTATCACCATCGTCTACGTGGATAAGCCCCTGATGGATTTTAAGAGATAAGGGGGTACAAAAAGGAGAGGCCATAGATCCAATCAGTATTCCTATGGCCCCCCAGCAATGACCGCGGAAATAGGATGGCTTGCTTTGGGTTTCTGAATGTTGATGCAAGGTAGCCACACAAGGCATTTGACGCCCATCCTTAGGGACATAGGTATGGTCTCCTTGCAAAACCACACGACCATTTGATTTCACCGTTTCATTTTGGGAAAGGACAAACCTATTCCAGTATTCAGTAACCTTATCAAGAGACCATGTTGATGCCCGAAAGAAATGGATAAACGCATGGTAGCCAGTCGTGTTCAGGCCCCAAAATCGGCAAAACGATGTAACACCAATCATTTCTGAAGCTCCGATAAACCCAAGAACTACCATACAAAAGATGAGCCAGGTAATGTTTCTTGAAAAAGCATTGCGGAAAAACCGCAGAGTCTGGTAAATATACTTGAGCATTTTGGGTCCTTTTTTGTTTGAATTTGGTCGTTCAAAACACCTTAAAAGGTCTAAAATGCTCCCTCTATTTTAAATGTCACGTTTTTTTTGAAAAAACTTACGACTCTCGAGTAAGAAAGAACTGCTCATGAATGAAATTACCACGCTTTTAACTTGCATGCACCCCTTACTTGACGCAAACACTTACCGTCATTTTCTGATTATCAGTCAAGCCTTGCTGACGATGACAGGTCGGATTACCATGCTGAGCATCAGTCGTTGGACTGATAAAGGAGGAAGCTATCGTACTATACAGCGGTTTTTTTCAAAAGATATCCCTTGGGATTCACTCAACTGGGCGATAGGGAAAACATTTTTGAAAAAATCAAAAATTATTCTTATTGCTGGTGATGCCACAACTGTAACCAAGTCAGGTAAGAAAACTTTTGGTCTTGGCAGGTTTTTCTCTTCCATCTACTCTCGTGCAGTTCCTGGAATTGCCTTCCAAACCCTTTCATTGCTGGATGTCGAAAAACGAATTTCATGGCCAATGTTAATAGAACAGATGCTTCCAAAGCCAAAGCAGAAAAAGCGGGTAGTAACGAAAAGCAAAAAACAAAAGCGGGGCCGGGGAAGGCCCAAAGGTTCAAAAAACAAGAACAATCGCAATGTTGTACTCAATGCGGAAATGACGCAGGTACAGGCCATGCTGCAAAAACTTTTAAAGCTGATTGGGGATACACTTCAACCTATTTACTTTGTGTATGACGGTGCATTCGGAAACAATGCGGCTGTTCACATGACACGACAAGTTGGGTTGCACCTAATTTCCAAATTACGCAACAACTCTGCCTTGTATTTCAAGTGGAATGGAGTCTATTCCGGCAAGGGGAGGCGACCAGTTTATGGTGATAGAGTTAATTACAAAAACTTTCCCGCAGCCCATTTAAAATCAGAAGAGACCAAAAAACACATCTGCACCCGCATCTACCAAATGAATGTGATACACAAAAAATTTGCCGACGCTCTGAACGTAGTCATCATCGAGAAAAAAAACGTAAAAACGGATAAGATAGCCCGCGTTATCCTGTTTAGCACCGATCTTGAACTTGATTGGAAAAATATCATTGACTATTATCGTTTGAGATTCCAGATTGAATTTAACTTTCGTGATGCAAAACAACACTGGGGACTTGAGGATTTCATGGTCATAAAAGAACAATCAGTCCTCAATGCTGCCAACTTATCCCTATGGATGGTCAATGTTTCCCAGGCAATGCTGGTGACATCCGGCGAAGAAAGTATTCTTGACCTGAAAGCCCATTATCACGGGCTTCGTTATGCGCAGGAAGTATTTAAAATACTTCCTGAAAACACAAAACCGATTAATATTGTACAGCTATTTGAGAAGATTCCCGTGCTAGGACGGATTCATGGTGAGAAAAAGGCTGCTTAGTGGCGAAGGTATTGTTTTTGTCAACCTAAGTATGAAACCTTAATCGGGAGTTCGCTCATATTATTTAATGAAAATTAGGATGTTATAAAACTTGGCAAATTTTACAGCAGCCCTGGCAAAAAAGTAATAATCCATGGAAAAACCATGAGTAAAACAATGCAGATTAAATAGGCTGGCAGAAAAAAGGTTACCCCTTTAAATACTTCATTCAAGGTACTTCCTTTGGCCATCCCCGCCACCACATAGGTGGTGGCGCCCACAGGGGGAGTGACGGCACCGAGCGTTGTGACCACGGTGATGAGAACTGCAAACCAGATAGGGTCGCAGCCCATCTGGGAGGCCACGGGGAAAAAGATAGGAATAGTGATCAACAAAAGGGCCAGGGCATCCATGATGGCGCCGCCAATGGCGTACATGCCGAAAATTACGGCCAAAATTACGGGGCCGGGAACGTCCAGGTCCGCCACCCACGAGGCCATGTTAAAGGGAATGCGGGTGATGGTTAAAAATTTACCCAAAATCATGGCCCCTGCAATAAGCATAATGACCATGCAGGAAACCCGCAGGGTATCCATGACGGCCTTTTTAAAATTTTCCCAGGAAAGTCTCCGCTGGACCAGGCTGATGACTACGGCGAAAAAGGCCCCTGCCCCGCCGGCCTCGGACGGGGTAAAGTATCCGGCATACAGCCCGGTCATGATCAAAAAAAACAGAATCAGCATCTCAATGGCGCCCGAAAGAGACCGGAGGCGTTCACCAAAACCCGACTTTGGACCGGCCGGACCCCATTCGGGATTCAGACGGCAGACCACATATACCGTAAGCAGCATCAACAGACACAAAAGAAGGCCAGCCCCGATACCGCCATAAAAAAGCCGCGCAATGGACTGTTCTGTGGAAAGACCGATGATGATCAGCACCACGGACGGCGGGATTACAACCCCCAGGGTAGAGCCACAGGCAATAGACCCACAGGAAAGCATGGGCTTATACCTGAAATTGGACATCTGAGGAAATGCCACCGTGGTCATAGTGGCCGCCGTGGCGGTATTGGAGCCACAGATGGCGGCAAAGGCGGCGCAGGCCATAATGGTAGCCATGGCAATGCCGCCCCGGATATGGCCGACCCACTTATACGCTGCCTGATAAAGGCGTTCGTTGACCCCGGAATAAAAGGCAATCTGGCCCATGAACACAAACAAAGGGATCACTGTGAGCCCGTACTTAGAGAACACCGACCAGAACTCCTGGCTGACCATGTTTACACCGGCATTAAAGTTGAGAATATAGGAAAAACCGCCAAAGCCCACCAAGGCCATGGCAAAGCTAACAGGCATGCCGAACACGAACAGCAGCAGCATCAGAATGGCAATCCCGAAGATGCCCACCAGGGCCAGACTCATTTGGAATCCTTTTGAAAAAACAATTTAAGCAAATCAATAAACAGCATGGCAGCCAGCAGAAAGCAGCCGAATGCCACGACAAAGGCAAAGGGATAATATACCATTCTAAGGGTTTCGGACACCTCGCCTGTTTCAAGAAGGGTCATACCCCGCCGCCCTACAAACCAGGCAGCCACAAGAAAAAAAATGGTGCATAATCCATTGTTCACAGCAAATACAGCCGTTTTGATTTTCCGCGGAAACCGGCTGACCAGAATGTCCACATGGATGTGCTCTCTTCTCTTCTGGGTAAAACCCATGGCAAGGGCCGTGATCACAGCCCCTGCAAATCCCATAATTTCATAGGTGCCCCGGATGGGAACCCAGAACCTGCGCAGTACAATATTCCCCATGGTCAAAAGGATCATGAACACCAGGATGGTCCCGGCAATGATCCCGGCGCATCGGTTCAGGATGTCGCTTATTTTTTCAATGGTTTCCATGGATGAATAGCTATTTTGCGGTGCGTTTTACAATAAGGTCTTTGATATCTTTAACAATCTGGGTTCCGGGCAGGCCTTTTTCTTCGGCTTTTTTAATCCAGCTTTCCGTAATGGGGGCAAGTGGTGCATTCCACTCGGCCTTTTTCTCCGGTGACAGCGTAATTACTTCAACCTGGTGTTCTTTCTTTGACCAGGCAATGGAATCGCTGACATGCTGATCCATGTATTCGCCGGTCCAGGCAGCCTGTTCCTCAATCATGCCGTCCATGACCTGTTTTACATCGTCAGGCAGCTTGGCCCAGGCGTTTTTGTTCATGATCACGGCAAAGGGATAAATCACGGTGTCGGTGATGGTGATGTATTTGCAGATTTCAGCAAATTTGAGATCCTTCATCACCTCCAAAGAGGAAAAAAGCCCCTTGACCACACCTTTTTGAAGGGCTTCGGGGGTGTCGGACATGGGCATACCCACCTGGTTGGCACCCCAGGCTTTAAGAATTTGGGCCGCGCCGCCGGAGGCACGCAGATCCAAGCCTTTGAGATCGGAAAGCTCAACCACCGGCGCCTTGGACATGATGTTGGCAGGGGCTGTGACAAACATGGTCAAAACCTTGACCTTGTCAAAGGCCTTGGGTTGGTATTTGTTGTATAGGTCCAAAAGCACAAGGCTGCCGGTTTTGGCATCGGGAATTTCCAGGGGCAGGCTTGTGGCATTGGTCACGGTAAAACGGCCGGGCTGGTAAGCCATGCAGATACAGCCAATGTCGGCCTGGCCGTTGATGACCCCGTCCATCATATCTTTGGCGCCCAAAAGCGTGCCGCCGGGAAAGGTGTTGACGGCAACGGCACCGTCCGTGCGGTTTTCAATTTCGGTTTTCCATCTTTCCATCTGAACACAAGGGAAAGTAGGCGCAGGGGGAAAATTGGCATAATTCAAACTGACTTTTTTGGCCTGGACCGTTACAGGGGCTGTTCCGGAAACAAGGGCAACCGCAGCCAGAACACAAAAAAACAATGATATTTTTTTCATTTTAACTCCTTTTTCTCGATCATCAAGTTTGTCTTTCCCCGCAGGGAGTTGTAACTTTATTTAGATGGGCGGGCGTCAAACACCCGCTTGCTCTTTTTTTCCGTCCGGGGCAGGTGGCCGTAATCCACAATTTCAACCCGGGATCTGACCAGCAGTTTTTTACGGATACGGCGGGACACCTGCTCGGCCAGGCCGTTGTCTTCTCCTCTGCCTGCATCATTGGTGCGCTCCACCCGGATGGCCATGTAGTCCCTGCCGTCTGCATCTTGGTTCAGGTGAATCTGGTACTCGCTGCCCACCCCGCCAATGTCGCCTAGAATATGATCAATCTGGCTGGGATAAATATTTACGGCCCTGAAAATAAACATGTCGTCAGTACGACCGGAAATCCTGGCATGCCGGGGGAAAGGGTTGCCGCAGGCGCAGGCCCCGGGGATCAGTCGGGTGACATCATGGGTTCGGTAGCGGATTAAAGGCGTACCCTGTTTCTTCAAAGTGGTGACCACAAGTTCCCCTTCTTCCCCCGCCGGCAACGGTTTCAGGGTCACCGGGTCAATCACTTCAAAAATAAAATAGTCGGCCCAATAATGGATCCCTGCGTGTTCTGTGCAGTCAAGACCAGTACCGGGTCCGTAAAGCTCGGTCATGCCATAGATGTCATGGATATGTTTAGCTCCGGTGATTTCCTGGATACGTTTGCGCATGGACGTACTGTGGCGCTCGGCGCCTAGGATAATAGTTTTAATTTTAATTTTATCCATGAGTTTACGCTTTTCAATCTCTTCGGACATAAGAAGCCCCATGGAAGCAGTAGCGCAAAATACCGTGGATTCAAGATCCAACAGCATGTCAATATGCATATCCACGTTGGCAGGGCCTAAAGGTACGGCCATGGCACCTAACCGCTCACATCCGTTCTGAAAACCAACTCCTGCAGTCCAAAGCCCGTAGCCCACGGCAATCTGAACCCTGTCCGCTTTGGTGACACCGGCCAGTTCATAGCACCGGGCAAAAATATTGGCCCAGTTGTCCACATCCTCTTTTGTATAGCACAAAATTTTTCTTTTACCTGTGGTGCCGGAAGATCCGTGAATTCGCACAATGTCGGACATTGGCGCAGATCGCAAGGGAAAGGGATAGTCCTCAAGAAAATCATGCTTGTCCGTAAAGGGCAGGTTTTCAAGATCATCAAGACTTTTAATGTCTTCGGGACGGCAACCTGCATTTTCGAGCTTTTTTTTGTAATAGGGGCTGTTGTTATAGGCGTGGGATACGGTCCATTTCAGACCCTGCGCCTGAATATCTGCTATCTGTTCGTCGGTTATGGTTAAAGGGATAAAACTCATTAATTCACCTTTTTTCGTATAATTGCATACCTGACTTAAGCAGGCTCAATACATTTCCCGCCACTGCAGGTTTTGCCTGGAACTTCTCCTTGATCATGCGGGAAAGGGTGTCCGGGTTGAATGCACTGGTGTCATCTTTCATGGCGCCCAGGAAAAAGCCCAGCATGACTACATTTTCGCTGCGTACATTGCCCGCCTCTTCAGCCAAAGCGCTGGCATCTCCAGAAAATATCCGGTATCTGTCACCTTCAACAGGATCGGGGCTATTCACCACGGCCAGTCCCCCGGGTTTAAGAAAATAGGAATGGTGGGCAAAACTTTCGGCTTTCAGGGCAATCAGGGCATCTGCAGTGGCAGGCCGGATCAACGGGCCTGAAAAATCACCAATTTTAAGATAGGAAATTACATTTCCACCCCGTTGGGCCATGCCGTGGGTTTCCGACGTGAGTACGGGAAGATTGTCGGCCATGGCAGCGCCTGCAAGCAATTTTGTAATAAAAAGAACGCCCTGGCCGCCCAGACCTGAAATGATAATCTGCTGATTATTTGACATGATATTTACTCCTGATTTTCAAGAACAAGCGCGCCCTTGGGGCAGACAAATGAACATACGGCGCATCCGGTGCAAAGGCCAGGGTCAATGCAAACCTGTTCAGTCTCTTTGTCCATGTTTAGGGCCGGGCATTCAAACTGACTTACGCAATATCCGCAGCCGTCACACACATCCGTATTCACAACCACCTTTTTAAAGGATGCGTTGAGTTCGGCCCTGTCCATATCAAGCACACAAGGATGTTCGGCAATGACCACGGCCGGTCCGTTTTCTTTGCAATACGCTTTGGCCTCTTTGAGAATTTTGATAAATGCCGGCAGATCATATGGGTCTGCGGTTTTGATAAAATTCACCCCGCAGCCTTTAACAATGGCAGGGATATTCACGGCAATGCAGGGATCTCCGGATGCGTCCCGGCCCGATGCCGGTGTTGGCTGGTGCCCGGTCATAGCCGTGGTCCGGTTGTCCAGAATCACCAGGACGTAAGGGATTTTCTTGGTGACGGTTTCGATCAATCCTGGAATACCGGAATGGAAAAAGGTGGAATCGCCAATGGTGGAAAAAACGGGCGGCTGTTTCTCATTTTTAGCATAGGCAATGGTAAACCCCGCAGCTTGGCTGATGCCTGCACCCATGCAGGTGACTGTGTCCACGGCACCAAGGTTGCAGCCCAATGTATAGCATCCGATGTCGCTGGTGAAGATGCCCTTGGGCGCGACTTTTTTAATGGCATAAAAGCTGGCCCGGTGGGGACAGCCTGCGCACAAGGTAGGCCGCCGCCCCGGCAGCAGGGTAATCTGCGGGGCCTGATAATCCAAACCGGTAAAGGCGCAAATCCGTTCTTCCACGTTTTCGGGCAATAGTTCCCCCGTCGGTGAGATAAACCCCGTGTTCTTACCCTTGACCCGTTTCTTGTCTGCCAGCTGCATCTCAATGACGCCCCAGGTTTCTTCCAGCACCAGAATTTCGTCGTAGCCTTCCATCTCATCGATAAAATCCTTGTGAAGGGGGAAGGGCTGGACCACCTGGTAAACAGGAATGTCCAAATTTCTTTCCTTGATAATATCCCTGGCATTGGCAGCCGCCACACCTGCGACAACAATGGCCTGCCCGGTACCTGTGGCCGTGCCGGATACCAGCCGGGGACGGGTGGGTTCGTAGTCTGCAATTTTTGCAAGTTTGGCCTCCAGTTCCTTGTGAAGCTGGAGCCGGAATTTTGGCGTTGCCGCCCATCTGCCCGGATTTTTTTCAAAGGCTGCCTGGCGTAGCGTCATTTCAATTTTTTCCACGTTCATGCTCTGACGGGAGTGGCACACCCGGGTGGTGGGACGCAGCATCACCGGGACCTCAAAGGCTTCGGACAGTTCAAAAGCAATACCGGCAAGCTCGGCAGCCTGGCCCGGGGAATCCGGGTCCAGCACCGGCATCTTGGCCATGACTGCCATCAGGCGTGAATCCTGTTCGGTCTGGGATGAATGGGGGCCGGGATCATCAGCACTGATCACCACAAATCCGCCTTTGACACCTAAGTATACGGAACTCATCAAAGGATCGGCAGCCACGTTCAGTCCAACCTGTTTCATAGCAACCGCTGTCCTAAGCCCTGCCTGGGCGCCTGCGTAAGCAGTTTCAAATGCCACTTTTTCATTCACTGCCCACTGGGCGTGAATATTAAGATCCATCTCTTTTTTCAGGGAAACAACAGCGGACAGAATTTCCGAAGAAGGGGTGCCAGGGTAGGCGCAGGCCATCTGGCAACCGTTTTTCAGCAAACCATAGGCTAAGGCCTCGTTTCCCAGCATCAGTCGTTTTATATTCATTATTATATTAAACCTCAAATGGTTTCATCATGTGTTTCTGCGGACAGCAACATGCCAAAAAATCAAATAAAAATCAATTTATTTGTTGAAATTGTTAGAAATTAAAAGTGTTTGCGCATAACGCCGCAAAGGGACTTTATAAAACATACATTGCGCATGAATGGCATCGTTCCTCGACGTACATTTTACTTCCAACTCGATATATTGTCCCCGATGCAACTTACCCTTATCCTAAAAAGCATAAAAGTCATATTATTGATAACTTATTCCGTTATAATAGAGTCTTATTTTCAATAACGACATAGCGCTATCACAAAAGCTCAACAATAATACCAATATAAACAACATCAAATCAATTCTAACACAAATAAAATATATCGAACTCAATATATTTTTCCTTGACCTTGCATGAAATAGACAGTAGGTTGCTGTATATTGTTAAAATAAAATTACTAAAAATTAAAATTACAATTGCGTTCATTCTATGGGGTTTTTTAAATTCCGAATTTGACATAACGGTGGATGAAAAACGATCCGCTAACCCAAAGATTAAGGAGATTATTTTGGCATTACAAGAAGCGACACTGGGTCAAGACAAATGGTTTGCAGAGGGTAGCCAGGCAGAAAATGAAGTTGAAGAATATTACAACAAATGGGGTAAAGACTACGAAAATTCAGTAAAAAGCTGGGATTATGACGCCCCTGAAAAAGCTGCAGCACTGTTAAAAGAACACACGCAGGTTGACGGCACTGTATGCGATGCCGGATGCGGCAGCGGGTTGACCGGTGAAGCACTCAATACCGCCGGCTTTAAAAGCATTGTCGGTTTTGACTTAAGCCCTGATTTTGCCGCTGTTGCCAAGGAAAAAGGGGTATATGAAGATGTGCACATTGTTAATATGCATGAAAAACCCTTTCGCTATGAAGACAACCAATTTGCCAATCTGATCTGCATTGGTACACTCACCTATGTACAAAATGTGCCTGATGTTGTTCGCGAATTTGCCCGGATTACCAAACCCGGCGGCATGGTGATCTTTTCCCATCGTACGGATATGATTGATGATGAATTTACCGGCGAACTTGAAGCCATCAAGGCCGACAAGGTCCTGGACGAAGTTTTAGTTTCCAATCCAAAGCCTTACCTGCCCGGAAACAAAGATTTTTCCGATAAAATCAAGATTGTTTACTACGCATATCGCACATTGTAACCCCCCTGCCTGCTAAGGGCCATGGAAAAAAATAAAAGCGACCATATGGTTTGTCTTTTTACCCGTCTTTCTGGTTGCATCAATGACTACAGGTTCCAATATGCCCCCCATTGATGCGTCCTGAATACGGATAAAAACCTTTCTCTCTATCTGTGGACTTTAAAATCTCCATGGCTCTAAGACGTTTTTATAACATCTTCAGCCTTGGGAGCGGCACAACCATTGTTGCCGCTACCAGACAAACAACTTTCGACAAAATGTTTTACCAGGAGGTTTTCAAATGAATTCCACCCATGAAAAGGGACGAGAACTGCCATATGCCGGGGGGGCGCTTAAGCTGCGCATCCCCTTTGTTCACTACAGACTCGAGTATCAGGACTTTATCCAGGGCGCCATATTGAGCTGTATTCCGCTAGGAATTACCGCGGCCATGGTCAAAGTGCTGGGTATCCCCCTTGAAATCGCGGTGTTGATGGTTGTGATCAATAATTTTTTCTATCTTTTGCACACCTCCTTTGGAGATCCATCCATCAGCGGCTGGATTACTGCAGGTGTACCGTTGTATATCTCTTTTTTAACAGGATTTGATCCCGGACCGGAACGTATCCAGGCACTGATTGCTTTGCAGGTGCTTGTTGGACTGATATTTCTGGTTTTTGGTGTTACCGGCATTACCCGCTGGATCATAAAACACTTTCCGGTCTCCATGCGGTCCGGAATTCTTTTGGGCGCAGGATTTGCGTCCCTGATGCGGGTTTTTGATCCGGGCCAGCCCTTTATCGGCAAAATGCCGGTGGCGTTCAGCGTAGCCGCCCTGGCCAGCTTTTTCATTCTGTTCTCATCCCGGGCCCTGAGGTTCAGGGCGAGATCAAATCTATTCACCTGGGTGGCGGGTTTCGGTATTGCACCCGGATTTATTATTGGATATTGCGTGGGACTGGCCACCGGTGAAATTGCGCCCCCTTCAGGAATGTTTGACAGGATTATCATTGATGCCCCGTTTGGAGAGATGCTTTCATCTTTTTCCGTAATGAGTGTGGGCATGCCTTCTGCCGGTCAGTGGATGGCGGCACTCTCCTTGGCTATTGTCGCCTATGTGCTGGCATTCGGTGATATTCTGGTGCTGGAGACGATGATCGAAGACTGCAACGAGGCCCGCAAAGACGAACGCATTGTATTTGAAGTACGGCGCAATCACATCATTACCGCCATCAGAAATGGCGTTCAAGGCCTTTTTTTACCTTTTCTGCCGTTGTGCGGCCCCCAGTGGACAGGCGGACAGGCCCTGGTGGTAAATCGGTACAAACATTCAACACCTGAGCAGGAGCCCTCTTACTGGGGCGGGGCCACTTCTATTTTCTGGGGCATGAGCCTGGCCATGGTATTTCACCCACTAGTCCAAATCATTCTGCCCGGTAAGCTGATCGGGTTTGGCCTGACGTTACTGATTCAGGGGTATTTATGCATCTATCTGGCCTTAACCCTTTGCAGCACCAACGTCCAGCGCGGCATTGCAGGCATTATGGCGGCAGCGCTGGTTTCAGCCAACTATACCAAACTTTGGGGCAGCGCATTCTGGTCCGGACCGACCATGGCCCTGATTGTCGGCGCAGTTCTGTTTTTTATTCTTGAATATGAGAAAAAAGAAAAAAAGGGGATATCCCAGGCAGCCCTGTCAGATAGCTAAACGTTAAAATATCAAAAATTCACAACAATAGATTGAACCACGGAAAACACGGAGATGAGCTTGATTACTTATCACTCGATCATCAAGTTATCAACTTTTATAGTCACCCAAAAGTAAACGTACAAATTGAGGGACTTGCACTCTTACTTTCAGTGCTTTCCGTGTCTTCCGTAATTATATAAACAGAAAAGGTTGAACGATGGATTTATTTTAGTTTTTGAGCCTCTTCCATGGTCCGCTTGAATCCGGCCATGGAATTTTCAATGGTCTGCTCAGGCACAGCATAGGAGAGGCGGATATGACCGGGGCCACCAAATCCGGAGCCAGGCACGACCAAAATATTCTCTCGTTTAAGCAGGCCCGCAAATTCCACATCATTTTCAATGGGGCTCTTGGGGAATAGGTAGAATGCACCTTCAGGCACGTTAAAATCATACCCTGCTGCAGCAAGTCCGTCACAGATCATGTCCCTGCGTTTTTGATAGATGCCAATATCCACACTCACACCCTGCAGCTTTCCCACCACCTGCTGGAACAGGGCCGGTGCATTCACAAACATCATGGTGTTAGCCACGCCGGCGGCTGCCGCAATCAATTCCGCATCTTCAGCCCCGGGATGAACCGCAAGATACCCCACACGCTCGCCGGCCAGGGAGAGCTCCTTAGAATAAGAGGTCAGAACAATGGTATGGTCATATACGCCGAACATCCAGGGCACGTCCACATCATAGGCAATCTTGCGATAGGGTTCATCCGAAATCAGGTAGATGCGTCGACCAAACGCCTTGCTTTTCTTTTCTAAAAGCAATCCCAATTCGCCCAACTCCTGCTTGGTGTAAACCACTCCCGTGGGGTTGTTGGGAGAATTGATCAGCATGACGCGGGTATCCTTATTAATAGCCGCATCAATGGCCTCAAGATCCAGATGAAAGTCGGGCTTGGTAGCCACGGTTTTAAGGCCAGCGTCGGCAATAAAGGCGTATTGGTTGTACCCCACAAAATAGGGGGCCGGCACGAGAATCTCTTCGCCGGGATTGACCAGGGATTTTAAGGCACCATTCAAAGCACCGGCCGCCCCCACACTCATGACCACCAGATCCCCGGTCATCCCAACGCCGCATTGGGCATTCAGGTAATCGGCTACAGCCTTGCGTACCCAGGGGTATCCTGCATTGGGCATATATCCGTGACTGGTTGCGGGATTGTTGATCAGCCCCAATACCGTCTCCTTAACCACTGGCGGCGGCGGGACATCGGGATTTCCCAAAGAAAAATCAAATACATTCTCAGCACCGAATTTCTCTCTCATCCGGATGCCTTCCTCAAACATCTTTCTGATCATGGATGCGGATTCCACAATTCCAACCATCTTGTCTGCAATTGGCATGGCAACACCTCTTTGTATGTTAAGTGTAAATCAATATTTGGAGGGACACCATAGCGTAAAACGCCTTAAACCAAAACGTTTAATTTGTGTTTGAACGCAAAGTCACCCACCTGCGGCGTTACAGAAAAATTTGCAATCCTCACATACTTTTAAGTATGCTCCGGTTGCAAATTTTTCTGCGCCTTGCATCTGGGTAACTTTGCGCCCAAACACTGTTTTTGTTCAGACAGTATTTACAATTTGTTATTCTTGCATCTTGCCTTATTTAAAATATTCCAGTATACCTTAATTAAATTAATTATTTATAAACTTATAGGAGGCAAAGACATTGAATAAAATTGCTGTACTTGCCGGAGATGGTATCGGTCCGGAGGTCATGGAACAGGCAATCAGGGTGCTTGATAAGGCTGCTGGGCTTTTTGATTTTGAACTATCCTATGAATATGCAGATGTGGGCGGTGCCGGCATTGATAATCATGGCAAAGCACTGCCGGACTCAACCCTGGCATTATGTGAACAAAAAGATGCTATTTTATTTGGTTCTGTGGGTGGCCCTAAATGGGAAAATCTGCCACCCGAGGAACAGCCTGAACGTGCTTCGCTTCTGAAGTTGCGTAAACATTTTGGCTTATACTGCAACCTGAGGCCCTCTAAAGTATTCCCGTCCCTTGCATCAGCCTCCCCCCTGAAGCCGGAAATCATAAAAAACGGATTTGACATTTTATGTGTCAGAGAACTGACCGGCGGGCTCTATTTTGGTAAGCCTAGAGGTAAAAGGGGCAGCGGCCCTGATGAAACCGCATTTGACACCATGGTCTATTCCAGGTTTGAAATTGAACGGATTGCCAAAATGGCCTTTGAGGCCGCCAGGAAAAGACGCAGCCTTGTCACATCGGTGGACAAGGCCAATGTACTGACCTCCATGGTTCTGTGGCGGGAAGTGGTCATAGAAACCGCTAAATCATATCCTGATGTCACCTTGAATCATATATATGTTGATAATGCTGCCATGCAGCTTATTCGAAATCCCCAACAGTTTGATGTGCTTTTATGCGGAAATATGTTTGGAGATATTATATCTGACGAATGCGCCATGATTACCGGCTCAATGGGATTGCTTTCCTCGGCAAGCCTGAATGAAAAAAAATTCGGCCTTTATGAGCCGGCCGGAGGCTCAGCACCTGACATTGCGGGTAAAGGTATAGCCAACCCCATTGCCCAGATCCTGTCCGCAGCCATGATGTTGAAATACACATTTGGACAAACCCAGGCCGCTGATGCCATTGAGGCAGCAATTTCCGATGTTCTTGATCGGGGAATTCTCACCGCAGACCTGACAGATAAAAAAGAAAATGCCGTCAATACTGAAGAAATGGGAACTGAAATTATAAATGCCCTGACAAATTAAGGCCCATGGGCAATAAAACCCTTATAAAATCGGCCATCGAGAGTCTTTTCTCGATGGCCGATTTTTTATTTTTTTCTTTCTGCCCAAAAAGTCAAAGGGCTTTTGAGTTTCCTCAAAAGCCCTTTGATTTATTGTGGCGGGAGTGACGAGACTCGAACTCGCGGCCTCTAGCGTGACAGGCTAGCGTTCTAACCAACTGAACTACACCCCCGTATTTTACTCTTATGTCTGGTGGGCGATGCAGGGATCGAACCTGCGACTTCAAGCTTGTAAGGCTTGCACTCTCCCAGCTGAGTTAATCGCCCGAAACGGCACTATGTATATCAAGTACCAATATGGGTGTCAAGCAAAATCATTATTTTTTATTTTCTCTAAGCATCCACCTAAGAATTTAATCAAATCCTTGCAAAATTACAGGGACATTGCTATGCTCCCCCATTAAATATGTAAACACTATAAAATAATTGAATGCAAAATCTTATCACCTCTTTTCCTGACAACAATCAAAATAAAACAAGGGACATCTCACGTATAAACTCCCTTATTTACAATATTTATAATGTCAGCAGCAAAAGTATAATTTAGGAGTCGACAATGGAACCTGTTCAGGGATACCTGGAAATCATGGACAAGGGGTTTGGTTTTCTAAGAAATATTGAAGACAATTTCAATCCCAAGCCTGAAAATCCCTATGTACCCAACAGCCTGATACGCAAACTCAATCTTAGAGAAGGCAGTTTTATTCAGGGTTATGGAGAGAAAAAGAGCCCGCAGAATGTAAACGTTGCGCTCATACGTATTGAAACCATTAACAACCTTCCCTTTGACGAGTTCATAAGAACGCCAATGCTCCAGGAGCAGGTCAGCGTCAACCCCTTTGAA
Source organism: uncultured Desulfobacter sp. (assembly GCF_963675255.1). Classification (GTDB taxonomy): domain Bacteria; phylum Desulfobacterota; class Desulfobacteria; order Desulfobacterales; family Desulfobacteraceae; genus Desulfobacter. Next base: position 556,794 of record NZ_OY775937.1, read on the forward strand.
AGGTATCATCTTGCCCAAGGGCCTGATGACCTGACAGGAAAAGCTTTAGATCTGATTGTCCCCATCGGCATGGGACAGCGCGGTTTGATCATTGCCCCGCCAAAATCCGGAAAAACAACAATATTAAAGCACATGGCCAATTCTGTGGTCGTCAACCACCCTGATGCTAAAGTTTTTGTTCTTCTTGTGGATGAACGGCCCGAGGAAGTTACCGATTTCCAAAGAGGATTGACAGACGCTCATGTGCTGTATTCCTCTGCTGATCAACAAATCGGCCAGCATATGAGAATGACCCGGCTTGCGATGCATACGGCCATTAGATGCACAGAAATCGGCCAGGATGCTGTCGTTTTCATTGATTCGTTAACCCGGATGACCAGGGCGTTTAACATTGATACCGATTCCTATGGCAAAACCATGAGTGGCGGTCTTGGCGCCAATGCCATGGAGTTTCCCAGAAAAATTTTTGGGGGTGCCCGCAAGCTTGAAAATGGCGGCTCCCTTACAATCATTGCTACCATTCTGGTCGAAACCGGCAGCCGCATGGATGATGTTATTTTCCAGGAATTCAAAGGCACAGGCAATATGGATCTTTACCTATCCAGAGAATGCGCCGAACAAAGAATCTGGCCTGCCATTAATATCAATAAATCAGGAACCCGAAAAGAAGACCTGCTAATGGAGCCTGAAGAGTATGAAGGTATGGTCAATGTTCGCCGCAGTATTGCACCGCTAGATGAAGTCACGGCCATGTCACAGTTTTTATCCATGATCGAAGACGGCTTATAAAAACGGCATTTTCCTGTATCTTTAAAAATAAAAATCGCGGCACTCAACATTTCAAGTGCAGCGATTTATTATTTTTACACACCCATAGGTGGCTAAAAGATACTATACCAGGGCATGCTCAAGTACTTCAGCCATACTTTCCACATAGACAATATCAAGCTGTTTTTGAATCGCTTTGGGAACGTCTATGATGTCTTTTTTATTTTCCTCACAGAGAATAACCTTTTTAATCCCATTGGCATGGGCTGCCAGAAGTTTTTCCTTTAGGCCGCCAATGGGCAGTACCCTTCCGCGAAGGGTAATTTCCCCTGTCATGGCCACTGTCCGGCTTACAGGTCGGCCGGTGAGAATAGAAACAACTGCCGTACACATGGCAATGCCGGCTGAAGGCCCATCCTTTGGAATGGCTCCTTCAGGCACATGAATATGGATGTCTGTATCTTTATAAAAGTCTTCTCTGATGCTAAGGCTCTCACTCCTTGAACGGACATAGGATACAGCCGCCTGGGAACTTTCCTTCATCACATCCCCAAGCTTTCCGGTAACCATTACCTTCCCCCTGCCCGGCATGGTCACAGCCTCAATGGTTAAAAGCTCACCACCTGCCTGGGTCCAGGCCAATCCGGTAACAATTCCGGTTTTATCCTCCTGTTCCAGAATGGAATTTCTAAACTTAGATTGCCCCAGATATTTTGAAACCGTATTTGCCGTAACCTGATGCTTTTTACGCGTCTTGGTCCGCACAATTTCAGTAGCTATTTTTCTAAGCACAGAAGAAAGCTCTCGCTCAAGATTTCTCACCCCGGCTTCCTTGGTGTACTGCTTGATAATCATCTGAACTGCGGTTTTTGAAAAAGAAACGTCCCCTTCATCCAGCCCGTTTTCACGCATCTGTTTGGGAATCAGGTAACCGGTGGCAATCTGATATTTTTCATAATCGGTATACCCGGGTATATGTATCACCTCCATGCGGTCACGCAGGGGGGCCGGGATTTCATGCAGCGTGTTTGCTGTGGTGATAAACAAAATTTCAGACAGATCATAATCAACTTCAAGATAATGATCGTTAAAATTTTTGTTCTGTTCAGGATCCAGTGCCTCCAGAAGCGCAGAAGAGGGATCGCCTCTAAAATCACTGGTCATTTTATCAATTTCATCCAAACACAATACCGGGTTATTAAACCCTGTTTTTTTCAATGTCTGGAGAATCTTTCCGGGCATGGCACCTACGTAGGTTCTTCGGTGCCCCCGAATCTCTGCCTCATCACGGACCCCACCCAAAGAGATCCGGGCAAAGGAACGTCCGGTAGCCCTGGCCACAGACCTTACAAGGGATGTTTTACCAACCCCTGGTGGCCCCACCAGGCAAAGAATCGGACCTTTTATCTTTTTAACCAGAATCTGCACAGCTAAATACTCAAGGATTCTCTCCTTGGGTTTTTCCAAGCCGTAATGGTCCTGGTCCAGAATTTTCTCAGCCTTTGATATTTCATTTTTTACCCGTTTTTTCCGGTACCAGGGCAAAGAAACCAACCAGTCAATGTAATTTCTGACCACGGTTGCTTCCGAGGAGGTCGCAGGCATCAGCTTAAGCTTTTCCAACTCCGTACGCACAACTCCTGCGGCTTCTTTAGGCATGCGCTTTCCCTTGATCCTTTTTTCAAGATCAGCAAACTCACCACCCTGACCATCCTCGCCCATTTCTTTTTGGATGGCCCGCATCTGTTCGTTAAGGTAATGGCGCTTTTGAAGTTTATCCATCTGTTCTTTGACCCTGCCCTTGATCTTCTGGGACATGGAAAAAACTTTCGTCTCCTTTTGAATAAATTTTAAAAGCAAAAAGAAACGTTCTTCAATATCACCACACTCCAGCAGCGTCTGTTTATCCTGTACTTTGAAGGGCAGTTGGGCGGAAATGGTATCAGCATACCTTGACGGATGCTGTTCCAGGGCATCCAGTCCCTTGAAAAAACTTTTGGAAACCACGCCAGACAAGTCGACATAATGCTGGAACGCTTCATGAACCGTGCGGATAGCAGCCTCAGTGTTGGCATCGGTCAACGGCTTTTCATGGACGTCAATATAATCAACAACCTGGAAACCGTCCTGGTCAGCCATTTTAATAATACAGCCCCGGGCAACGCCCTCGACCAATGCCTTTACCGTACCATCGGGCAATCGCAACAGCTGTGTAATCCGAGCTTCGGTGCCTACCTGAAAAAGATCCTCAATAGTCGGTTTCAGGACTTCCGGATTTTTCTGGGTCGTAAGAAAAATTTTCTTATCACCGCCCATAGCCTGGGAAAGCGCCCTGATGGATTTTTCCCTTCCCACAAAAATAGAGGTTGTAACAAAGGGGAAAAGGACAATATCCCTCAGGGGTACCAACGGAAGTGTTTTTTTTTCCTTTTCAGGCCCATCTTCGGGATTGAAAAAACGGGAAATACTGATCATAGATGCAAACTTTCTATTTAATGCCTGACCGGAAACCCGTGTTTGGACGAAAAGTTGCCCAGGCGCACGGCGCAGAAAAATTTAAAACCGGAACGACCTCATGGTTGTGAGGCCAGATCCTATTTATTTGGCAATTTTTTTTTTGCAACGCCGCAGATGGGTGACTGTTCGTTCAAACACTATTTAAGCCTGCTTTTTAGGCTGTTCGTACAGCAAGATGGGATCCTCATTGTTTAATACCACTTCTTCGCCCACCACACACTCCACCACATCTTTTTTGGAAGGAAGCTCATACATGATGTTCATCATGGTTTCCTCCATAATGGCACGCAGTCCTCTGGCTCCGGATTTTCTGGCAACTGCTTCCTTGGCCATGGCTTCAAGCGCCTCATCCGTAAATTGCAGACTCACCCCTTCAATGCGAAAAAGTTCCTGATACTGCCGAACCAAAGCATTTTTAGGCTGGGTCAGAATCTTGATCAAAGACGTCTCATTAAGCTCCCCGATGGAAGTTATAATGGGCAGGCGCCCTAAAAACTCGGGTATCAGGCCGAACCTAATCAAATCTTCGGGCTTTACCTGTCCCAGCAGCTCTCCGATATTCACATCTTTTTTATCTGCTATTTTGGCACCAAATCCCATGGTTTTCTGGGTTAAACGGCGCTCAACCACTTTTTCAAGACCCGTAAACGTTCCACCGCAGATAAACAGGATATTGGAGGTATCCACCTTTACATAATCCTGCTGGGGATGTTTTCGCCCCCCCTTGGGAGGTACCGAAGCAATGGTGCCTTCAATTATCTTAAGCAGGGCCTGCTGAACCCCTTCTCCGGAAACATCCCGTGTAATTGAAGGGTTGTCTCCCCGCTGGGAGATTTTATCTATCTCATCAATGTAGATGATACCTTTCTGGGCTTTTTCAATATCGTAATCAGCGTTTTGAACAAGGGAGAGAACAATATTCTCCACATCCTCGCCAACATAGCCAGCCTCGGTCAGGGCCGTGGCATCAGCAATGGCAAAAGGAACATCCAGAAACCTGGCAAGGGTTTGGGCCAGTAGGGTTTTCCCACATCCGGTCGGCCCGATAATCAGAATATTGCTTTTCTGAATCTCAATATCATCACCGCTTTTTGTCAAATGTGAGGCAAGTCTTTTATAATGATTATAAACCGCTACGGACAAGACCTTTTTTGCACGATCCTGTTCTATGATATATGAATCAAGCTGATCTTTAATCTGCTTGGGCACCATGAACTCCTTGGCGCTTTCCGGCTCGACAGCCAGCTCTTTTTCTTCATCTTCAATAATTTCACTGCACAGCTTAATACATTCATTACAGATATAGACGCTGGGCCCGGCTATCAGTTTTTTTACTTCCTTTTGGTTTTTACCGCAGAATGAACAGAAAAACTGATCGTTCGTATCATCTTTTTTGGCCATATTTTATGACTCCTTTGACGCCCCCTGCTCAGAGGCCTGTTCCAATTGGCTTCTGTCACTGACCACACGGTCAATAATGCCGTATTCCAAAGCTTGCTCACCAGACATGAAAAAATCACGTTCCGTATCAGCTGCAACCTTTTCGATGTCCTGTCCCGTATGCGTTGCTATAATTTCGTTCAAAACATCTTTCATTCTTAAAATTTCAGTCGCCTGAATCTTTATGTCAGTGGCCTGACCCTGGGCACCGCCCAGCGGCTGATGAATCATAATCCTGGCATTAGGCAAGGCAAACCTTTTGCCGGATGTTCCGGCAGTGAGAAGTAACGCTCCCATACTGGCTGCCTGGCCGATACACACCGTCGCCACATCCGGCTTGATGTACTGGATGGTGTCATAAATGGCCATACCTGCTGTCACAACGCCGCCAGGGGAATTGATATAAAAATTGATATCTTTCTCAGGATCCTCGGATTCAAGAAACAGCATCTGTGCAACAATGAGGTTGGCAATTTCATTGTCTATGGGAGATCCCAAAAAAATAATCCTGTCTTTTAAAAGCCGTGAATAGATATCATAGGCACGTTCTCCCCTGTTGCTCTGCTCAACAACCATTGGAATAAGAGGCACGATTTAACTCCTTGTCATGATCTAAATATATGTTTTTAACTTTGTTACCGGCCAAGCAATAACAGATGAAGCATTTATATATAAGTTTTCAGATTATTTTTACGCTTGCACACCTTCTTCCTCAGTTGATACATCAGCGGCGGCTTGCGAATCATCCGGCGTCACTTCAATTATATTGCTTTTCTCTATTATAAGATCAATCGCCTTTTTTTCAAGCTGGGTATGTTTATAATATTCAAGCTGACGCGCGTCCATGTTGAAAAAATTCTTGATGGCATCCTTTGTCGCGCTCATGGCCTTGGCCATCTCTTCAAATCCGGCGTCAAGCTCTTCATCAGTAAGCTCCATCTTTTCCTGGGTAATTATTTTATCCAGAATCAGATGTCGGCGGGCCTGTTTTTCAGCCACATCCCTGTATTTTTCCTGCATGATTTCCCGGCTCAAACCGACGTCTTCAAGGGAGGTGTTATTCTGGGCATAGGCCTGTTCCGTCTCAGCAATAATACCGTCAAGTTCACCTTCAACCAGGGCTTGGGGGACTTCAAAGTCTATTTTTTCAAGAATTTGGGAAAAAATCTGCTCACTCATTTCATGCTTGACCCGCTGAACAATCCCCTTTTCAAGGTTATCCCGGATGGAAGCTTTTACATCTTCAAGGGTTTCGAATTGGTCAAGATCTTTTACCAGGTCATCATTGGCCTCGGGCAACACCTCTTCCTGGATTTCCTTGAGTGTAACCTTATATTGAATGGTTTTTCCTTTCAGATTCTCATCATGATAATCATCATCGTAAACCACTTCAACTTCCAGGTCCTGAACCGGAATGCAACCGATAAGTTTTTCAGAAAATTCCTTGGGCAACGGTTCCCTATTAATAGCGGTAACATAATTTTCAACTTTAGGGGCATGCTCAAAGGCTTCTCCATTTAGAAACCCTTCATAATCAATCAGAACAAAGTCACCTTCTTTTACCGGACGTTCCTCTTCAACTTTCCGCTTTGTAGCCATGCTCTTTTGCAGCATATATATCTGGCTTTCAATCTCGCCCTCGGCTACTTCATAAAGCCTCTTTTTAATTTCAAGGCCTTGTAAATCGATATCATCCAGTTCAGGTTTAACTTCCACAGTGATCTCAAACGCATATTCAGCATCCGGCTTGAGTTCCGGGGGGTCAAGTTGAGGCCCGCCCACAATATCTAACTTATGATTTTCAACAGCTTCAATAAAAGCCTCCTGGATCAGGCGCGGGGCAACCTCGGCATGAACGTCTGCGGAAAACCGGTTTTCAAGCACTTTTCTGGGAATTTTTCCTTTTCGAAAACCTTTGATATCTGCCTTCTTTTTCAACTCGGCATAGGCTTTATTCAACTCTTTGGAAATTGTTTCCTTAGGAATTTCAAAAGAAAGCACTTTTTTAATACTGCTCTGATCTTCGATTTTTACCTGCATGATTTTGTCCTGTTATATCCTGTTAATTGGCGTTATTCTAAACGCATCTTCAAAAAAATAATATTATACCCTAACTGATTTATTACACGGTACAAACACTTTACACAAAGTTTATTAAAATACCCCGTCTTCATTGTGGTGTCAAGGAAATTGCCACACCCCATAGATAGGTTCAAAGCCTGAGCCATGTAACTTTTTAATCCATTTCAAAATTATGGCGCAGGACCGATTGGAAAGATTAACCTTGATTTTTTTTATTTCAAGTGATAAACATCTTATTCAATTTTTTAAAATCGGGGCGTAGCGCAGCCTGGTAGCGCGCTTGCTTTGGGAGCAAGATGTCGGAGGTTCGAATCCTCTCGCCCCGACCAGTAAAAACAACCGTTTACACGATTCTCAAAAAAAACAGTTTTTTAATTGTGGGAATCTTTTGTGTGACAGGTTATTTTTTTATCTTTTTGCCCCCCCACCCCTTACCAATCATCCCCAGAACGGGGCTTAATCATGCCTGTTCACAAACGGCACTTGCAATGCACCATGTTTTACTGTCCATCAGAGCATTATCATCCCGGGCCTTGATTCCAAATTATTAGGACCTGGCAAGCGCCGCTATGAATTGAGTCTGTGCCTTGACAAAAACTAAAGGCCTGCTTTAATGTATGCCTGATTCACGGCGCTCAAAGCAAGCGGAACCAAAACAGCTCTGCCTGCATGCCGGTATTTATTGACTACTACAACTTGGTGAAAAAATGCCTGCTAAATTCAGGATTAATCTTGAGGCCGTGGAGTATTATCTTAGGACTGTCCAAAAAAATTTCGACCAGATTAATGACTCTCTACATATGCGTCGGGAGCCCATGCGCGATGAGATTGTTGAAAACATGCTTGCCGGCTACCGCTATGTCAACAACCTGTTTGACCAGGATTTTAGCCTGGTGGAGCAGGAGGGACTGCATCATTTCCTTGAGCTTAACCATATTGTCCTATGTGGGGATGACCTGAAAAAAAGAAAGGATTTCAAGCAACATATCCTGGCCACAAGCGACCGATTTTACAGCCAAGGAGAATTTTGCATCAAGCACCTGCGTTCTTGGGCAAAGGATCATAAGCATGTCACTCCTTGGAAGCGCGCCGCCGGCATGTACATTCTCCATGTCAGCCAACCCCAGCTCTTTTTTGAAGGCAACCACCGGACCGGGGCACTTTTGATGAGCAGTATTCTTGTCCGTGGCGGCAAGCCTCCTTTTGTTCTGACGGTGGATAATGCCAAAGCATATTTTGATCCTTCAAGCCTTGCCAAAGCCACAAAAAAAGATCTGATGGGCAAATTATATAAACTGCCAAAAATAAAAAAAAATTTTGCAAAGTTCCTTGAAGCCCAAGCCAATCCGGAGTTATTGATCAAGGCGTGCTGACACCTGCTTTTTCTCATTTAGCTTTTCTGACTTACACGCTCCTCATTAAATCGTAACAAAATCATAACATTTCAATAGTAATAATACTGGCCATGTTGATCCTTAACTAAAAAATTAGTTTAAAACGTTAATAACGGCCATGGCCGACCTGGTCTTTCACCGAGGTTAGGCCACAACAAATCATGAAAGAAACTAACTGGTTAGTTTAGTTCTTTCATATAAACAGGAGAAAAAGCCAGATGAAACTGAAATCTTTACTTAATGTTGCTTTATCCGCTGCCGTTGCAGCATCCTTCATGATTGCGGGCTCCGCAACTGCAAGTACAACCAAAATCACCGGTGCCGGCGCCAGCTTTCCTGCACCAATTTACAGCGAATGGTTTAAAGACCTTGCCAAAAAAACCAATGGCGAAATCAGAGTGGACTACCAGTCCATCGGTTCAGGTTCCGGCATCAAAAACTTCATTGCACACACCGTTGATTTTGGTGCCAGTGACGCAGCCATGAAGCAGAGTGAAATTGATCAGGTACCCGAGGGTGTTCAGCTGTTGCCCATGACCGCAGGTGAAATTGTTCTTGCGTACAACCTTCCCGGCATTGACGGCCTCAAACTGCCCCGGGACGTATATCCCCAAATTTTCCTGGGCAAAATCACCAAATGGAATGACGCCAAAATCGTTGCCGCCAACCCCGGCGTAAAACTGCCTGACACGCCCATCACCGTTGTTGTCCGTTCCGACAAATCTGGTACGACCTTTGGCTTCACCGGCCATTTAAGCGCCATATCTTCTGATTTCAAATCTGCTGTAGGCCAGGGTAAAATGGTTCAATGGACCGCCCGCAACATGGTAAAAGGCAAAAAGAATGATGGTGTATCTTCCGCTGTCCGCCAGACCCCCGGCGCCATCGGTTACACCGAATACGGTTTTGCCAAGCTGAATAAACTGCCCACGGCATGCCTGGAAAACAAAACCGGCAAATTTGTATGCCCCGGACCTGAAGGTGGTGCTGCCGCACTTGCCAACGCTGTCCTGCCCGAAAACATGATCGTGTTTATCAATGATCCTGCAGGCGATGCATCCTACCCCATTGCAACCTTTACCTGGATGCTGCTCTACAAAAAGAACAAAAGCCCGGAATTGGCCGCAGCACTTCGCAAAATGGTTGAATACTGCCTGGATGAAGGTCAGAAAATTGCTGACAAAGCCGGTTATATCCCCCTTCCTGAAAGTGTCGTAGAAAAAGTTAGAGCCGCTTCTAAGAACATTCAGTAAAACAATCTATTTTCTTGATCAGGTAGGCACTTTCATTTAAAATGAAAGTGCCTTATTTCTTATCTGGAGACTAAAAAATGGCTGACAATGAATTTTTGGGTAATGTTGGTGGCAGGACATTATCCAAACCGCCCACCCCGGGCGACATTTTTTTTGACAAATCATTCAGATTCCTGACCCGGGCTTTTACCTGGGCCACCATTTTCCTGCTGGCGTTCATTGTCTATAAAATCGGCGGGGAAGCGTTGCCGGCTTTTCCGGACCTGGGAATCAAATTTTTGTTCACCTCGACCTGGAACTCAAGCCAAAATATATATGGTCTTCTTCCCCAGATTTGGGGAACACTCTACAGCTCATTTCTCGCCCTTCTTCTTGGTGGATTTTTCGGAATCAGCATTGCAATATTCATTACCCAGGATTTTCTTCCATATAAAATTGAAATTATATTAAAAAATATTATTGAACTGCTTGCCGCCATCCCAAGTGTTGTTTACGGGCTGTGGGGCATTTATGTTCTGATCCCGCTGATCCGTCCCTTTGCCAATTTCCTGCACGAGTACCTGGGCTGGATTCCTTTTTTCTCCACCCGGCTTTCGGGCTTAGGCCTTCTTCCGGCAGCGCTGGTTCTGTCCATTATGATCCTGCCCACGGTTGCAGCCATTTCCCAGGATGCTTTCAAGGCCATACCCCATAAAACCAAAGAAGCCGCCTTCGGCATGGGCACCACCCGCTGGGAAGCCATTTTGCGGGTTATGCTGCCCACGGCATCCGGTGGTATTTTCGGTGCCCTTGTACTGGGGTTTGGCCGGGCACTCGGTGAAACCATGGCCCTTGCCATGCTTGTCGGCAGTATGTCCACAGTTACGCTGTCCATCCTTTCCCCGGCAGACACCATTGCAGCGCTTCTGGCCAACACCTTTCCGGAAGCAGACGTTGGGCTTGAAACCGGTGCACTGATGTATGCCGCCTGTGTACTCTTGCTGATTACTCTGATCGTTAATATTGCAGGTGCTGTTATTGTTACCAAGGCAACACCTGGAGGAGATAAAAGATGAACCGGGACGGTCTTCAACTACCGCAGCTGGAACGTCAACCCATGGAGCCAAGAGCGCTTAAGTCCATCGTTTTAAGCGTCATCACCATTGTCTGTGCAGTCACAGCCTGCATCCCTTTATTCTCGGTGCTTATCATGCTGTTGTACCGTGGCGGAAAACGAATAACCTTTGAGCTGTTTTACTCCCTGCCGCCGGGTGCATTTGACGCCCCGGGTGTCGGCGGTTTCGGCAATGCCATCCTGGGCACCGCTTTTATGGTGGGTATTGCCGGTTTAATCAGTGTCCCTTTTGGCATTCTGGCAGCGATTTATCTGGCAGAACTTGACCCCCACAGCAAAGTTTCCGAAATTGCCAGATTCTGCGCAAAAACCATGACTGGTCTGCCGTCTATCATTGCGGGCGTTTTTGCCTACGCCATTGTTGTCATTGTCATGGGGCACTATTCTGCGTGGGCCGGGGGCATTGCCCTTTCCCTGCTGATGATTCCGACAGTCATGCTCACGGCCGAAGAAGCCATTAAAATGGCACCCAACCCCATGCGGGAAGCGGCCTACGGCATGGGATGCACCCCGGCTCAAAGCCTGGTCAAGGTCATTTTACCTGTTGCCATGCCAGGCATTATAACAGGTGTTGTCCTTGCCGTGGCCAGGGCTGCAGGCGAAACGGCACCCTTGCTGTTCACCGCCCTTTTTTCCGAAAGCTGGCTTTCCCCCAACGACCCCACGGCATCTTTGGCCGTACTGATCTACAACTGGTCATCCAGCCCCTATGAAAATCTTATTGAACTGGCCTGGGCCGCATCGCTGATCCTCGTTTTACTGGTATTTGTCCTCAACATTGTCAGCCGCAGCATCGGTGGTAAAATAAAACTATAGCTTTAAATCATGAACAAGGGAGTATTAACGCCCATGGAAGCATTAAAAGAAATAGATGCAAACGAAACCTATGAAAACGACCTGCCGGCCGATATTGCATTGGATTGTAAAGCCGAACGAATTTATTACGGAGATTTCCTTGCTGTCCGGGACAGCCACGTACCCATCAAAAGAAATCAGATCACTGGCTTTATCGGGCCTTCCGGCTGTGGTAAAAGTACGGTGCTTAAAAGTATCAACCGCATGAATGACCTGATCCGGGGGTTCCGGTTTGTGGGGGATATCCGTTTCCACGGAGTCAATATCTATGCCGGCAATATCGACCCTGTATCGGTTCGTCGCAACATCGGTATGGTGTTCCAGCAGCCCAACCCGTTCTCAATGTCCATCTTTGACAACGTGGCCTTTGGTCTGCGCTTGAACCGGTATAAAGGAAATATGCAAGAAAAAGTTGAAAAGGCCCTTAGAAGTGCAGCCCTGTGGAACGAGGTAAAGGACAAACTTAAAAACAACGGGCTGTCCCTTTCCGGCGGGCAGCAGCAACGTTTGTGCATTGCAAGAGCCATTGCCACGGAACCCCGTGTGCTTCTTATGGACGAACCCTGCTCCGCACTGGACCCCATTGCCACCCGCCAGATCGAAGAGCTGATGGTGGACCTGAAAAAACAGTTTACCGTTGCCATCGTAACCCACAACATGCAGCAGGCAATGCGTGTGGCCGACCAAACGGCTTTCTTTGCCGTGGACATCTCCAAGGGCGGCCGTACCGGCTATCTTGTTGAAATGGGCCCCACCAAAGAACTGTTTGAAAATCCCCAGGAGGAATTAACCAAAGAATACCTGCAGGGCGAGTTCTCCTGATCCGATACCTTTTTTGCACAATTCAAGCTAAAACCCCTGGAAAATATGCTTTCCCAGGGGATTTGTCATTGACATGAAATGAAACGAAAAAATTATTTCTTTTTTAACTGAGACTTGCCTTTCTTCACCACCATCTGGAGTGTTGTTTTCAACCTCTTTTCCGCATTTTTAATTAAGTGCTCAAAAGAACTGCGTTCATTTTCACCCTGCTCCGCCTGCAGTTTGACATAGCTACCGTCACTTTGCATTTCCCAGCAACTGTACCTGTTGTTCAGCTGGATATCGAGCATCTCCCGCAATAAGGCCTGCAGGCGCGGAGATTCGACAGGCGTGCAGACCTCGACCCGACTCTCAAGGTTTCGTTTCATCAGGTCGGCCGAAGATATGAAATATTCTTCCTGACCGCCATTGTGAAAATAAAAAATCCTTGAATGCTCCAGAAACCGGCCGACGATGGAAATAACTCGAACATTCTCAGAGAGTCCTGGAATGCCCGGCCGCAGCCGACAGGAATCACGGACGATGAGATCAACGTGAACACCGGCTTGGGAGGCCTTGTACAATGCACTTGTGATATCTTTATCTTCAAGGGCATTTGTTTTTAATTGGATAAGTCCTCCCTTCCCTTCAGCCTGTAACTTGCTCTCCCGGCCAATCTTCTCCAGTAATCTTTTCTTCAAAAGATTGGGGCAGGGTAAAAGCTTTTTGTACTTACGGGCGACCGTATATCCGGTCGTCAGATAATTAAATAAATCCGTAAGATCGGCACCGATGACTGAATCACAGGTGAAGAGACCAAGGTCGCTGTATCCCCGGGCAGTACCGGCATGATAGTTGCCGGTTCCTATATGGGCGTAACGATGCAAACCGTCAAAATCCTTGCGTACCACAAAGATAACTTTTGAGTGGGTCTTCAAACCCACAACCCCGTAGGTCACATGGATCCCCACCTCTTCCAGGAATCTGGCCCAGCGGATGTTGGCCGACTCATCAAAACGCGCCTTCAATTCCACAACCACAGCGACCTGCTTACCGTTTTGGGCGGCATCGATCAGGTATTGTATGACTCTGGATTGCTTGGCCGTCCGGTAAAGCGTCATCTTAATGGCCAGCACTTTGGGGTCCTGACTGGCCTCTCTTATAAACCGTTCTACAGAAGTATCAAACGATTCGTATGGATGCTGCAAAAGAATGGAACCTTTTTCCCTTATAATATGGAAAATATTAGGATCCTCTCCAAGCAGTTCCGGATGATCGACGGGTTGATGAGGCGGAAAGTGCAAATCATGCCGGTCAAGTTGAGCAATCTGCATCAAGTGCCGCTTAGAAATGAGGCCTTCAACTTCAAAAACATCCTTTTCTTCATTGATGTTGAGCTCTGCAGCCAGCATACCTCGCAGAGCCAGACTCATATTCGAGTTCACCTCAAGCCGGACGATCTCAGCAAATTTTCTGTCCCGGAGGGCGGATTCGATCATAGATAAAAGATCATTAGCCTGCTCCTGGTCTCGTTCAGTAATGGCATTTCTGGTCACCCGAAAAAAATCGCACGATTCAATAACCATACCTGGAAAAAGCAAGTCAAGATTGTTGGCGATAACATCCTCTATGGGGACATATAAATCGTCTTGCCCAATCTTTATAAATCGCGGAGAGACACCGGAATCGATCGGCACCTTGATTCTGTTGAGGTACGCGTGATCCGAATGAGGGTAGTTCGCTTTGACCAGAAGATTCAAGGATAGGTTGGAAATAAAAGGAAACGGATGTGCCGGATCCGTTCCCTGGGGCGTTAAGAGAGGATATATATTATCGTAAAAATACTTGTCGGCAAATGTTTTCTGCTCTTTTGTCAATTGGTCGTATCTGATAAGAACAATACCCTCTTCAGCGAGCAGTGTCTTCAACTCCACTTCCAACATTTGGTTCTGCTTTAAGATGTCCTGAACAACAATATGGCAGTCGTCAATCTGCTCCTGCGGTGTCCGTCCGTCAACAGTCAGTTTTTTGACCCCGGCCCCGACCAGTTGCTTGAGCCCACCGATACGTTTCATAAAAAACTCATCAAGATTTGAACCCACGACGGAGAGAAAAAAAACCCGCTCCAGGAGGGGATTACGTGAATCCTGACCTTCATGGAGAACCCGACGGTTGAATTCCAACCAAGTCAACTCTCTGTTCAGGAACCATTCCGAAGCGTTCAGATCAAACGCCGTAGCAATTTGTTTTTCCGCTTGAGTCGGCTGACTTTCTATAAGATTTTTCTGTTCATCGAGAGACATAATCCACTCCAAATTATTATACGCCAACGTTAATTAAAATTTTCAGTAACAAACCGGCAAGAACGGCACTTGAAAACGGTGCCGCAAAATAAGACAGAATATTTTCTGAAAGCTTCCATAACGTTGTCATGATGCTTTTTTAATGGGATAAATTAATTTTTTAATTATACCACATTTTTAATCAAATTGATCAATAACCTGAAGCAAATATAAACTAAGAATATAAGAATTGTATTAGCGGTTTACCCCACATATCTGAGAGGCCATCTCTCACACACAATTGTGGAAAGCCTTTTTTGATACTCGATGATCGAGTGATAGGGGATTTAAAATTTAATTTTCGGGAATCCCGTTTTCGGCAAGGCTTTTATTTTTATACCGGCCGTCTTCGGTCACATCCGCCCCAAACCATTGGGGCGGAACAAAGGCGATAGCCTGGGCTTGGTCATCGAATTCCACTTCACATAATAAAAGGCCGGCAAGCGCACCTGAAAATTCATCAATTTCGGCGGTGAGACCGTTTTCAAGGATGGCTTGGGACCGTTGTTTTTCCACCTGCCGCCCCTGGGTCAACGGCCACAGGTGATTGAAATCCGCTTCATCAATCCTGATCTCCGCTTCATCCCGGACAAGGCCCTGGCCCCGTTTAAAGGTCATGAAAAATGTATCGCCTTTCCGGCGAAGTCTAATTTCAACAGAGTCCCGGGATTGGGAAATATAGCCTTGACGGATACAGGTGGTGGACTGCAAATCAATTTCCGGCATCTTTGGCAGCAAAAATTTTCGTTCTATCTCTTTCATTCTACACTGTTCCCTTTCTGAACTTCCTGCCACAATTGTGAATAAGCTGCCACAGCCTTTTCTTTTCCGGCGTAGGACAAGGCCGGGGCCCTGTGGACGCCCATGCGCTCGATATGTGTGGAAAAAGGTATCCAGGTGTTCAGCACCTGTTCATTTCCGGCCCGAATCTCTTCCATGATTTCAAGGTGCAGGGATTTACTCTGCTGGACCATGGAAAAAAACGGAAAAATCTTGGAGGATTTATAGCCCTGTTTTTTAAAAAACGCATACAGCTGTTCAAGGCTTCTTTGGGACAGGGTGGTGGGGATCACCGGTACCACAATACGGTCGGCGACTTTGAAAACATTTTCCGAAAGCAGAGAAATATTGGGGGGACAGTCCAAAAGAACAATATCATATTCGCCATCAACCGGTTCCAAGGCCTTGTTCAGCCTGGAGCGGCTTTTTTTCATACGTGACAGAAAAATATCAAAATCCCTGAAACTCATGTTAGCCGGCAAAAGGTCCAGATTTTTAAAATCACTTTCCCTGATGGCATTTGCAAATTTTTTCTTACCTTCAAAAAAGGTATTACTTTTCAGTTTTTCGGACGGCTTCACACGAAAATAAAACCCTGAGGCCCCCTGGGGATCAAGGTCGCACAAAAGTGTCCGGTTGCCGCTTAACGCACTGGCATATGCCAGGTTGACCGAGGCTGCGGTTTTTCCCACACCGCCTTTGTTGGAATAACAAGCTATAAGTTTCACGAAATAATATCTCCTTATGAATCAACCTGGGTGTTGGCTTGTTTGGTCCCTGTATTTTTTAAATCAAACAGGGCGTTAAACGCATCCTGTGTATCCGGGCTGTAAAATCGGGACAGATTTTCAATAATCATCCGGCGCTCTGCCAGCTGTTTGCGATAAAGCATGGCCGTCAACGCCCCGATGCTTTCGGCCAGGGCTTTGGCATTGGGGCCGGTGCCCGGATAACGGTCAAGGCACTCGGCCAGGGTGGCCTGCTGGACAGACAGGTCATTGAAACTTCCCAGATGCTCCTGCAGCCCTTTAAGGGTTTTAAGCAGGCGTTTTACCTGTTTGACGTCAAATAAGGGCTGGGCCGATTCAATCAGGTACCGCAATTTTTTGCACTGGATGCGCAGTTCATGAATGGTCTCATCCGGGGTTTTATTGGTTATACTCCCGGCAAGCTTGCACACCTTTTTATATCGTTTCAAAACCAGATCTGCAGCAAAAGCCTTGGACGGGGCATCGGCCATAGGCCCTTTGGGCAAACCTTTGGGATTTGCAAATAATTTCTGAATGGACTTTATCTGTTTTTTGTAAGCCTTGGATTCAAGCATGGCCTTAACCTTTCCAAAGGCCTCATCCCGATCCTGTTGCAGCAGATCAAAAAGAACCTCAAGGCCAGGGTGGGCCTGGGGGGGAACCAGGGCAAAATAATCATCCTTGGATAAAAGGTAAACATCCCGGTCCCGCATCAGGTTGGTATCCTGCATAATATCCCTGAAATCCTGCTTGAGCTGGTCAAGGGTTTCGGTGGCCACCACGCCTTTGAACAGGGTGAGCACGGAACGCACTTTGCGCAGACTGACCCGCCACTGGTGGAGAAACTCGGTGTCCAGATCATCAATAAGCCCGGGTTCGTTGCGGCGTGTCACCTGCAAAAAAGTCTGAACAATGGTGCAAAGACTTGCCTTGGCTGGGGCATTTTCAGACAGCCGAATCACCGGCTTGGATGTATAATCCGAAATTTTCAGTCTAAGCACATCTGCCGGAAGACCTGATTTTTCCATTTTTTTCAAAATGCCGCAGATCAGCGCATGGCTGTCAGTGTAACCGCGCATGGGACGGGTCCGCAGCCAGGACCAGGTATTTTTCCCGCGGCTCAAAGAGACCGATGCAACGCGGCAGCAGGTTTTTTGTTCGTCATCCAGAAGGGATAATGTATCCTGGATGATGGCCACCTGGCCTGCCGGTGTAAACGCCCGCAAAGGGGATTGATCCAAAAGCAGATCCCTGACAGGGCCCTGGGGAAGGTCTCGGGCAAATTGCCATTCAGATTCCGGCGCGGTCTGCACTGTTACATCCCCTGACCAGCAAATCCTGACCAGATCGAATTGAGTCTGAATTAAAAGGGCATCCGACTTGTAAACCGTCGCATCAAAGGTATCCAGAACAGTTCCCTCTTCGGGCTCACATGCACTACCCATAAGGGTCATATTTGAATCCTTGAGTGCGGCATTTATCTTTTTGACATTGATGCCGGCCGGCAGCATAAACGTTTGCGAAGGAGGAAGATTCATTATTCTGATTTTTCCTTGTTCTTTTTAATGTATTCATGAATCAGGTTTTCAATAATGGCCTGAACGCTGGTCTCTTTTTCAATGGCCAGGATTTTAAGTTCCTTGAGCACTTTTTTGTGAAGCCGTAAAGAAGTATTCACCTTTTTGGTTTTTACCATGTTAGATCCTTGTTAATCTTTATTTCATGCCTTGATATGATGACGTCATTAAATTAAGATGTCAACCATTATGGATTCAATGACAAAATACGCAGCCATCGACATCGGTTCAAATGCCGTCCGCCTGCTTTTGGCCATGGTATCGGAAGAAGAGTTCGGACTTCGGGTAAAAAAAATCTCCTGGATTCGCATGCCCATCCGCCTGGGTGAAGATGCCTTTTTACAGCGCACGATCTCGGATGAACGGGCCTGCAAACTGACAAAAACCATGGACGGTTTTGCAAAGCTTATTCATGCGTACCAGCCTGTGGCGTTCAAGGCCTGTGCCACTTCGGCCATGAGGACTGCCCGGAACGGCCGCCAGGTATGCCGAAGAATCAGGGAACAGACCGGTATAGATATTGAAATTATTAACGGCAGACAGGAAGCCCGGTATCTTTTCCAAAACCGCCACAAAATAATGACCTCATCGGAAAAAGCAGCGTTGTTTGTGGATGTGGGTGGCGGTAGCACGGAAATTACGTTGTTCTGTGACGGCAGGGTCCAGGCCAGTCGTTCCTTTAACCTTGGCACCATCCGCCTGCTCAACAACCGGGAGCGGCAGCAGGACTGGGATCTTATGAAATCCTGGCTAAAAGCAACTACCCGGGGACACAAGACTGTGGAGGCCATTGGCAGCGGCGGAAACATTAACAAGCTGTTTAAGCTGGCCAAGGGCCGTCCCGGGACATGGGTGACACGAAAAAAAATAAAAAAAATCCGGGATGAACTGACTGATTATGGGGTGGAAGAACGGATGAGACGCTTTAACTTAAAACCAGACCGGGCAGACGTCATTATTCCGGGTGCACGGATATATATTAAAGCCATGGCCTGGGGTCGGTGCAAAAAAGTTCATGTCCCCATGCAGGGGCTTGCCGACGGCATAATCCGGGTTCTACACGACCAGATGATGCAGGCGCAGTCCATGGAAACACAAGTGCACGCGCCTGCAATTGAACCGTTACAGGATGAAGCCGTCGCTATAACAACCATGGGCTGATCAGGTCTATCAACACCCAGACTCAACCCACAACGAAACATAAAAGTAATTCAATCGGGAACAAAGGCAGGACGTGCTTCACGTCCGGTAGGCACCCTGTTCAAGCATTCGGGCAACAGAAATAGACTCCGCCAGGATCTTTTCCGTCCAGTTGTAGTCCAGCGGGTCAACGATCAGGACCCGGAAATTAAAACGTTTCCCCTCAATAAGAACCCCTTCGGAATTGTCGATATGCAGCATGGAGTTCACTCGGTTGGGGAGCTTAGAGGGTTTTCTTTTCACCAGAAGGTTTTTTATAAGTTCCTCATGCTTATCCTGGTTGATCACCAAATCCAGCTTGAGGCCGTGGAGATTGAACAGTTTTTCAATATATTTGGGCTTGCGGTGGGAGGTGGTGTAAATTCCAATCTGCCAGCCATAATTTCTCAACTGGTTGAATAGATCAACAGTCCCGTAACGCAGGGGTTCGATGTTGAACCACTTGTGGTGCCAGGGCAAGACCACATGCTCTGTAGGAATTTCCGATTGCCAGCAGATGAGGGTATCGTCAAGGTCGAAAGTTATCAGGGGCTTGGCGCTATCTTCGCCCAAAAGGCCTACAAACCTTGGTGATTCAACTTCAACCTTTTGATATTTTAACAAATTTCATCTCCCATTTTATAAAATGGTTAGTAGTGGGCAAAGTCAAAACAAAACCCGTTATCAGCATTCACATTAGATGAGTTGTGTTAGAAAAATATTAGATGCTCTTGATATTATAAAATTAATTTTCATTCGTGGGGCAGTTCCACGGCCATCCCTGCGTGGATATCTGCATTGTGAAAATCACTTTCTCTGATGGCCTTTGCAAAATAAAAAAGTGCCAATAATATAATTTCAAAATTCGACACATGGAATCCAAGGTCTGAAAGAAAACAGACGCGGTTACACCATCGTTTGGACGCAAGGGATATCCTGTCCGGCAACCGAAAAAAGAGTCCTTTTCACCCTACCGTTTTTTAAAAGCCAGGCGCTCACTGATTTTTGCAGCCTTTTCGTTCTCCACAAAAGCCAGAATCTGGGAGGCGGAAACTTCGCGCATTCTTAAAAAAATTTCATAGGCAACAGAAAGTTCCATCTTATTAACAATTTCCGCAGCCGCTTTGGGTTTCATGCTGGCATACATTTTTACCAGACGGTTCATTTTTGCCTCAAAGGCGGCAGCTTCTTCCCGTTCTTTTACGGTTTTTTTCTTCTCAAGCTGGGCCATATCCGCTTCAATCTGCTTTTTCAGGGCTGTCAGCGACTCTAATTTTTCATCAATCTGGGCCTCATAGTTCTCCAGTTCTTTTTTTTCCTTGGCAAGTTTTTCACTGGCCTCGGCCACGGCTTTTTTCTTCTCTTCAAGTCCCTGGAGGACGACTTTGGCAGGGTCGGGACATTCCGGGCATTCCGGGCAAGGTGTAGAGTCGCCGTCTCCTTTTTCACCGTCAGCGGGTGCTTCTTCTTGTTTATCCTGATCCTCTGCGTCCTCTGCCAAAACCAATGCCGGCTGCCCCCAATTTATATATGAAAGACCAACAAAGGCTGCTGTTGCCAAAAGCAGACTGACCAAAAGGCCCGCTATCCCCCGCTTAAATGCGATCATTGTTCACCTCCCGGGCCGTTTTCAAGGATGCAATTTCATCCAGGCCCTTCTGCTCTTCCCGGATCATTTCTTGGATATATTCCCGGGCTTGTTTTTCCCGCAGCCGCTCCAGTGATTTCTTCTCAATGGTTCTTTGTTTAAGGGCATCCCGCTTATCGCTCAAAATTTTTTCAAGTTCGTTTTTTTTGTTTTGTTCAAGTATGATCATCTGGTCAAGGGCAGTAATAAATTCTGTGTACCGGTTAAACTGACCTGCCCCCATACCTTTTTCCACCTGGGATTCAAGCTGGTCCGTGGCCGATACCCTGTCTTTTTGGAACTCTGTGATACGCTGTTCACAGGCCAGCACATCAGCCACAGCTTTGGCCATTTCCTGTTTGGCCACCTGTTCAAGATGGCGTTTATACTTTAAAAGGCTTTGCAGTCTGAACTGAAATTTTTTCATGGATTAGGCCGGGTTCCTTTTGCGTTCAGCCGGCGAATCTTTAATTCCCAACGCCCTTTTCAGGCCCGCTACACTGGCCCGCATATCCATTTTTTGGTCAATATTCTGACGCAGTATTCGGTTGATACCGGGCATCAATTTTTTGGCTTGATCTACATCAGGGTTTGAACCGTCCACATAAGCACCGATGGTGATCATGTCCTCTGCATTTTGATATGCCGCCATGATATTAACGGCTTTATCACGCATGGCCATGTGGTCGGGTTTGCTGACATCCCGCATGACCCTGGAGACACTGGCCATGACATCAATAGCCGGGTAGTGCCCACGATTGGCAAGATCCCTGGATAGGACAATATGTCCGTCCGTTATGGAACGTACCGTATCCCCCACCGGGTCGTTCATATCATCGCCTTCCACCAGAACCGTATAAATCCCGGTGATTGAACCACCGCTTTCAAGGACGCCGGGACGTTCGAGAAGAATGGGAATCTGAACAAAAAATGAAGGCGTATATCCTCTGGTCGTCGGTGGCTCGCCCGCAGCCAAACCCACATCCCTGGAGGACATGGCAAACCGGGTAATGGAATCCAGCATAAGCAGCACGTCCTTTCCCTGATCCCTGAAGTACTCGGCAATGGTGGTGGCCAGATAGGCACCCCGCATACGGGTCAACGGCGGGGAATCCGATGTGGCGGCCACGAGGACAGCCCGTTTGAGCCCTTCCTCTCCCAGGGTTTCCTCCACAAAATCCTTGACCTCCCGACCCCGCTCCCCAATTAGCCCGATCACCACCACATCCGCGTTGGTATGTTTGGTCATCATGCCCATGAGCACACTTTTTCCCACGCCGGAACCGGCCATGATGGCGATCCGTTGTCCCCGGCCCAAGGTAATCATGGAGTTTATGGCCCCGATGCCGACATCAAGGGGCTCTTTGATCATTTTCCGTTCCAGGGGCCCCAGGGGCTTTCCATACAGAGAATAAGACGTTGAACCTGAAATCGGCCCCTTATTGTCAATGGGATTTCCCATGCCGTCCAGTACGCGCCCAAGCATGTCATCGCCCACCGGCACCATGGGAGAAGAGGCAACCGGCACAATCCGGCTTCCCATACTGATTCCCCTGATGTCACCAAAGGGCATAAACAACGCTTTTTCCTGCCGGAAGCCCACCACTTCAGCCATCACGGCCACCCCATGGTCATTGATAATGCGACACACTCCGCCCACGCCAAGGCCTAGACTGTCTCCTTCGACAATCAGTCCGATCACCTGGGACACCCGACCTTCGGGCGTCACGGTCCTGACTTTTTCCACAGCATCTGCATAAACGGAAAAATTCACTTTTTTAAAAAAATCGCTCATTATACCTCCGTTTAGGTCTCCGCCTGGGCAATGGCGTCATAAACCGCTTTAAGCTTGGATTCAGGATCTGTGGCAATGGTGGCACCGGCACTTTCAATACGACATCCCCCCTTGGGAATCATGGCGTCCGTATTCACTGTAATATTCGTCAAAGAGCGTACAGAGTCAAAAAAGGTCTCTTTAATCATCTCCACATATTCATAATCTTCTTCGGCCACACTCAGGGTAATTTGTTCTGGAGAGGCAAGCTGGGACAAGGCATCCAGGATTGTATTCTTGATCACAGTATCATCCGCGTCCAGTTTGGCCATCACCACTTTCCCGGCAATCTGACAGACAAGTTCAACCAACTGGGTTTCATATCGCGTCAGCATGTCTTCCAGCATCTGGTCTGCGGTCCCCAGTGCCTGCCGGAAAGGGTCCAAAATTTGCGACATTTCCTGAACAATTTCCTGTTTTCCGGCATCACGCCCCTCTTCCATCCCCTTTTCAAAGCCTTCGGCCTCGCCTTTGGCAAATCCGTCGGTCTCGCCCTGTTTAAACCCCTCTTCCCGGCCTTTCTCAAGCCCCTCATCATAACCTTTGGCATGGCCGGCGGCCTGCCCTTTTTCAAGCCCCTGGGCCATACCCTGCTCATAGCCTGCGGCAAATCCTTGTTTTTCCGGATTGGGTTTCTCTTCCGGTTCATCCGCATCCCGGGCTTTCTCTAAAGGACCGGTGACATCCTCTTTTGTAACGGGTTCATCCGTATTCACATCCGCGCCCTGGATCAAAGGCTCAAACAATTCCTCTTTAAGCTGTTTGGTAACTTTATAAACGGCCTCAAACCCGCCTTCCTCCCTTTCAACTTCCAAGGGATCAAACAACAGCTTAAACCGGTCAAAATCAGGCTCGGTATCCGGCCTCTTCAGTGATACCTCTTCATCAAAATTGTCAAGGGAGCCCACATCAATGGCTTTGAATCCATCATCTTGTAAGAAAGCCTCTTGATTTTTATGTTCTTCTTGATCAGACAAGGACATCATCCTTTCCTTTACCCAGGGTTATGGTGCCGTCGGCCTCGAGCTCCTTGGCGGCCCTGACCACGGCCTGCTGGGCTTCTTCAACCTCTGCCAGGCGGATAGGACCCATGGCATCCAGATCATCCTTAAGCATTTCACCGGCCCGCTGGGACAAGTTGGCAAAGATCTTGGATTTCATATCTTCGGTGGCGGTTTTCAATGCGTAGGTAAGCTGCTGACCTTCAACCTTCTTGAGAATTTCCCTCATGGCAGTATCATCCACATTGGTCAAATCCTCAAATACAAACATAAGTTTGCGTATTTCATTGGCCATGTCCGCATCATCTTCCTCAACATATTCCATAACAGCATCTTCGGTGGATTTATCTACACCATTGATGATATCCACCAGGACTTCCAGGCCCCCTGCCTTGCCGCCGGGGCCGACGGCGCCGCTGAGTTCATATAGCAGAGCCTTGTCCACATCCCGGACAACATCCTCGGAAATCTGGCCGAGACGCGCGATTCTCATGGAAATATCGCCCTTGAGTTCATCCGGCAGATTCATCATAATTTCCGAAGAAATTTCTGCAGGCATATGGGCCAGGATCATGGCTATGGTCTGGGGATGTTCGCCTTCAATATAGGCCGACAAAGTGCCTGTATTCACATTCCGGCTCCATATAAAAGGTTTGTCTTGTTTCTTTTTTTCCAGGTCTTCCAGAATGGCTTTGGCTTCCTTGTCCTTCAGTGTCTTGCTTACCACATTCTTAATAAAGGCGTCCCCTTCAACAATCATCTTGGACTCTCCTTCATATTTAACATTGAAATCAGCGCACACCACCTTGAGAATGTCTGGTGTAATTTGATTAACCTTGGACATTTCAAAGGCAATTTCCCCAATCTCCTGCTCTTTCATTCTTGAAAACACCTGGGTTGCATATTCTTCTCCCATGTACATGAGAAAAATTGCCGCCTTTTGACAACCGTTTAGATTTTCCGGATCAATTGCGTTTGACATGGCATTACGCCTCCTTTTCTTCCTTTACTTCACCGAGCCATCCTTTGATGATATTCACGGTCTTAAACAGGTCTTTTTCCGCATAATACCGGGCTTTTTCCTGGTCATTCATCTTGCCCAGGTATGCGTTCCGCTCAGCTGCAGTCATTTTTTGGATGAACTCTTCCTTTTGATCTTCGGTCATCGTTTCAAAAAATTCACGCTGCTGATCCGCATTCATCTCAATAAAGCCAGGTTCCTTCTCTTCCGTCTCAAGTTCGGCAAGTTCTTCCGGTGAGGGTAGCGCTTCCTGTTCCACCGTAATCTTGATGTCGCGAACAGTTTTTATGATCGGCCGGATGATGAACAGAAACAATACAAATACCAGCAATAAATTGGCAATGAGACGCCCGTATTCTTTCTGAACCATACGCCAGCCGGTAAGTTCTTCCTGGGTTCCCTGCATATCGCCGATGGAAGCAAAGGGAAAGCACTCCATGGAAACCTGGTCGTTACGCTCCTCATTGTATCCCATGGCTCTGCTTACAATACTTTGAAACTGCCTCATCTCCTCGGCAGACCTGGGCATATACACCCGTTTGGTGTTGCCTTTGTCATCTGTTTGAAGTTCATATTTACCGTCAATCACGGCTGCGACGGAAAGCCTTGTGAGCTCGGCCATGGGTTTCTGGGTTTCCCTGACCCGTCGGCTGATTTCGTAATTGACCGTATCATCACTCTTATTGACTCGCTCCTGGTTTTTATCCCCGGCCTGGCCTTCATCGGTGATGGGGTTGACCGATGAAGGGATACCGACCTGTTCATCAAGCTGGGTCACCTTTTCAGCTCTGTTTTTCCGGCTGCGTATGAATTCCCCACCCCGCTCAAACGGATCATAAATTTCTTCATTCATGTTATTTTTGGAAAAATCCATTTCCGAGGTAACCCGGACAATGGCTTTCTCCGCACCCACGATGCGTTCAAGCATGGTCTGGATTCTGCGTGTCAAGTTCTCCTCAAACCGCACCTTATACTGATACTGGGCGTCTGCAATATTTTCTGCATCAATTTGGGCTTGTTCTTCTTCGGATTTTCCCTCAAACAAAATCCGGCCGGCCGTATCCACAATGGTCACCAGTTTTGGTGTCAGATCCTGGACAGAAGAAGCCACCAGATGTGCAATGGCAGCAACTTCCTCCTTTTTGAGATCAGCGATCAGTTCCAGCAGAATGGATGCCGAAGGCTGTTTGGTCTCTTCGACAAAAACCGACTCCTTGGGCAGCACAATCATGACCTTGGCATCCTTAACAGCCTCAAATGCCCCAATCGTTCGTGCCAGTTCCCCCTGAAGCGCCCGCTTCTTATTGATTTTCTGGACAAACTCGGTGGTGCCGAACTCGCTTTTATCAAAAATCTCGTATCCAACCCCTGAACCTTTGGGGATACCTTCCTTGGCCATGGTCAGCCGGACATCATACACCATGGCATCCGGCACCAGAATGGTGGTCCCGTCACCGGTCAGACGATAGGGCGTATTGGAAGATTTTAATATTTCCACGACAGCGGCAGCATCTTCCTGGCTCAATCCTGAATATGCGGCTTTATAAGGCATTTTATTGGCCCATACAAACATGGTGATAAACCCTGCCACGACCACCAGGACCAGTCCGCCCAGAAGGACTTTACGAACCATGCTCATCTCTTTGAACATGGTAATGATTTTTTCAATTACGGGATTCATTTATCGGCTCCTGCTTTACCAGGGATTATACCTGCATACGCATGACTTCGCTATAGGCAGTCATGACCTTGTTCCGGACCTGCGCCACTACTTTAAGAGAGGTGGAGGCACGGCCTAACGCCATCATGCCTTCATGAATACCAAGCCGGTCTTCAATCACAGCCTCAACAGAATCATCTGCCACATGCTGATTATTATTAACCTCCAGGACGGCTGATTCCAGACGTTCCATGAAATCGGGATTTCGCTTGGCTACCCGGTCCGCCACAGGTTCCCTGTACAAGGAGAGTTTGCCTGGGGCTGTTGCATTTATCTCATCCATTTATCCAATCCTTTCCCAAAAATTATTTACCTATCTCAAGGGCTTTGGCGACCATATCCTTTGTGTTGGAAAGTGCCGTAACACTGGCCTCATAGCTTCGACGGGCCACCATCATGTCGGAAATTTCGGTTAAATGATCCACATTAGGCATCTTCACATACCCTGTATCCGGATCTGCATCGGGATGGGCAGGGTTATACACCAGATGAAAATCCTCCTGGGATCTGACAATCTGGTCCACCCTGACGCCTGTGCCTTTGTCCGGCTTTTTCTCATCTTCAAACTCAATGGCAGACAATTCAATTCCGCCGGACTGCGCCTTTCGCATTTTTTGTTGCACCACGCTTTCAAAGGCGTCGATATTATCGCCTTTTAATACCACCATTTTTCTACGATAGGGCTCGCCGTCTTCGCTTCTGGTGGTATCCACATTGGCCAGGTTTTCAGCAATGACATTGAGTTTCATACGATGGGCCGCAAGGGCCGTACCGCTGATTTTAGATGCATTCATTAAATTCATGGATTATTGTCCTCCCTCATCAATGGCATAGTTGAGTATGGTCATTTTACGCAGCAGCATCTCGGCAGTAGATCTGAATTTCACATTGTTCTCCATCAGATTCATCATTTCCGTATCAATGTTCACCGAATCGAGATGATAGATATCCACATCTTCACTGCCCATGCTGTTAATTTTACCGCTTGACCCTTCAATATTACCGGGTAGATGTTTTTCATTGGTTTTGTCAAGATCATCAGGTTCAGGTTCAGTCATGGCCCGTTCGAGCGCACTTTGAAAATCTATATCGCTGGGCGTGTACCCGATGGTATCGATGTTGGCGATATTGCCTGCTATCAGGTTATGGCGCCGGCTTGAGATGTCCATACTTTTTCCGATCACCTCGAAGGTGTGCCCGAACATTCTTGAATCTGCCATTTTAATCTCCGTTTTTTAAATTGACGCTCCGGGTCAGCCACAGGTGGCATTTTCCTCAGATATCCGGGCAAGAGCGCCGGAATATCAACACCATAAACAGAAAAAGCAAATTACATGCCTGAAATAACAAACAACAAGAATAATCAGATAGATTCTTTGTATTCATTCAGTTTATTGCGAAGGGTTCTAACGCTGATTCCCAGAATTTTTGCCGCATGGGTCCGGTTTCCCTCGGTCTGATCCAGTGTCCTGAAAATCATTTTTTGTTCCATCTCTTTGAGGGATCCTGCGGAAAAATCCTCATCCGCAGCGGATTCTACGCCGGCGTCATCATCGGCAAGGATGATGTCTGCGCCATCATCCATGAGCAGATCGGAAGGGGTGATCATATCGGTCTCAGCAAGAAGGACAGCACGATGAATCACATTTTCAAGTTCCCGGATATTGCCGGGAAAAGAATGATTATGGAGCACGGAAAGTGCCTGATCTGTCAATCCTTTGACAGATCTTGCGTCAATCCTGCAGTATTTTTTTATAAAAAAATCGCATAAAGGCCGGATGTCCCTATTGCGCTCCCGCAAGGGGGGAATAATCAGCGGAATCGTATTGAGACGGTAAAACAGATCCTCCCTGAATGCCTTATTCTCCACGGCTGCCTTAGCGTCCCGGTTGGTGGTGGCGATCACTCGGACATTCACATCCACGGGCTGGGTTCCCCCCACCCGGTCGACCACCTTTTCCTGGAGCACCCGTAGTAATTTAGATTGAAGATGAAACTGCATCTCCGTAATTTCGTCGAGAAACAGGGTGCCTTTATCAGCCAGTTCAAACTTACCGATTTTCCTTGCCAATGCGCCGGTAAAAGCCCCTTTTTCATGGCCGAACAATTCGCTTTCCAAAAGGTTTTCCGGCAGGGCTGCGCAGTTGATGGCGATAAATGGCTGATGGCGTCGGGCACTTTTCTCATGCAGAAATCTTGCAAGCAGTTCCTTGCCTGTACCGCTTTCCCCCTGGATCAGCACCGATGCCGACGAATCCGCCACCCGGGCGGCAAGCTTGAGCAAACGTTCCATTCTGGGATCTTTAGTAATGATCTGAACCGCTTTATGCTTTACTGTTTTTTTCTTTTCAGCTTCCTGATCATCCGCTAAAGGCGCAATGGCTGTGGCCAAAGATTTTTTCACGCTGAGTTCAAGCTGTTGAAGGTCAACCGGCTTGATCAGATAATCCATGGCACCGTGCTGTATCAGGTTGACGGCATAATCCATCACAGGATCCCGGGTAAGGATAATGGTCTTTGGTACTCCGATGTCTGAATCCGCCGCCTGTTTAAGGAAATCCAACGCTGAGAATCCCGGTGTACCATCGTCGGCCACAACCACCGCAGATTTTTGAGAAAGAAGGTGGGTAAGCGCATCCGAGCCGTCGGGCACGGCATCAACCATAAAACCCATCCCCTCGAACAAGTCGGTATAGGTCATTCGCTCTTTGGGGTTTTCAATTATGAGAAATAATCGTTTTCCAGACACGTTGCCAAAAAATCCTTATGAATTTATTATTTTTTCCGCCAGCACCATTGTGCTTAGCCGCTGCCGGGCAAGCCGAGCCCAGACCGAGTCATAAGACTGTGCTACCTGCTCAAAGGTTTCTTTTGCTTTATCCAGCACATTGCCTTTCTGGTATGCGTCACCCAGCAGAAAACCGATATTTGACTTGGCCCGGTCACCTTCTGAAAAGTCAAGGGCTTTGGCAAAGGCATTGGCTGCCTGCACATAGGATTTCATTTCCAGGTAAGTTGAGCCCAACATTTTATAAGCACCTGCCAGTATCTCGTAATTTTCGCCTGGCGATGCAGCGAACATTTTCACCGCGCGGGCCTGGAGTCCGGACGCCGTCTTCAGGTCTGATTTTTTCTGATAGACATTGGCGCGAAGCATGAGTATCCGGCCTTTATCCAACGCTTTCTTCTCCGCTTTATACGCTGAAACAAAAGCATCATCCGCCTTTGAGAGATTGCCCTTTTCCAGATAAATTTGCCCGATGCGGGTCTGGCCCTCCACCCGATTTTTATCCTTTGGGAACCTTTTTACAAAGGCGTTCAATAATTTTAAGGCATCATCATCCCGGCCCGATTCATCCATGGCCTTGCCCAGGCCAAACAGCAGTAACGGCGGCCGCTCAACCCTTTTATAGAGTTTATAAGCGGTAATCAGCTGATTAAATGCCTCTTCATACAAATCTGCCTGTAAATATGCATTGCCTACAGAAAAGGGGATCAGCCGCCCCCCCATTTTTTTTAACTTAACCTGTTCTCTTTCATACCGCAGCAATATAGAGGTATACTCATCTGCCTTCAACTGTTCTTTGAACAATGCCTCGTAAGCTTTCTGCATTAACTTAACCGCCTCGTAGCGCAAACCCCTGGGATGGGTGGACAACAAATCCTCAATCTCCTGAATACACTTATCATACTCACCGTTCTTCTGATAAATTTCAGCCAGGCGCATCATGGCGATCCGGGCATAAGTATTTTCAGGAAAACGGGTCTTGATCATTTCGTAAATTTTTATTTTTTCAGCATCCGTCTTTAAATACCTGGCAATCCCAATGGAGGCATTGATATATCCCGGAGATTCGGGATATTTTTCCCGGACCAGTTCGTACAACTTGATCGCCTTTTCCTCTTGATTCTCCATGCCATAGGCATCGCCGGCCTTGCTTAAAGCCATGTCAGGCGACTTGGTATCGGGGAAAAGATTTAACAGCCGGATATAATTTTCCCGGGCCCCTTTACTTAGGCCCAGTTCAAAATTGGCATCTGCCGTGTACTTAAGCAGATCAGCAGATTCATAAACCTTTTTCACATCATTTTTTATAACATAATTCAAAACGCTCAAAGCGTCATAATATCGCAGATTTTCAAACAGTGCCTTACCATAACCTAACCCTGCATCAGATATATAACCATTACTTATTTTTGACTCAAAAACCTTTCTATACAGATTCAACGCTTTGTCATTATATCCTCTTTCATTATAAATCTCGGCCAGATGGTAATCCACCTCGGGCATACCCGAATAGTCCGGAAAGTCTTTGCTTATTAGATCAAAATATCCTTGGGCCGTTGCGCTGTTATGCAAACGGGTATGAATCAATCCCATGGCAGCATAGGCAAAGGGAAGATAACTGGATTTAGGATAAGCGACCATGGCATTTTGAAACATACGTTCAGCAGCCAAAAGCCCTGCCGGATCATCGTTCTCAACACCCATAAAATTGACATAGGCCCTTAAATAATAGACCTGTTCCAGGCAAAAGGAATTTTCTTCAAACAAATATTGCTCCAGGATAGCCCCAGCTTCTTTGTATAACTGTTTTTTAACCAGAAGCATCGCATTTTTAACCGCATTGGCCTGACAGCCCTGTAACGGGTCCTCGCCCCGGTACATATCGCTGATATCTCCTTTAAAACGACTGGCCTGACGTTTTGGGGGGATATAAATCGGTGGTTCTTTGATTTTTTCATTCGCTTTCGTCAGGCTGATATCCTTTTTGGGGACGGGAACCGCAGGGGCTTTCGGGGTCGGCTTCGCTTGGGGCGGGGGGGTTGGCTCCTGCTCTGCAGGCTCATTAGGGTCATCGCCAAGGGATTTATTTTCACTGGATTCAGTTGCCTGAGCCATCGCCTGTTTTTCAGGTTTGGAAACATCCGGGGCCGAAGGTTTCTGAATAGTCATTGGCTGCGGAACAGGGATTGATTTGGGTACGGGAGGCGCGAGCTTGACGGCCTTATTTAAAACCACGCTCAACTGGTTATTGGCAGCATTGAAAGAGGATGTGATTTTTTTTTCACTGGCTTTCTTACCCGTCACCATCAAGGCAACTACGTTGCCTTCAAGGGTTTCCACATGGACGGATTCAAGGTTCGGATTGTCCTTTCCGCCAATGACAAGCCCTTTGGCAAGGCTTACATTCTTAATGGCCACCAGGACTTCCCGCTCTCCGACACGGATAACTTTTACAGGGGCTTTTCCGGTCATATCAACCGTCACTGAAAAGGGATTGTCCGTGACGTGGATTGCTTTGACAACGGGGTATCCGGCCATGATTGTCCCTGCCGGGATGAACAAGCAGAAAAATGCAGTCCAGACCGCCGATAAAACCGTCAGATGTATGGGACTTAATTCTCTCATGACATATTTATATCCGTTAGGTTTATGGTTGGAGAACTAAAAAGCAAGTAATATGCCATACCTATAATTATAAATTATATCAGATTGAATGACCTTTAAAAAACTATAGTCTATAGCAAATAAATTGATACCGTTTTTCTTGCTCGTACTCTTAATCTTGCTCCTGCTCGAATTCTTCAGTCACCCTGTGACTCACAAGTTCCGCCGAACATATTCCTTTCAATTTATCAGCCTTAGTAATTTGGAGCAAGAGCAAGAGCAGGATTAAGAGCACGACTAAGTGTTCTTGCGATGAACGCCAAAGAGGGTGTGGGGATTTCCGGCGGCAGGTGTCAAAAAACCGGCATCTCATCTTCCGGTTCAATATCCATCTTTTTTATCTTTTCTACCAGGGTCGTCCGGTTCATTTTCAACATTTCGGCGGCCCTGGCTTTTACCCATCCTGTTTTATTCAAGGCGTGGGTAATTAAAGATTTTTGATATGATTCCACGGCCTCATTAAAACCGATGTTATTCTGGAACACGCCGACCACAGAAACCGGGATAACATCTTTTCCGGCACCGGTCATACAGCCCGGCAGGTCAGCGATACTGACGGTATCCCCTTCCACAAGAACTGACAGCCGTTCCACCAGATTTTCCAGTTCCCGGATATTTCCAGGCCATTCATAGGTCTCAAGCACCTGTTTTACCGAATCAGGAAACACCTTGGGCATGTATTCGGCATTGCGCCGTGCAAAACCGGACTGGAAATGTTCCACGAGGGGCATGATATCTTCAAGGCGTTCCCGCAGGGGCAGGATGTTGATGGGAATCACATTAAGGCGGTAGTACAGGTCTTCCCTGAATTTGTTATCCTCTATGGCGGCGGTTAAATTTTTGTTAGTGGCAGAAATTACCCTGATATCCACCGCTATGGTCTGGGAACCACCCACCCGCTCGAACCGTCTTTCCTGCAAAGCGCGTAAAAGTTTTACCTGGAGATCAGGGCTCATATCACCGATTTCATCCAAAAAAATAGTGCCTTTATCGGCAATTTCAAAACGCCCGGTCCTTGCCCGGTGGGCACCGGTAAATGCACCTCTCTCATGGCCGAACAACTCACTTTCAAGAAGCTCGCTGGGAATGGCCCCGCAATTGATTACCACCATGGGGCCGTCCTTTCTTGCTGAATTTTTATGAATGGCCCGGGCAATCAGTTCCTTGCCCGTACCGCTTTCTCCTGTGATAAGCACCGATGAATCAGAGCGGGCAACTTTTCGCACCCGGTCGAGCACAGCCATCAATCCTTTACTTACGCCGGCAATGCCGCTGCGGTTAAAATCCGATACACTTTTGGGTGGAGCATTAACAGAGCCTGTTGTTTTTTCGGCTGTTGCTTGGGTCATGGGGCCTAACTACTTAAGGATCTTTTTGAGTTTGTCGGAAATAGCCTCTGCTGTAAACGGCTTGACCACATAATTGGAGACACCGGCTTGTACCGCTTCTATGACATTTTGTTTCTGGGCTTCTGCCGTGACCATCAGGAAGGGTGTTTTCTTATACTCAGTGCTGGCTCGTACCTTTTTCAGCAGTTCAAGCCCCGTCATTTTAGGCATGTTCCAGTCGGAAATAATCAGATCAATCTTCTGACTTTCAAGGACGTCCAACGCCGTTGTACCATCATCGGCCTCCACCAGATTTTTAAAACCAAGCTGTTTTAAAATATTCTTCAGAATACGGCGCATGGTCGCAAAATCGTCAATTATCAAAATCTTGATGGATGTGTCCATTACCACATATTCCTCCCTAATTGGATTGAAACCCACCTTCTATCTATCAAAACACACCTCGATTGTAAAATTTCCATTATCGGTTTGAAAAGGGATCGCTATTTTAGGACCACTTCCATAGTGCCTGATGGTATGTTTTTTTCCAATGATCACTGATGGTATGGCAGCCTTGAAAACCCTGCCCATTTCATCAAGTTCCCGCCGGGCCTGTCCGGAAATCATATTTGTCAATTCCCCAACGGCATCGGCGATATCATCGTTGAGCCCTTCTATTTTTTCTCCGAACATGTTGGAAACCACTGTTAAAATACATTTTTCCTCAAAGGTGACGGCAATGGTTCCCTGGGCGACTCCGGTCAGTCCTATGACACCGGTTACATCACCCACGGCGATATTATCTTTCTTCAGGTAGGGTTGTCCCGCTGTAGCCGTAACAAAGGCCATTGTTTCCAGCACGTTAATGGTTGCATTGATGAATGGATTTATCAGTGTAACATCCAAATTTCCAACACCTCCAGCCGGTTTTCAACTTTACCCAATAAATTACCGGGACAACTAATCATTGCCCTCAATATTATACAGAACCAGGGTTTTCAGATGGGTATATGTATCAATATCCATGGACTCAAACTCTACACCGAATCCGGCATCCGTATGTCTGACGATTCGTCCCTGAATTTCCAGCTTGAGATCGTCTATTCCCCGGGATAGGCAAACAGTCACCCGGCACGTCGTATCCAAGGACGGCCGCTTGTCTGTCTTAACAAACAAGCCTCTCTGACTCAAATCCTTTGAATTGGCCACAAATTGAACATTTTGTCCGGACGCATCAAGCATATGAATCTCGATTTTGGTTGTAAAACCTACCCTGGAATATTTTCGCCTGTCGTCTTTATCTGAAATGCTCAATGCAATTTCACTCCACGCTGAAAGATCTAACAATTTTATGATCAATATTTCTTCAGGTTAGATTAGCATATTTCATTTTCAGGCTCAAGCCATTAAAAATCATCCGGCAGGTCCTGATCCGCCACCTGCAGAAAAATTTTCACCACATCAGGATCAAATTGAGTGCCTGAATTTTCTTTTATTATTTCAAGGACAACGTGCTTCTCCATTTTCTTGCGGTAGGCCCTGTCCGAGGCCATGGCGTCATAACAGTCGGCAACGGACAATATCCTTGCAAGTTTAGGAATCTGTTTCCCTTCAAGGCTGTCGGGATACCCCCTGCCGTCAAAACGTTCGTGATGATGCCGGATAATCTGCGCTTCCCGGCCCCACAGACCTAGTTTGCTTATAATATCCGCGCCGATGGCTGGATGCTCTTTTATTTTTTCGTATTCATCTTTGGTCAGGCGTCCGGGCTTTAAAAGGATATCATCCCTGATACCTATTTTACCGATATCATGAAGGCTGCCTGCCACATTAATCATGTCCAGTTCTTCTTCAGTACACCCCATTTCCTCGGCAACCATTTGGGCGACTCTGGCCACTCTGGTGGAGTGCTTGCGAGTATAAAGATCCCGGACCTCAAGGGCCGTAACAAATGCAAACAGGGTGAAAAACAAATTTTCATATATATTTTCATATAAAGCGATATTTTCAATACCCGAGGCAGCTTTTTGGGTGATAAAGCTTAAATAGTAAAGATCCTGTCCTTCAAAGCACCGCGGCCCTTGGAAAATATAAGCCGAAACAACACCGAAAATCTTATCCCGGATTTTCAATGGTGCAACCATAAAGGAGTGTACCTGCCCTTTCATTGAGGGGATACCGGAGGCATCTGTAATAAGACAGGGAGTATAATCGCTGCCCAACGATTCTATGATAAATGCTTTTTCCTGTTCCGGAATGTCCATGGAATAGGATGCCGGGTATTTCTCATTTTCCGTACCAGCCTTATCCACAAGGACCAGGGAATTATCCTGTTCTGAATAAACATGAAAAAAGACCAGGTCCGCCTTGAGTTCGTCAACGCCCAACCGGACAACTTTGTTAAAAATTTCGTAACTGGAATCAATGGCGGCAAAATCCTCCATGATCCGATTTAAGGTATTGACTTCCTCAACTTTTTTGACCAGTTCGTTATTGAGCTGGCGCAAACGCTCCCGACGTTCCACCTCTTCTTTGAGAATCAGATTTTCAACAAAAAGTTCGCGTTCACGCAATATTCGGCGAAGGGTCAACTCCATCTGCTCAAGGTTTACCGGTTTGATCAGGTAATCCACTACCCCGTTTTTCAGAGTCTGAATGGTATTTTCAAGGGAAGGATACCCGGTCATCACCACAACAGGCAAGGTTCTATCAATCTGACGAATTTGTTCGGCAAACTCAAGTCCGTCCATCACGGGCATATTGATATCGGTAAAAACGCAGTCTATCTTTTCCCGGTTGACAATATCCAGGGCCTTTTCCCCGTTTCCTGCCGTATATACATGGTATCCTTTTCTTTCAAAGAATCCTTCGGTAACATCCAGGATACCATCCTCATCATCCACCACCAGGATTTTAACGTTGTCCTTGTCCATCTACCTCAACCTGTTTTTAATCGGAATTTTCTTAAAATTTACATTTATACGAAACACCATATTTTATCAACCAAAATCAAATTGCCCAAGATTTCGACGGCACTCGCCTCAAGAGAACTTAATTTGTATTATTCGAGTTCTTAAAGAACTATATTCTTGACTTTATAAAATTCAAAGAATATTATTTTGCATAAACAAACTTACATGATAACCTTAGCATAAATTGAATATTATTGTTATGGATAAAATTGATCTGGAAATTCTTAAAATTTTGCAAAAAAAAGCCAGGATACCCAATGTTGAAGTCGCCAGAACCATTGGCATGGCCCCTTCCGCAGTGCTTGAGCGGATTAAAAAACTGGAGGCAAAAAAGGTCATCCAAGGTTATGAGGTGCGCCTGAACCCGGATATGTTTGGCTGTGCCATGACCGCCTTTGTCAACATCCAGGTCATCCATCCGTCCAAGATTCGGGAAACCGGCGAACAGCTGGCAGCCATCGAACAGGTCCAGGAAGTCCATTATATAGCAGGTGGAGACACTGTGATAATTAAAATAAAAGCATCCGGCAACATGGAGCTGGAAGAACTGATACAAACCCGAATCGCCGAGATAAGCAGCGTAAAGGCAACCAAAACATTTATTGCGCTTTCCACGTTCAAGGAAAGCGCCAAGATCAAGCTGCCGGATGACGTTTAATTTATTATATATTTAAAGGAATTATTATTATGCCCATGTCACCTGAATTCAAAGAGAGACTGTCAACGGTGGTCCAGGATGCCGTCGCATCCTTTGGCACGCCTTTTCACATCTACGATGAAACCGGGATCATTCAAACCTGCCAAACCCTGAACAAAGCGTTTGCCCCCATTGACGGCTTCAAGGAATATTTTGCCGTAAAAGGCCTGCCAAACCCTACAGTGATGGCACTTCTTAAATCTCAGGGGTTTGGATTTGACTGCTCTTCGGTGCCGGAAATCGAGTTGGCCCGTAAAGTGGGAAGCAATGCCGAAGATATCATGTTCACCTCCAACAACACCACCCGGGAACAACTGAAAGCAGCCATGGACAAGGATGGCAGTATCATAAACCTGGATGACATCACCCTGATTGCCAAACTGCCAGCCATACCTGATCTGCTCTGTTTCAGATATAACCCCGGCGCGGCACGCCAGGGAAACGACATTATCGGAAAACCTGAAGAAGCCAAATACGGCCTGACCCGGGACCAGATCTTTTCAGCCTATGGCCAGGCCCTGGACCTCGGCGTCAAACGATTTGGCCTGCATACCATGATGGCGTCCAATGAGCTTAATTACCAATACATGATTGACACGGCACAGATGCTGCTGGAGTTGGCTGAAGATATAAGCCGTACGCTTAACATCCGGTTTGAATTTATCAATATAGGTGGCGGGTTAGGCATTCCCTACACCCCGGATGCCAAACCCTTTAACCTTAAAGGCATGGCCGGCGGCATCATCAGTGCCTTTGAGACCTTTAAAGCGAAAAACGGCTGGGTACCCAAACTGTATATGGAAAGCGCCCGGTTTATCACCGGCCCCCACGGCGTCCTTGTCACCTCGGTGATCAATCATAAAAACACCTACCGCAACTATGTAGGCGTGGATGCTTCCATGTCGGCATTGATGCGTCCCGGAGTGTATGGCGCCTATCATCACATACACATCAATGGCAGGCCGGAATCCGCCCCCTTAAAAACTGTGGATGTTGTAGGTGCGCTGTGTGAGAATAATGACAAGTTTGCCATCCAACGGCAATTGCCCGAAACCCGGGAAGGAGACATCCTGATTATCCATGATACCGGGGCCCACGGACATGCCATGGGCTTTAATTACAATGGGCATCTTCGTCCCAAGGAGCTTTTGCTTAAAACCGACGGCAGCATTGAACTGATCCGCCGGGCAGAAACCATGGACGACTATTTTGCCACATTAAATTTTGAACCCCAAACTGTCACACCGGGACGTGACTGATGCTATCCGGTACTAAGGATCACAAATTTTATAAAAACCTTGCCGGGGCGGGTAGTTTCGCCCCGGTCCGTTGCATAGTTCAAAGTTGGAGATCAAAATAAAAACAATTGATTATCAATCCAATTTATGGTTTCCTTTAGCCTGTATATGGGCCCAAAGATTTCGACAGGCTGTTACGGAATAGATAATTTTTTCAAGTTCAAGGCGTAAAATCAATTTGACCGCAGGCATACATACAGTATTCTGAAGATCAAATTTATTTTTCCAACGAAAGAATTGGGAAAATTAGCATTTTTTAACAGCCTGTCGACTCTGGCATTGACCCGGTAGGAGAAATAGAAATAGCATGGATTTAAAACAAGTCTGTCCTGATAAGCTACTCACAGCGCAAGCAAGTGTAAAAAAAATTCGCAATGGTTCACGGGTATTTATCGGTACAGGATGTGGAGAACCCCAGCACCTGATCCGGACCATGGTCGAAAATAAGTCTCTCCAGGACATTATTGTATATCAAATGCTGTCAACTACCCTGGCGGAATACCTTAATGACGACAATTTTTCGTCCCGGTTTTCCATTAAACTGTTTTTTATTTCCGTTCTTATGCGTAAATTTGCATTCGAAGGAAAAATTGACTATATCCCGGCCTACCTGTCCCAGATTCCAAAAGTTTTCCGGAACAATGAAATCGGCCTGGATGTTGCCCTGATCCAGGTCAGTCCTCCGGACCCCCATGGTTACTGCTCTTTAGGCATTTCCGTGGACATCACCCTTTCCGGAATGAAAAGTGCGCAAGTTACCATCGCACAGGTCAATCCCCAAATGCCCAGAACCTGGGGAGATTCGTTGGTACACATCGACGATATCGATTATTTAGTAGAATACGAAGAAGAACTTCTGGAAGCCCTGGCCAAAACAAAAAACAAAACCGTGGTCGAGCGCATCGGCCATTATGTCAGCCAGCTGGTGGATGACGGTGCCACACTGCAGATCGGTTTCGGGCATCTGCCCCATGCCATCATGCCTTATCTATCCGGCAAAAAGGACCTTGGTATCCATACCCAGGTGATCACGGACGGGCTTCTGCCGTTATTTAAACAGAAAGTAATCACCAACCGCAAAAA
Source organism: uncultured Desulfobacter sp. (assembly GCF_963675255.1). Lineage (GTDB taxonomy): Bacteria > Desulfobacterota > Desulfobacteria > Desulfobacterales > Desulfobacteraceae > Desulfobacter. The sequence continues at coordinate 595,678 of NZ_OY775937.1, forward strand.
AAATTTCCTCCCCGAACGGGCTGTTGCGTCCCTTTGCATGGGATCAAAAGAATTATATAAATATATCGCTGACAACCCCATGTTCTATTTCAGGTCCTCTGAATTTGTGAACGATCCCAATGTCATTGCCAGAAATGATAACCTGATCTCCATCAGTTCAGCTCTAGAAGTGGATTTGACAGGCCAGATATGCACTGATTCAAAGGGGTATCTGTTTTATTCGGGCATTGGCGACCAGGTGGATTTCATCAGGGGGTCTGCCATGTCCAAAGGCGGATTTTCCATTGTCATCATCCCATCCACCGCCCAGAACGGCCAGGTTTCCAGAATTGTGACGCACTTAAGCGAAGGGGCCGGGGTTGCCACCACCCGGGGTGACATTGATATTGTGGTCACTGAATACGGAATTGCAGAAATCCGGCGAAAAAGCATTTTCCAGCGGGTTATGGAACTGGCCCAAATTGCCCATCCCAAATTCCGCAAGAAGCTCATTGAAGAGGCCAAACAGCGCCATTATATTTTCAGTGACCAGCTGCCGCCCACAAACCAGGACCTGCTGTTTCTCGTTGCCTATAAATACGACATGCTTTTACCCAGCGGAAAACAGTTGGAAGTCAGGCCGCTTCAACCCTCGGATGAATTCGAATCCAGAAATTTCTACTATTCCCTCCAGGAAGATTCCATCTATTTTCGATTTTTTAACCGACGCAAAGTGTTCTCAAGGCGCATGCTCCAGCAGATGTGGGCCCAGGTGGATTACAGCCGGAACATGACCCTTATTGCCCTTATGCAGCAGGGCAAACGCAAACAAATTGTGGCGGTGGCGTCTTACGCAGAAGTAGACCCCAGGAATGCGGAAGTGGCATTTCTGGTCCAGGAAGATCTTCATGGTCAGGGGATTGCCACATTTTTACTGAACTGCCTTGAAAAAATCGCCCGGAAAAACAATTACTCGGGTTTTACTGCTCTTGTCCTGGCCGAAAACCGGAAAATGATAAATGTGTTTAAATACACCTACCCCCACGCAGAATTTATACGAGGGGAAAGTGGTGAAATTGAAGTAATCATGCCCTTTGACATCATCGGAAAACCGAATACACCTCCCAACCATGATAAATAGTCCTCCCTTTTTGATACTGGCTCCTTTGCAGGGGTTGACCGATGTAGTGTTCAGGCAGGTGTATGCCCGGCATTTCACCGGTATTGACCAGGCCATGGCCCCGTTTATCTCTACCATGAGCAGCAGGCGCCTGAAACCGTCCAGGCTGAAAGACGTAGATCCGGCTCTAAACACAGCCCTTCCTGTCATCCCCCAGATCCTGGGAAAAAATCCGGATGACTTTATCTATCTTGGGAATTACCTTTTTGACATGGGCTATGACCAGGTGAACTGGAATCTTGGGTGCCCCCATTCAAAAATTGCAAAAAAACTGCGGGGCTCAGGCCTTTTATCCCATCCGGATAAAATAGACACCTTCCTTTCCCGGGTAATTCCGGCCATGAAGCCCACCTTAAGCGTTAAAATCCGCCTGGGCCGTAAAAACAAGGAAGAGATCCGAGACCTGATTGCAATGTTCAACACCCACAAACTTGACGAAATTATCCTGCATCCCAGAACCGGGGAACAAATGTATACAGGCACTGCTGATATTGACGCGTTTGAAAGGGCTATGAACGCTTGTACCCATCCCATGGTCTATAACGGGGATATTGTGGACAAGGCATCATGGGAAAAAATCCGGCAACGGTTTCCGGAAATCAGTCGTTTCATGATCGGCAGAGGCATTCTTTCCAACCCTTTTTTGCCTGAGCAAATCAAGGAATTGACAACCGATTCCCAAAACAATGAAAACCAAAAGCGTGAACGCTTGAAAACCTTTCACACAGATCTTTTTAATAATTACAAACAGGTCTTTTCAGGTCCGGGGCACCTTATCGGTCGCATGAAGGGATTATGGAACTATCTGGGACCCTCCTTTGAAAACAGCAAAAAACCGTTGAAAAAATTGCTTAAGTCAAATTCGGAGCAGGACTATTCGGATCGGGTCAATGAATTCTGGGAAATGAACTTAAAATTTTGTCCGGGCAGGACAGGATAGAACGACACGCCCGCCCGGATAGATAATTATGGCTCATGTCGTTTTGGGTTCTTAATCTTTAGCTTTACAGCCCATAAAAAGACCCTGAAACGCTACATGAGCCAATTTGAAGAATCATTACTCTACTAATTGGACTTTCATCCCACCAGGCGCCACTGTTAATTTGAGGCCTTTCTGGTTAGATCTAAGCTGCATTACAACATTGTTTTTGTTACTCATCGCAGATGAGGACCCACCGCCGACTATTGTGATTCCCGCCTCGCCTGTAATGAACGTTCCATTCAAATCTTTTGCCTCAACAAGATTAAAAACCTTACCAGTTGCACTTATTTTAGACATACCAAGATCAACTACGGATAGACCATTTACCTTAAACTTGTGAGTAGTACCATCATGCATGGTCATAACACCATGCCCCCAGGTGACACCAATACCAAGCGCTACAGAGGTGCTCTCCAGAGTTACGGTTCCGGACACCTTTGGCGCCGGCACCAAATTGATGGCGTAAGACTCAATGTAAAGGGCCTCTACCTTTTGATCAACTTTAATTTTGGAGATATCAACGTCTTCAGACACCTCAAGTGCGAGCATGTGTTTAACACCTTCGAGTACCACAGTGCGTTTTTGGGTGTTAACAGCCTTCACGACGCCGACAGCCGCTATCGCGTTAGAGACCCTCACGCCAGGTTTTTCTCCTTTTTTGGCCCGATCTACGCTCACGGCATCCAAGCGGTCTTTTACGCCGCTTCCCTCAGGACCTAAACCAATGGCAAATCCATGATAATACGATGCGATAATCTGATCTCCACGTTTGATCTGGTCAAAATTTCGTACCTCAGGACCGGCAATAAGTGTCGAATAATCTCCTTCAGGGCCGACAAGGGTAAGTAGCCTGGTTTTTTCATCAACGCTCACAACGGTGGCAACCGTAACAGCAGCGCCATCAGCCACAACAAAAGGCTCTGCGGCATAAGCCGTAAAAGTCGATATCATGATAGTTACCAACGACACTACGATCAAAAGCATTTTCTTCATTTTAATCTCCTAAATTTATTATACATATTCAACATTAGCCCCACAGTTTTTTTTCATTATCCATCTTTATAAAAATTTTATTGGAATACGCTTGACTCACCTTATTTCAATGGAACATCGTTGTGTTTGGCTTTGTCCAACTTTAATATATTTGAGCTGATGCCCGGGTCACTGGGGTGATAAAATCCGGTAAAGTGCTGCATATAATGTCGGAACCAGATCGACGGTCAGGACCGTCCCGAACAGGAGGCCGAACAAGCTCATGGCGCCCAGAAAGCGATAAGCCTTTAATGTTTAAAAAACAGCACCAAGCCATGTGCCCGGCACTATACTTATTGCTTTTAATTAAACATCAAGCTCTGCCTGAGCGATCCAAATAGTCGAACAGTTCCAGCGAGATTAATAAGTGTGATAAAGGTCCTTCCTCGGGAAAACCCCCAAAGGTAAAGAAAGAACCTAAGTGAATGAACAAAATTTCTTCTTGAATTACTCTTTAATATTGCTATACGTTTTGGCCTAAACCATTACAGAATTACTGAAAAAAATTTTATGTCTCATTACTTATGAAATATTAGCAAACACTATCATACACAAAGTAAGACTGCAAATATTATATTGTATTTGTTACACAATACCGCAGGAAAACATTGTATAGAGAAGTTAGGATATCTCTTGGACTAATTTTCAAGGATTGAGCACATAACAGAGAACGTTAGATTATTTAAGGGAATATGATGCCGGATCATGTGTACATACTGATTTCGATTTCACTCAAATACTCGGTAGCCCAAGTCGTTAAATTTATCAAAGGCAAAAGTACGATCCATATAGCATGCAATTACCTGGGACATTAAAGAGATTTTACCGGCCATTGGGCCAGAGGGTATTATGTTTCAACCGTTGGTCGACAGCCTGCCGAGATGAGGCAGCTATTCGTGAATCTATTCGTTCTCAGAAAAAAGAGGATAAACGTTTGAAGCAACCGGAGCTTGTTCAAATAAGAGCCTGCTTAAAAATTAGTTTTCTTAAGTGGAATATCCCATTTTTTCATGTACTTCCAGACAAGGGTCCGGCTTTTCCCAAGCTGTCTTGCCACCTCAGCTTTATTCCAGTTGCAGGCCTCCAGAAGAGAAACCAGACGCTCCCGGGTTAAGGGAGTCGAGGAAAAGTAAGGCGGATTTGACAATGACGTATTCCCTGGAGGCGCCGCATAGAATTGATTCTGACCGCAAACCTCATCAGGCAGGTCCGCACGGCTTATTTCCCGGGTGCGGCACAGCACAAATCCATGGGCAATGGCGTTTTCCAGTTCCCGTACATTTCCGGGCCAGGGATATGCCATCAGTGCTTTCATGGCATCTGGGGTCACATTGCGGATATCCATGCCTTCGTGCTTGTTTCCCTTTTCAATGAAGCTGCGGACCAACAAAGGGATATCCTCCAAGCGCTGCCGCAACGGCGGAAGCCGGATGGGAAACACCTTAAGCCGGTAATACAAATCCTCACGAAACCTACCCTCCCGGGTCAGGGTGTTCAAATCTTTATGGGTGGCGGCAATAATACGGATATCAATTTTCTTTTTCCGGGTATCCCCCACCCGCTCAATTTCCCTTTCCTGGAGCACCCGCAGCAGCTTTACCTGCATATAAGGCGTCAATTCCCCAATTTCATCAAGAAATATGGTGCCGGTGTCTGCCTGTTCAAAGCGCCCGATCCTGTCTTTATGCGCACCGGTGAACGCGCCCTTGACATGACCGAACAACTCACTTTCCAACAGTGTCTCGGACAGTGCCGAGCAGTTCACCGTTACCAGGGGACGCTGCCCCCCGGCCGCTTCATAGTGGATGGCCCGGGCCACAAGCTCTTTTCCGGTACCGCTCTCCCCCTGGATCAGGATGGTCGCCCGGCTGTCGGCCGCTGCCCGGATGGCATGGAAGACCTTTTCCATGGCTGCTGATTTCCCAATAATATTGCCAAGGGCGTAACGCTTTTCAAGTTCCTGTTTGGCAGAAGCTTCCCGGGCCTTGATAGCTTTGATTTCCGTTAAATCGGTCAAAGTTTCCACAATACCCAGAATATTACCCTTTTCATCCCGGACCAGTCTGGCATTTTTGATCACCGGCACATCATAACCGTCCTTGTGCCGGATAAAACATTCCTTGGTTTCAGTTTTGCCATGCGCCAGCACCCCGCATTGGGATATATCCGCCGGATTCACCTGATCATAACACCGGCTGCATTTTATCAGGCTGCAACTCTGGCCTACAGCCTGTTCGGCTGTATAGCCGCTGATCTTTTCCATAGCCCGGTTCCAGGCTGTAATTTTACCGTCCTGGTCCAAAGTAAACAGCCCTTCAGCCATGGCATCTAAAATATGGTTTAAAAAATTAAGGTTCCAGACCCCGTGATTATTCACATCTCACCCGTATAGTTAATGTTTGAACGCAAAGCCCCTAACGCTACCCGATACCGGGTAACGATAAAGTAACGTTACGAAACAATCAATTGTTATCCTCAAACGGGTTATTTTTTTTCTTCTTACCTGTCCCCTGACAGGCATCACGCATTCAGGTGGATACACCCATTTTAGGAAGAATATAAATTTGAAGCAGCAGATAAACTGCAACCAAAACGGCCACAAATAAAAATTCCATTCACTATCTCCTTTAACGTTAAAATTACACAGGTCCATCGTACTTATTTTATAAAAGTCATAATCTCAATTTATATCAGTATAGCAATCAATATGCCAAAACTGCTACGCATTTTCAGACAATATATATTCGGATCTCTACAAAAAAAAGGGATTAGTGCTTGCTTACTAATAACTATGAGCTATTATCATATTAAAAATTAGGTATGCAGAAATTAAAAGGGAGTTAAGTTAAATCATGATCCAAAAACCAAAACGTATTTTGTTCGCCTCGGACCTGTCCGCCAACATGAAAGAGGTGTTTAAACAGGCCGTATCCCTTTCCACGCTAAGCGATGCGGGTATCATCGTGCTTCATGTCATGGAAGAGGCCGGAAAAAATGCAGAACGGCGTGTACAACGCGCATTCGGAGAAACACTTTACAATTCTATAAGATCCGAACAAAAAACCGGCGCCCGGAACCTGCTCACGGGGAAAAATGTGGATGCCCTGAGTATCAAACAGGCCATTGCAGGCTTCCTGGAAGACAGGGAAGGCGGTCAGCCAGGTATTGAGGTGAGTTCTCCCATTGAAAAAATCCTTGTTACGGAAAGCAAGTCCATTGCCGATGAAATAACACGGACAGCAGTAGAAGAAGGATGCGATATAATTGTTATCGGGTGTGGACACCATAGTTTTATAGAAACGGCCTTAGGGGACAATATTGCCAGCAAGGTGCTCAAACGAACAAGTGTTCCTGTACTGGTGGTCCCTTTGCTTAACTGATACTCGATGATCAAGTTTTTGTTAATTTGCCCAACTGCGGCGTTGGAAAAAATTTTTAATCCTCAAAATATGTCGTATATTCATTCGGTTAAAAATTATTTCCGCCTTAAATTTGAGCAAAGTCCCTAAAAATTTGATGATCGAGTGATAACAACAGTTCAATCCCGTCAAATCACAACTTTTGATAATCTTACGGCTGTGTTATATGTTGCGGTTCGGACACTGAATACAAAATAGTGTCCGACCGGGAATAAAAATTTTAACCAACGCCTGACTATGGAGGCCGCGTGGCTGAAATAAAAGATATTGTACTGATTTACATGGAAGACGCACCGGTCAGTTTTGCAAGGATTGAAGATATTGTGCCGGACCATAAAAAAGACTGGTATCAGATCAGGCTGCTGATGCTGCAGATACCGTTGCAGGTCGTCACCTGGATTTTAAAGGCTGAATACATCAATGGGGATGTTTTTTCCATGAACGGCAAAAGCATGCGGCTGGAAAAGGTGGAAGCCCCGGTCGAGCCCGTTGAACATGACGACTTGCCTGAAACCTCGCCTGAAAACAGCAAAGATCTTGAAGCGGAAGATCCTCCCGAAAAAAATCAGGGTAACATCATCTCCTTTTCCAAACGAAAAAACCATAAGAACGGGCAGGAACCATAGATTGACCGGTCCTATCGGCATCCTGTCCGCTTCCCGGCGAACAGATATACCAGGATGGTACACGCCCTGGTTTCTGGACAGAATTGAAAAAGGGTATTTTTTTGTAACCAATCCATTTAACAGGCAGTCCCGCAGGGTCAATGCAACCCCCAAGGATATTCACACCATTGTTTTCTGGTCCAAAAATTATGGCCCGTTCCTGGACTTAAGCGCGCACAAAATTTTAACCCAAAAAGGCTTTCACCTGTTTTTCAATTTTACCATCAATTCGCCTTTAAAAGAACTTGAGCCCGGCCTGCCGGACCTGTCAGATCGCATAGACCAGGCCCGGCGCATTGCCCGGGAATTAAGCCCCCTACAGGTTGCCTGGCGTTTTGACCCCATCTGTTTTTATGAAAAGAACGGCCGGGTGTTTAACAACCTTGACGCCTTTGATTATATTGCAGAACAATTGTCGCAGATGGGCATCAAACAATGTATTACCAGTTTTTATGATCCCTACAAAAAGGTTGCCGCAAGAATCAAACGCATGACTGAGCCGGGCAACCCCATGCTCAAATTCATGGATCCGGGCATGGACCGCAAGGCAAAAATTATCCGCAATATGGCACAATTTCTCAAACCTCTTGGTATGGACCTTTTTCTATGCTGTGAAAAAGAACTGATGGACGCAGCCGAATTACAGGCATATGCATCCCCTAACGCCTGCATCAACGGGCACCTTTATAAAACCTTATTTGGCGGAAATCCGGAAACCCGCAAAGATTCTGGGCAACGGCGTAAAAAGGGCTGTCAGTGCACAAGATCCTTTGACATCGGCTCCTATGAAGACCACCCTTGTTTCCACAACTGTCTTTTCTGCTATGCCAGAACGGGCCTTGACATCACAAAACCGGCCATGGGCTGACCCACCCCCAATCGAACAAACGATGAAAATAAAAGACTTAGAAATTAACGGCATCACCTTTCTGGCCCCCCTGGCCGGGATTACCAATCTGCCCTTCAGAAAACTGGTAAAGGCGTGTGGATGCGCAGTGGTATGTTCGGAGATGATCAGTGCCAAGGGTATCTTTTACAATGCGGAAAAAACCATAACCCTGCTTAAGTCAGAAAAAAATGAGCGGCCACTATCTGTACAAATTTTCGGTTCAGATCCGGTTTCCATGGGGCAGGCTGCAGCATTTATCGATGATCTTGGCACAGCGGATATCGTTGACATCAATTTTGGGTGCAGTGTCAGAAAAGTGGTCAAACAAGGGGCCGGTGTTGCGCTAATGAAGGATCCGGCCCTTGCCCAAAAAATCTTAAAGGCTGTCAGGGAGGCCACATCCCTCCCCTTTACCATAAAAATACGCAGCGGTTGGGATGCGTCCGGGGATCAAGCCGTGAATCTGGCAAAAATCGCCGAAGACCAGGGCGTTGACGCCATCGCCTTTCACCCAAGAACAGCTGCTCAAGGATTCAGGGGAAAAGCGGACTGGCAACTGATCGCAAGGCTTAAACAGGCCATCCGTATTCCCGTAATCGGAAACGGAGATATTGTTACCCCCCAGGACGCAGGAGAAATGCTTTCCCAGACCGGCTGTGATGCCGTCATGGTGGGAAGAGCAGCCATGGCCAACCCGTTCATCCTTTCACAGATCGAACAGTATGTGGCCCATGGCACATTCACTCCTCCTGAACCTTGGGCCGTCTTCAGAAAAATGGAAGCGTTAACCCAGGGGTATGTATCCTACTTCGGGGAAATTACGGCATGCAGGATGCTTAGGGGACGACTTTCGTGGTTTATCCGGGGATTTCCCGGTGCCGCGGCCTTCCGCCGGGAATTATCCACCCTTGCAAGCAGTGCCCATGCCCTTGAGATGATCCGGAATTTCGAGGCAGGCCTGAAATTTTAATTATTAGAGGCATCCTTGATATACTCGGCAGATCCCACGGACGAAATCCCGCCGCGCGGGGTGAATTCGCCAGTCACTTTCATATAAAGGGGATTTATAACATAGACCAGATCGTCCAGGATTTTATTTACCACATGCTCATAAAACATCCCGACGTTCCTGTACTGCATCAGATAGTATTTTAATGATTTCAATTCCACCAAATGAGCGTCCGGCCGGTACTCAATAATGATGGTCCCGTTATCAGGCAACCCTGTCATGGGGCAGACCGACGTGTATTCGGGCTGGGTAATTTTAATATCAATGCTGCGTTTGGACTTATATCCATATTCAATGGGTTCAAGCAGATCCGATTTGATAACCTCAGCCGTATCTACTGTAAAAGGGGTGTCATAGTGCTTGTTTTTCATTTAACATCTTTCTTTACATTTTTTTACAACTTTTACCCGAAAATTATTTCGTATCGGGTTGCTAATTTTTCTGAAATTATGGTACCATACAGGTTGGAAGTATTCAATATGCTTCAAAATAAACTGCTGACAATAAGATCGTCTTTGGAAAAACTTGAATAAACAATATCCGGTATTACTATATTAGGAAATTGTTAAAATTTTTCTTGACAAGCAACATGGAAATTAGATAGAACCATCAGCGATCTACACAAAGAAAATGAAATATTAAATCCTTATTATTGCTCGCATTAGTTGATTAAGGAAGACCAAGGCAAATCCTAAAGCCGATAAAAGGTTATACATGCGGCATAAGGAAAATCAAGGAGAAAAGAAAGAGGTTATCATAATGAACGATTTTTTACAAAGCCTTCGTAACGGCCAGGCTGAAAAGCCGAGAACACCTAAAACAAGAAAAAATTTTGACAATTCATACCATTCAAACACATCCAGGTTCAATTCATATGGGGGGTCCGGCTATCCCAGCAATAACAGATCCCCGCAGATGAAACGTCCTATGCCTCCAGGGATTCCCCAAGCCCCCGGTAACCAGGTACATGAAGATCCCAATACCGTTCTTTTAGCGGATATCCTGGATAATTTAGGCACCCAAGTTGATATTCTGATTAAAAATCAGGAATATATGATCACGATTCAGGAAAGAACTGCAGACCTTCTCCAGCGCCAGGCTGACGCCATTGAGATTATCATGGACCGACTAGATCTTTCCCCGGACCAGGAGATGGATATCGCACCGACATTTGAGCATCATTACGTATCGTCCCAGGAACCGGATGAAGAAGACATTGACGGCACTGTGGACGATCTGCTCAAAGCGGAAATGGCCGAGGAAGAACGCCGGAAAGCAACAGCCCCAAACGCCGGTCAAGACAACAATGTTGTAAAAAAACGCAGAAAAATTGTTGCATCACCTGCCCCGGTAGAAGCATCATCCGAGGAAACCGTGGAACTGATGCCCCGAGAGGAGATCATGAATATCATCAACTCCATGCGGGAACAAGGAGCCACCTACGATCAGGTTGCCAAGCATCTCATAGATCTTGGCCAGCCCACTTTTTCCGGTCGTGGCGAATGGCATGCCCAAACCATCCACAGGCTGTGCAGCAACAAATAGCCATTCCCATTAAAAATAGCAAAGATATAAAAAACGGCCGGATTTATTCCGGCCGATTATTTTTATCACTCGATCATTGAATCTTTAGGGAATTTGTTCAAATTCAAAGCGGAAAAAATTTTTCCCAACGCCGAAGTTGGTCAAATTAACAAAAACTTGATCATCAAGTATCAGTCCGCAGCCGTTCTATATATTCATCCCATTCCGCCGGCAACATGCGTTGTTTTTGAGTATTACAAATTTTGCAGCATGGCACCAGGTTAAATTTCTCCGAGCGCCCTCCCCGGGAAACGGGAATCACATGATCCATGGTCAGTTCTTTGGGGGAAAATTTTTTTCCGCAATAGTGACATATCCCGGACGATCGTTTTCGCTTCCACCACTGGCTGCCCCGAAGCTGCCTGGCCTTGGCCCGTTCCTTTTTCAGTGCAGCATCGTCGGGAAAAGAAAAAAAATGTATGTCTGTCATATCGTCAGTATTTAATATTTAGTATCTGCGTGGGAACTCTGTGTTTGGACGAAAAGTTGCCCAGATGCAAGGCGCAGATGGTTGACTTTGTGGGCATGCGCCCCTCTATCGAGCCGTCCAAACACTTAATATCCAAACTCACTGAGGTGTCGTTTATTGGACACCCAGTCCCGGGTCACCTTAACAAACAGCTTAAGCAGCACCTTGCTGCCCAGCATCTGTTCAATATCTTTCCGGGCGTTTGATCCGATACGCTTGAGCATGCTCCCGTTTTTCCCAATGACAATGCCCTTTTGGGAATCACGCACCAGATGAATGCTGGCATGGATGACGATCAGCTTTTTTTCAACTTCAAAGGCATCCACAGTAACAGCGGATGAATAGGGGATCTCCATGCCGGTGAGCCTGAAGACCTTTTCCCGGATAATTTCGCTGACCATATATTTTTCGGAAACATCGGTGAAGGTCTCCTCGGGATAGAGGGGCGGTCCCTGGGGCAGCCGGGATTCCACTTCATCAAGAAGCAGATCAACCTGGATATTTTTTCTGGCAGAGACAGGAACAATAGTTTCAAACGCGTACATATGCCTGAACATCTCCACCTGCTCATACACAGCAGCTTTTTTGGCCAGATCAATTTTGTTCAGCGCCAGAATCACAGGCTTGCGAACGGTTTCAAACCGCTTTACGATTATTTTTTCCGACACATAGTTCCGGGATGCCGCATCCACCATAAAAAGAATCAAATCCACATCACCCATGGCCTGGACCGCCTGGTCCACGATTCGCTGATTAAGCAAAGTTGTGCTTTTGTGGATTCCCGGCGTATCCAAAAACACGATCTGGGAATGGGGACGATTCACAACGCCAAGAATCCGGTCCCGGGTAGTCTGGGGTTTTTTGGATGTAATTGATATTTTCTGACCCAGAACCTGATTGAGCAGGGTGGATTTCCCGGCATTGGGCGCGCCGATAATACCCACAAATCCCGAACGGGAGATCTTAGACATCTATTCCTCCTCCTGATACCAGTCAATGAGGTTATGGATTTCATCCCATATGGTCTGGCGACCCTGGCGGGTTTTAGCCGAGAAAAGAACAATCCCGTCCCGGTCCCGGTTAAACGCTGTACAGGCTGCATCCAACTGCTTTAACTGTTTGGTTTTTGACAATTTATCCGCCTTTGTCAACACCAGAAGACATGGCATCTGCTTTGTTTCAAGCCAACGAACCATATCCAGTTCCTCTTTGCCGGGGTCCCTGCGGATATCCATGAGCAGAATCAACCCCAACAGATTTTTGCGCGTCCCCACATAGGTTTCCACCATGGGCTGCCATTGTGCCCTGATTTTTTTTGACACCTTGGCATATCCATATCCGGGAAGATCCACCAGGGACAACTCCTCCTGGGACAGATCGCCATTAACCAAAAAAAAATTAATCAGCTGGGTGCATCCGGGCCGGGAACTTGTTTTGACCATATCCTTGCGGTTAATCAAGGTGTTGATCAAAGAAGACTTTCCCACATTGGATCTGCCCGCAAACGCGATTTCCGGGAAATTGTATTCCGGATAGTGAGCGGGTTTTACCGCACTTTTTATGAATTCAACGGCACGAATTTTCATGCATACCTTTTCAAATAATCTTCCAGGCGGTCCATTCCGATTTTAAGATTGTCCAGGGAATTGGCATAGGAGAACCGCAGATATCCTTCACCATTGGCGCCAAAATCAATGCCCGGGGTAACCCCGATGTGTGCCTTTTCCAGGATATCAAATGCCAGGGCATAGGAATCGGTGGAAATATGTTTAAAATTCACAAAAACATAGAAAGCACCAGTGGGCTCCACCATCATTGAAAGCCCCATCTCTTTAAGGCGGCTGATCATGAATTTCCTGCGCTCATTATATGTATCGCGCATGGCTTGGGTTTCCTTATCAGCACTGGTCAGTGCAACAGCGCCTGCCAACTGGGTAACCGAATTGGCACAGATAAAGAAATTTTGCTGCAGCACTTGAAGGGCCCGGACAAATTTTTGGGGGGCAATCAGGTAGCCTAGACGAAGCCCTGTCATGGCAAACAGTTTTGAAAAACCGTTGAGGACAAATGCCTGATCGGTAAATTCCAAAATGGAGTGGTCTTTCCCTTCATAAGTCAGACCATGGTAAATTTCATCGGAAACAATATACAGATCATGTTCTTTGGCTACATCAACAATTTCTTTCATCCGGACCTTGGGGATGACGGTTCCCGTGGGATTTGACGGGGAATTGATAAAAATAGCCTTGGTTTTAGGTGTAATTTTTTCTCTGATGGCTTCGGGCGTATATATAAAACCATTTTCTTCATGCACCTTGACAAAAACAGGTTCCCCCTGGACATACCGGATGAAATTGGCATAGCATGCATAATGAGGATCTGAAACGATGACCTCATCACCGGGGTTCAGCAGTACACTGAACATCAGAAGCATGGCAGGCGATGTTCCGGAGGTCACGAGGACCTGGCCGGGATCCACAATTGTGCCGTAGATGCGTTTGTGATAATCACTGATGGCCCGGCGCAGGCGAAGGTCTCCTAAACTGTTGGTATAACAGGTTTCGTTCTGCTCTAAGGCCTCAACACAGACCCGGTTGACGCATTCAGGCACATTAAAGTCCGGCTCCCCGATCTCCATGTGAATCACATCAATACCCCGGGCTTCCATCTTATGGATTTTTTCCATCACGTCCATGGCAATGAACGGTTTCATCTGTTCACAACGTTTGGCCACACTCATTTTCAGATCACCTTGTTCAATGCGCATTCAATGATACCTTCGGCCCCTGCTTTCAGCAATTGGGGCACCAGATCTCTGACCACACTGTTTTCAACCACAGTCTCTACGGAGAACCAGTCGGACTGGTAAAGGGAGGCTACGGTGGGAGCGTTCAGGCTTGGCAGAATGTCAACCACACCAGGCAATTTGGATTCAGGCACATTCATTTTAAGCATCACAAGCTTTTCAGCCACAAGGGCAGCCTGAAGCAACATGGCAATCTGCTCAATTTTTTCCCGCTTCACCGAATCCTGCCAGGCTGTTTTATTTGCAATGAGCTGGGTATTGGTTTTCATGACCTCGTGGATGACTTTTAAATTATGCGCCCGGATCGTGCTTTCGGTCTCCGTGATCTCCACAATGGCATCAGCCAGGCCGGATACGATTTTGGCTTCCGTGGCGCCCCATGAAAACTTTACATTCACATTAATGTTACGAGATTCAAAAAAGCGTTTTGTAAATTTCACAAGTTCCGTGGAAATGGTTTTGCCTTCCAGGTCCTCAAGGGTATTCATCTCGGAATCACCGGCCACGGCAACCACCCACCGGGCCGGACGTGCGGAAACCTTTGAATAAACAAGATCCGCCACCACATGAACATCAGATTCATGCTCCGCTATCCAGTCAAGACCGGTCAAACCTGCATCAATAACGCCGGATTCCACATTAATGGACATTTCCTGGGCCCGGCACAGGGCGCATTCAATGGTGTCATCATCTATGTCCGGGAAATAGCTTCTGCCTTCCACGTTTATTTTCCATCCCGAACGTCTGAACAGGTTGACGGTCGCATTCTGCAGGCTTCCTTTGGGAATGCCCAGCTTTAACTTCTTATCCATTATTTGTATACCTTTTCCGGGTCAAAAACCCGCTGTTCAACTATTTTGAATTCACCGTTTTCAACAACTTTGTGAAAACAGCTTTTATACCCTTTGTGACAGGCTGCACCGCCCACCTGGGTCACCTTGAGAAGCACGGTGTCATTGTCACAGTCCACCCGGATCTCCCTGACTTTTTGAACGTGTCCCGAGGTTTCTCCCTTTTTCCATAACTTTTTTCTGGACCGGCTGTAATACACGGCATTACCGCAGGCAAGTGTTTCTTCAAAGGACTCTTGGTTCATATAGGCCAGCATCAGCACCTCACCTGTATCCGCATCCTGGGCAATGGCGGGGATCAGCCCGCCGGTTTTGTCAAAATCAAGTTCCGGCATGACTTTTTTGTCTTCCTTATAATTTTGATTATTCGATAAACTGAAGGCGGCCAAAGCCGCTCGAAGCCGGGTCATTAAGGGGCCCAATTATTAGAAACGCCTTAATACGTGACATATTTTATCCGGCCGACCATATCAAAACCTAAATAACTAATGGTTTGAGCACAAAATGTCAATTTGAAAATAGAATCACTGGATATTTGCTATAAGGAAGACAGTTTTTCTCAAAATCAAGGCCGGAGTTGCCATTACCAATCGGTCTGATCTATCCATAATCCACGCATTTTAGGAACGGGTCTTAAATAGCTTGCCCACTTTGCTATATCCTAGCGCGCGGGCGTCCCGCCCGCAGGTCTGCAAGTATTGTAAAGATGCGGGCGAGATGCCCGCGCTCATAGGTTTATTTCGGACTCATTCCTTCGATTAATGAAACGATAGCTGATCACGCTATCGGTTGCTTTATTTTTTTTTAAAAAAAGTGATTTTTTTCAAGGAAACAAAAAATTGGCGGGGCCGACCGCTTTTTTGAGAACCCTTCAAAATCCCCTGCAAGAAGCCTTCACTGGCCATTTAAACGACATTCAAAAGGTGGTGTATACCCCCTCTCACGCCCAATGTTAAAAATGGACCAAAATCACGATGTAGAGACAAGTATTTATTGTTATTTCAAATATTTATAATCTTATCGTATTTGCCTTCCCTGTGTTTTTCTGCTAACCCATAACCCTATGAGTTTAGCCCAAAATGCATCAAAAAATATAGTAGACCGCTTGACCTGGCATACAGCAAACAGGGACCAAACAGGCATCGCCAAAGATCTTGCCGAAGGTAAAGATATCCCTGAAGTATATGGCCTTGGGGAAGCTGGATTATTCGATGAGTTTTTTTACTTTCTTGATCATTTCGAATTTACCAACCTGCTCATGGAACTTGAACCAAAATCAAAACAAAGAAACAGTCCGGTCCCATTCATGCGTATCATTTTTATTTATATGATGCGTATTGTGGCTGGCCTTCATTTTTTTTGGCACACAGACTCTGTTATTCTTCGAAGTCAGGCCTTAATGCGTCTTGTCGGCTTTAACGGCAGGGAGATAAAAGAAGGGACTTGCAATAGGGGTAAGAAAAAATCCTCTTGCGATGAAAAAGCGCCCATTCCAATCCGAGGACCGGTATCTTGTGATTTCATAAAAAATACAATGGCATCAATTGTTGCACCAACCCTGGAAAAAATGTTTAACAGGGGAATATCGATTTTAGCGGCACATAAGTTTTTTCCAAAAAAAATTCATGCTCTGCTTGATGCTTCCGAGATTGAATCAACAGAAAAATGTAACGGCTGTGGCAAAGTAACCAAAGAAAAACCGCCCGAACTCAAACTTCGTAAAAAGCGCATTCGAAAAGTTCTGGAAACTGTTTTTGGATTTAAAATATGGGTGGTTTGGGATCCAAACAGCCGCCTTCCTTTAGCCATGCGTTTTGCTACAATTGAGGTTCATGACATAACTTTTGCTCAGGAAGTGGTTCAGCAGGCAATTGACAATCTGGGGGAACATGCCAAAATCACTTCCCTTGCCATTGACCGTGGGTTCACGGACGGCATTTTTTTATGGTGGCTCAACAGTAAAACCATCACCTTTTTTATTCCTGCTAAATCCAGTTTGAATGTTTATGACGATGCCCTGTCTTTAATTGGTACAGGCCATTCGGAAATTAAAGACGAAATACGCACTGTGGGTGCCGGTAAAAACAAGACAACGGTTACAGATCATTGGGATGTTGAAGGTCTGGAAGGGTTAACGTCAGCAGAATTCTACGGACCACAGGGCAGCGGCAGCCATCAAAACTCCAAAGGCTTTGTCGCCAATCCCATCAATGCTGTTGTGGTTAAGGATGATCCTTTTAAGGCTAATAATCCCGGTTCCAAAACCCTGATTATTCTTACAAATGGACCTGTTGACAAGCCCTTGGTGGTTTATGACGCATACGACGCCCGCAGTGAAATTGAAAACGCCTTATTTAGAGAGGCCAAGCAGGCCTGGTTCATAGAAAGGCCACCTATAAATACGAAATCCGGTTTTATCGTTCATGTGTATCTCACCATTTTTGTCATGGCACTGACAACGGCTTTCAGGGATTGGATAGACCAACAGGATAAATTGGAGAAAAAAGGTCAAGACACCGGAATCAGGAAGTTCAGACAAAAAGTTAAAGAAGAAAATGGAAACAAGCTGATTATATTTGATAAGGATCGGTATGCAATATTTGATGCGTATGAAGTTTTCATTCTATGTGGCAGGAATGTACTCCGGCCAACCGGCACACCAGAAACGATCACCCCTCAAGACATATTAACAAAATATGGTGTACAACTGGAATAAACTTGAAAGACTCCCTCTTCTTCTATCAAAATTTACTGTCCGCCAAACTCCATTCCCCGTATATCAACAAATCATGACCGCAATAAAGACGGCACTACTGAGTTGTCATCTTATGTTCGCTAAATCTCAGATCTTATTCCCCTTAGGTGCTCACTTCTCAGTTTCTGTCACAAAAAAATGATGTCGAACACATGAGTTGTGGTTTGCCCGTGTTAGACTTATGGTTCCGGTATTGCGCCTTGAATGACCACCTACTTCTCACTTGTGGCCACTGATTTTTCACCGATCACGAGTGAGGGACAGTAGGTGGCCGTCCGGATTCCCTTATTTGAGCGTTCCTTATAGCAAATATCCAGTAGAATCACAGCAATTCTAAATTTAATAAAGTATTCTCTTTCCTGCCTGCTTTTTTCTTGCTCGTGCTCTTAATCATGCTCTTACTCGCAGTATTATTTCGAGCAAGAGCACGAGCAAGATTAAGAGCAAGATGGCGTACGGACTCAAATTTAGAATTGCTGTAGAATCAAGAATGGTCAAAGAAAAAGTTTTGGTCAAAAATTAGGTATTTCCCCGTTCGAACCCGTTCCCGTAAAAGGCCCAGTTTTTTGTCCAGATCAGCCAGACAGGCAGCACTTTTTTTCTCCGCCGTTAAAGTTTTGACCACATCGGCAATACCGCCGTTTTTTATCACAATACGCCGGTCGCAGGACAGGGCAAGCAATGGATCATGGGTGGCAATCAGAACAATTTTTTCTTTGCTGAGCAGCAAGGAAACCGCTTTGACACGATCTATGCCTGCATTTTCAATTTCATCAATCAACACCACGGGGGACGCACTCAGATAGGCCACATCGGCGATCATCAGGGCCCGGGACTGACCGCCGGAAAGGGACGTAATGGCCGTTTCCAAGGAAAAAGGTTCACCCGCAAGCATGACAGCGGACTGGTAAATCTGCTTGATTTTTTCGGGAATATTGTTAATCAGGCGGCTTTCGGCATGCATCTGCAAGAATGCCTCAACGGTCAAATCCATGACAAAATTCATGTTCTGGGAAAGCTGGGCCACCAGTCTGAATTCGCCAGAAAAACGAGACGCTGCATCCAGCGCTCTGCCGTCCGGCAACACTTTTCGACCCGAAGGGGTATCCCCCTGGGCCAGGCATTCAATATCCGAAAGAAGCTGGCTTTTTCCGGAACCGGTGGGCCCCACCACACTGACCACCTCACCGGGAAAAAGGGTTATTCCCATGGCTTCCGGGCAACCGTTTTTATCGAATCCGGCGTCAATGACCAGGTGATCCATACTGCCATGAATCTTGTGCCGGCACTGCTCCATCTTTGCAATAAATTCAAGAGCCTGGGCGGACAGGGATTTTTGGTCCAGACCGAATTGGGACAAATGGTCCAGGGTCAGGCCGTCAATGAGCATAGCCAGCGTCTTTTGCCCCGCACAAGGATCGATCCCAAGGGCGCTGAAAAAATCCTTCAAATATGGATACTTTTCCATCAGCGTATCAAGCCCAAGATTCAAAAGGTCTGTGTTCGCGGCTTTTTTTTTATTCACGTTCCCCATCACGTAAAATCCATTGTTTTGACATTGCCGATCTGACTGTCAGGACCGATTTTGGTTTCACCCAGACAATATGAACACAAGGCTGCCGGCATGGTAAAACGAAGGCGCATGCCGTTTAATGACGCAACGGCAGGCGCTGTTTTGAAATGACCGGCAGCCAAAAGAGCGCCTTGGCCCGTCAACCCATTGACCGGCAGTACCGCGGCCTTTGCATTGGCCTGGCGGACACGAAAGGCAAAGACTTCCCGTTCAGCCTGGGATACAATATCTCCTTTGGTAAGCACCACAAAATCGGCGTTCTTCAACATGGGGCCGATTTTCCTGGGTGTATGCACACCGCTTAAGTGATCAATGACACATACGGCCAGAACCCCTTTAATATGAGGAGAACACCGGTTGCAAAGCCCTGCACTTTCACTGATCAGCAGGTGAAACCCTTGGCCTATACCCCATTGCACGCAGGCTTCAATATTGGCAATAAAAAAATGATCCGGGCACAGCCCCCCGGCAAGTCCTTTTTTCACAGGCAAGCCCGCACACTCATATCTTTTATGATCGTCTCCGGTGAGGCAGTCAAACTTGACGATACCAATACGAAGCCCTTGTTCCAAAAGCACTGCAGCCGTATGCAGGATCAACGAAGTTTTTCCGCTTGACGGCGGTCCTGCCACCGTCACCAGCCTGATGGACGGATCTGATTTTTTCAATACCTGGTTCATAGGAAATCAAGGTACCAGAGGCATGAAAATTTTATCAATCTCAACATTTAAGGTGGGTAAATCGTTCTGCCTTAAAAAATCCCACCCCAGCCATTTTAGCGGTTTTGTCTGGACATCTGCGGCCACATCCGCATGGGGCACGGGAAATCCGGCTCCCGCGAGGATCTGTGCAAGTGGACTGCCCACAAGATAATCAAGAACCGGTTTAAGTTCTTCTTTCTTTTCAGGCTTGACCTGCAGAATGACCGGGCTTGCAAGAGCCCCGTCATCCGGCCATATCACTTTAATCCGCTCCTGGTGCCGGATGCGGTCCGCAAAAAAAGCCGGCATGACATACAGTGCGCCCGGGCCGTTACTGTCTATCCGGTTAACCATCTGTGCCGGATGAAGCCCTTCAAGCACATTGTTTGCCAAAGCCTCCAACCCTTTGTTGCCATGGGCCTTGAACGTGGGCAGCAGGACCGCGTGGCAATAAAACCCGTCCCCCCCCCTGATGATCAGACTTTTTTCCCACTCCGGTGCCAGCATATCGTCCCAGGTGCGTGGCAGGTTTCTTTTTCCCAACTGATCAAGGTTGGCAACCACGACCAGAGGATTTACGCACAAAATGGTATATTCGTTTTTGGGATCTAAAATTTGCGCATCTGAAAAATTCGGGCCGGCAGGCAATGCACCATAACCTGCGAAATACCCCGGAGCAACAAAACGATCATAAAACCGCCGGCCTAAAAAAACATTAAAATCAGCAGATACGATAATATCGGGGAATTCATCCCGGGATTCAATGGTGTCAACATAGGAATAATAAGATAATTCCTGGTTTACATTCCCTTCAACCGCCGATTGAATGCTAATCCCCTCTTTGGTTTGAAGTTCGTTTAAAAATTGGGAAAAAGCCCGGCTAAACGGCATTTTCAATCCACAGGGCATAAGCGCCAGAAAACTCAAGTCTTTCTGAGCCGCCATTGAGGCCAGCCCGGGGGTGTCAATTACAGGGTCCCGGGCGACGGCACCCTCAAGCATCTCGATGAATGCCTCAATGTTGATAAATCGACTTTTTAACGCTGTGCCCAAGGTTAAAAAGGGTGCCAGCACCCGCATGGCATCGTCACTGACCAAGGCGCCCAGACCGTTTGCCGCAAAAACCGACCGGGTCTGGGGAAAACGCTGGATGATTTCATATATTTTCAAATCTGCATGAATGTTTGCCGGCATATTATCTGGGGCTCCTTTACTATTCTCCTGATTATCGGGGGTACTTCCCGTGAAGTATAAAAGCAATTAGAATGCCAGACAAATCAAACACAGCCATAAAATTTATTAATTTTTATAAAAAATCCTGGGTAAGCCCTACAGATTTTTAAATTTTCGTTGGGGGCTGAATCACAGCAAAAAACCAGGTCAGGCCATGACTGTTATAAAAAAATCCCAAGCCCTATGGATTAGGAAACATATACAATCACAATATTGTCATTTAATATAAAATAAAGCCCACACCCCCTAAAAAGAATACAAATTCGTAACTTAATAGCGCTAATACATACAACCCACCTCATCTGTGCCCCCCCCCACAAAAAGTTTCACTCAGCGGCTCACACACTCGTGTAACATAGTCCAAATGCATTGTCCGACAAGGCGTTTCAGACAGAGGAACCGGCCTTGCTATTGCCATCTTAAGTCTAATCTGATAAAAGCAGATATTTTATCAAAATAGAACACTATTTCGGACCCTTATGACAAAACAACAAAGCCGCACACAGATCCTGAAGAAGCGAAGCAAGAAAAAAGAAAAAAGCATATGGTTTTCCCTTTTCATGTGGCTTTTTATCCTGTTATTCCTTGCTTTTATTGCCGGATGCGCAGCCATTGCCGCCGGATTTTTCTATCTGAGCCAGGACCTTCCCCAAATCAATACGCTCAATGATTATCGCCCGGCAATTGTAACCAATGTCTTTTCCGATGACGGCAGAAAAATCGGCGAGTTTTACAAGGAACGCAGAATCGTCATTCCCTTGTCCGACATGCCTGACAATCTGATCAATGCTTTTGTGGCGGCCGAAGACTCCCGGTTCCGGGAACATCCCGGCATTGATATAAAATCTATCATCAGGGCGTTTATAAAAAATTTTAAGGCCGGCACCATTGTCCAGGGCGGTTCCACCATCACCCAGCAGGTGACCAAATCTTTTCTGCTTACCCCGGAGAAAACTTATGAGCGCAAGCTTAAAGAGGTGATTCTGGCCTACAAAATTGAAAAAAAACTTTCCAAAGATGAAATTCTATTCCTTTATTTGAACCAAATCTATCTGGGACACGGTGCCTACGGTGTTGAAGCGGCTTCTGAAAATTATTTCGGAAAACATGTCAAGGACCTGACCCTGGCTGAATGCGCCATGCTGGCAGGCCTGCCCCAGGCCCCCAGCCGCTACAGCCCATTTCATCATCCGGAACTGGCCAGGCAGCGCCAGGTTTATACCCTGAATCGCATGAAGGAAGAAGGCATGATCTCCAACCTGGAGGCCACTGAAGCCATGGGTTCCAAACTGGATATCAAGCCCCGAAAAAACTGGTTCATTGAACGGGTTCCTTGTTACACGGAACATGTCAGACGGTATGTTGAAAAAAACTACGGCAAGGAGATGCTTTACACCCAAGGGTTAAGCATTCATACTGCAGTAAACATTGAACTGCAGAAAATAGCACGGGCCGCAGTCAATAAAGGCCTGATAGAGTTAGATCAACGCGGCGGGTACCGCGGCCCTGTAAAAAATATACCAGCGCTTCAGGTAGAGGATTTCAGTCGCACCATTTTCGAAGAACTGAACGGCAGCCGCCCGGTCAAGGGCGGGATATATAAAGGGGTTGTCCTGAAGGTGGACGACTACAAAAAGGTTACCCATGTAAGGGTGGGCAATGTAACCGGCATCATACGGTTAGCCACCATGACATGGGCCAGAAAGCCAAACCCCAAAATATCCTACCAAAATACCGGGATCAAAAAGCCCTCCCAGGCCTTAAAAACCGGGGATGTCATCTACTTGAAAGTCCTTGAGGAGATGACTGGAGAAAAGGAATATGAATTTACCTTGTACCAGGAACCCATTGCCCAGTCTGCACTTTTGAGCATTGAAGCTGAAACCGGACATGTTAAAACCATGATCGGCGGAAGGGATTTCAAGGACTCCCAGTTCAACCGGGCTTTTCAATCAAGACGCCAGCCCGGGTCGGCGTTCAAGCCCATCCTGTACGCAGCTGCCCTTGACAAGGGCTATACCCCTGCGACTATTATCATTGACTCTCCTGTGGTATTTGAGGACAAGCTGAATGACAGGGTGTGGAAACCCAACAACTATGCACATAAATTCTACGGTCCCACGTTATTTCGCCAGGCTTTGATCAAATCCAGAAACATTGTCACCATCAAAATCCTCCAGGATATCGGCATAGATTATCTCATCGGTTATGCAAGAAAGCTTGGGATCACCTCCCCCTTCCCCCGGGATCTGTCCATAGCCCTTGGATCGTCAGGGGTTTCTTTGTTCGAATTAACCAAGGCATATTCAGTATTTTCCAACCTGGGCTACCTGATTGAACCAGTATTTATCACTGAAATTTATGACCGGGACAATACGCTTCTGGAATCTCCCAAACTAATCCGTAAAAAGGTCATTGATATGGGCACGGCTTATCTCATGACAAATCTGCTTGAAGGCGTGGTACAGACCGGCACCGGCCAGAGGGTTAAAGCCCTTAACCGACCTGCGGCGGGCAAAACAGGCACCACCAATGACCTGCACGATGCCTGGTTCATGGGATTCACCCCCAGGTACACTACCGGGGTATGGGTGGGGCTTGACCAGAGTGTGCCCATCGGCAGGAAAGAAACAGGTTCCCGGGCCGCAAGCCCCATCTGGCTGGATTACATGAAACATGCCCTGGAAGGTAAATCCGTTCGTGAATTCACAGTACCCGAAGGTATCATCCGCGTTAAAATAGATGCTGAAACCGGGCTTCTGCCCATTGCCCAAAGCAAAAGCACCATTTTTGAATCTTTTAAGGAAGGCACAGAACCGACGCAATATACCCCAAGGCCGGATGAAGTTTTGAGCACAGAAGAGTTGTTTGAGGAAGGTTTTTAGATCAAAACAGGGTGACCCAGGAGATGAATATGTCCGTGGATGAATTGCTTAAAAAGGCAGTTGCCAGTCATACCGCAGGTAATTTAAAGGAAGCTGAGCAGATGTATCGTCAGGTCCTTGATCAGGTTCCGGATCATCCTGATGCCACTCATTTTATGGGGGTGCTGGCCTACAATGCCGGAAAAAACGATCTGGCCGTTGCCTATCTTAAAAAAGCTATAGAAATGATGCCGTCAAATGCCGGGTGCTTTAATAACATGGGCAATGTTTTTCAGCAGCAGGAAAAATACCAGAAATCGGTGAAATGGTATGAAATGGCTGTCAGAATAAATCCTGCGCATAAAATGGCCCATAATAATATTGCTGTGGCGTATCTCAATCTTGGGAATCTGGACAAAGCCCTTAATTCTGTTGAAACTGCCCTGGTTCTGGATCCCGAATATGCCGATGCCCATAATAACCACGGTGAAATTCTCAGGGCCATGGGGGACAATGATAAGGCCCTTGCTGCCATTGAAAAAGCGATTTCTCTTTCTCCTGACATGGTTAACGCACACTGGAATCGTGCCTTGATCTGGCTGTCAAAAGGAAATTTTAAAGATGGATGGCCCGCATATGAGTGGAGATGGCGTCGTCCAACGACCCGCAACAGAGCGTTTGCCCATGGCGCTGCCTGGCAGGGCCAGGAGGTTGAAGGGAAAGTGCTGTTTGTTTATGAAGAGCAGGGACTGGGCGATACCCTGCAATTTATTCGCTATCTTCCCCTGCTCCAGGATTTGGGTGCCCGGGTGGTTTTTGAAACTGCTCCTGCCCTGATTCGGCTGGTGGCAGAAAATCGACTATATGACCGGCTTCTTGTGGGCTTGAACAAAATAGACACCCGGCCTGTAGACAGGTTTGATTTCCATATTCCGCTATTATCTCTGCCCTGTATATTAGAAACAGAAATAAAAACCATTCCTGATAAAATTCCGTATCTGACTGCTGATCCAGCGCTTTGCCGTATCTGGAAAAACAGGATTGGCGGTGGTGGTTCGTTTAAAGTCGGCCTAGTCTGGGCAGGCCGGCCGGATCATAAAAATGACAGCAACCGCTCCATTCATTTAAGCATGTTTGAAACGCTTGGCAGGGTAAAAGGGATTCGTTTTTACAGCCTTCAAAAAGAAAAACATGAAAAATGGACCGACATGGACAGTCTGACTTTATTTGAAAAGGATCTGGGCCCCGAAATTTCAGATTTTGCTGACACTGCGGCCATTATGGAAAATTTGGATTTACTTATATCTGTCGACACATCAGTTGTTCACCTGGCAGGTGCTTTGGGAAAGCCTGTATGGACACTTCTTCCCTTTGCACCCGATTTTCGCTGGCTGCTTGATCGTAATGACAGTCCCTGGTATCCGAGCATGCGGCTGTTCAGACAAACCTCTCCCAAAGAATGGACGCCTGTCCTTGAGCAAGTCGCCTGTGCACTTGCACAGGAGGTGATTCCTAAAGAATAAAAATCAATTGACCACAAATCTGGTTACAGGCACTGGAGGATAGAAAATAGAAATAATGCAAGATCCTATTTTCGGACAATTTATTAATTTTGGTTTAACTGCCCTGGTTGGTTTTGCTCTAGGCTTAGAGCGTGATATGGCCGGGTCTAAAAATCCTCATGCCGGCACACGTGATTTCATCCTGATCGCTTTGATTGGAGCCGTTTCTGGCTATTTAAGCCAGTATTTTCAAAGTCCATGGATCATTGTGGGTGGATTTATGGGTACATTGTCTTTTTTATTAAGCGGCTACTGGATTGATCGTAAACACGATACGGGTATCACAACAGAAGTTGCTATGATACTGACTTTTTTCTTGGGCGTATTGATCATTATCGGTTTTAAGGAAATGGCGATTGCCATCGCAATCGTAATCCTGGTCATTCTGTCACAGAAAAAGGCAATACACTCTTTTGCAGGCAAAATACAACGATATGAATTACAGGCTGCAATAAAATTTTTAGTCATAACTTTTATCATTCTCCCTGTTTTCCCTAACCAACCATTATCTGATTACATAAAAACCACATTTGGTACGGTTCAAATCTATGACGAGAGCAGCAAACAGCTTGCTATCCAGATGGATTATATACCATCACTCGAGTCTGGAGATGTTGTAATTTTGTATAACAGCTCTGGAGAGCAACTCGGGCCTTATACGATAGAAACCCGCAAAAAAAAAGTTGTGCATGGTATATTTAAAAAAAATGTTGAAAATCAAATTATTGAAGGGGATGTGCTTGAAAAAACTATAGATATCATCTGGCTCTACAATATCCTTAAAGCTCTAAATCCCTATAAGATATGGTTAATTGTTATCCTGGTGTCACTTATTAGTTTAGTGGGGTATGTCGCCGTCAAGATTCTTGGACCTGGTGCGGGTATTGGCCTTACAGGATTCATTGGTGGATTGGCTTCCTCAACAGTCACAACGGTTTCTTTTGCAAAAAGGAGCTTAGAATCTCCAGCATTAAACAGGAGTTTTGCTGTCGCTATTTTGCTTGCATCCGCAATAATGTTTCCAAGATTGCTGCTCGAAATTGCGATTGTGAATCAAGATATGCTGAAGAATATAACGCTACCAATATTAACTATGGGAATGACGGGAATAATCCTGGCACTTTATTTTTCGTTGCAAAATAATAAGGAAAATCCAGAGCACATTACATCAATGCAGTTGGAGAATCCCTTCTGCCTGAAATCCGCCATTACATTCGGAGCAATCTTCAGTACGATATTAGTCCTGACCAGACTGGCGACAGTTTACCTTGGGGATCAGTGGTTACCGGTTGTATCTATCGTTAGTGGGCTGATTGATGTTGATGCCATAGCATTTTCATTAAGTGATGCGCAGAAAGCAGGAATCATTTCACTGGATTATGCCGGCTTAAATCTCATACTCGGCGCTATTTCAAATACACTGGTAAAACTTTTTTATGTATTCACTCTTGGAGACCGCAGGCTTTTTCGCCAGTTAGCCATATCATTTATAATAGTCTGTATTTCAGGAATAATCAGTGTAACTTTTTATTATGATTATTAATTTTTAAAAAAACTTAATTATCGAGTAAAAGTCTAAAGCATAATCGACCATATCTTCAACATTGGCCCGAGACGTCATTTGCTTTGATAAAGCCTGTTTCTTGATTCTTTCTCGATTTTTTTTGCTTTTTAAATTTTTATATGAAAGAACTAAACTAACCAGTTAGTTTCTTTTATGATTTGTTGTGGCCTAACCTCGGGGAAAGACCAGGTCGGCCATGGCCGTTCTTAGAATTTTATTTTTGACGCTTTTTTATTTTTTTTACCATTATTGCCTGTCCGGGGTATTGAAACATGAATATTTATAATGGCGTTCTTGATCAAGGCCATGCAATCGAATAAAATTTTCACACAAATTAAAACAGGCTACAGACAAAACCCTGTAACCTATTTATTTTACTGGAGCCGGCGCGCGGATTCGAACCGCGGGCTTTCTCATTACGAGTGAGATACTCTACCAACTGAGTTACGCCGGCATTTAACTGTGAACACTATATACCAATGCTTTTTCTGATTTTCAATCAAAAAAGAATATCCCGCAAAACAGAAAACGCTTCCATCAATAATTTTTGTCAAAAAACCGACAGATGATCACTCAATGAACGAGTATCAGGGATTGATACGCCTTTGAAGGATATCTTCCAACAAAGACGCCACCAGCCGATCAAAGGACGGCGAATGTTTTTTACCGGATGTTGGACTTTTTTTCCGACAGGCTTTAAAGAACTCCATGCAGACCCGGTGCTGCTTTGTCGTCAACAGCGTGGATATACCAACCTTTTCTCCATTGGAAATAAGCTGGGATTTCGTTTCAGGGACATCACGGCGGCCATGGGCTCGCCGGCTCATATGGGTGTAATAAAGCAAGGCCCGGTCCAGAAGAATATACAAAAACTGAATATTTTGATTGGGGCCCACCTGGATCCGGTCCCCCCCAAGCTTCGATGACGCATTAGCCAGACGCTGAAGGCCCATAAAAGCGGAGCCTGCACCCACAGCGGAACCAATGGCCGTAAAAATCCCAAAGGTCAGTCCGGCTGCAGCCGTATCCAGTACCGCCCCAAGGGTTCCTCCCAGCACAGCACCGGCGGTGGCGGCCTGGGTCCGGGTCAGACCCAGCATTTCCCAGGTCTGGTCTGAAAACAGATCATGCCTGAGAATAGAACAAGCAGGCAATGGATAATCATAGAGATGATGGCGGAACAATGAACGGATATGGCCAAACATTTTTTGTTCAATATCCCGGATTTTTTCCTGGTATTCCCGGGTAAGATTTTCCTTGAGTGTCACGGGATCCATGTCCGCTTTTAACCTGCGGGTCAAAGAAAAGGTCAAACCCTGTTCCATGCCGTGGACAATATAAGCACAGGTCAAGCGGTTGCGCTTTTCCCATTCCACGTTAAAGGCCTGAATCACACCTTCCATCAAAGGCTCAATGTCCTGGTCAATGGCTTTAAGGCTTTCCATAAGCCGGATGCGCTCATAAAAATCAGCCTGGTTGGAATTAAAGATCCGGATCACGTTAAAAAATTTGCGGAACTCTTCTTTCCAGACTTCTGTATTATCCCGAGTCTCGGATTTTGCATTGATCACGGCCATCCTGGGCCGCCCCGTGAGCCGCAGAATCTCCATTTCAGCCAGATCATCTTCCCTTACGGGCCGGGACCCGTCCACCACATAAATAATGCCTGCCCCATTGGCCACCGGTGTCAACAGTTCGCATTCGTCGGCAAAAAACGGGTTGTTTTCATGTTCGGCAATGAACCGGGCCACCATGCCCGGTCCGGGATTCTTTCTGAACCAGGCCAGGGTCTGCCGAGGCGCCTGGAACCCCGGCGTATCAATAAACCGGATGATCTCTTTGTCATCCATAGTCACGGAATAAGCTTTGGAAACCCTGGTTTCACCAGGCACCGGACTGACCTGGATACGGTCGTCCTCGGTCAGGGTGGACACCACCGAGGATTTTCCCTCGTTGGGGTGTCCTAAAACGGCAAATTCAGGCAATGCCATCATGGAGACACCCACCTTTCAATGACCATCAAGGGATCGTTAAGCTGGTTTACGGCACTCTTCCACACCTGGAAATTCACATCAGAAGGCGCCACATCTTTTTCACCCTGATCCATTGTTTGAATCATTACAATCCACAGGGGAAAATCAGAAAACTTCTCACGAAGTTGAACAAAATAATAGAGCAGTCCACGGATAGGCGGCTGCCAGACCTCCTGAAGCACGATCAAAGGCCCCTGGTCCAAATCTTTGACATGGGCCGCTATCTGGTCCTGATCTTCATCAAAATCATAATGGATGCCGGCAATAGCCGCAACATGAACACCAAACTGCTGTTCCAAACCAGCCCGGATCTTTTCCATATCATTTTCCTCAAACCCCCTGGCCGAGCCAAGCACAAGCGCTCCGGGCGTATTCTTTTTGACACGGGGTTCATCCGATACACCCTGAGGCCGGAGTTCAGGCGCAGGCTCTGCCTTTGGCTCTGGTGTGTTTAAAATGCCATCGGGTTGGGGCATAACAACAGTGCCCTTATCTTTTTCCACCACAGGCGCGGGTTCCGGCCTGGGCAAAGGCGTTCTGAACTCCGCCCGGGAGCCCCCGGTCTTTTTGATGTCCATACCCATGCGAGGGGTTCGCATCCGCATGATCAGACGCTGATACCTGGGCCGGGACAGGTCAAATCGCGCAAGGGCCAACGTCTTGGCAGCATGGGCCAAACCCAATAGCACAATCCGGGGAATAAGGGCATATACCACCAGCCCCATGCATAGAAACGGCCACCAGGCAGCCAGATGTTCACTGGCCAGTCCGGCAAGGCCTTCTTTGAGCACAATCCGGCTGCCTTCTATCTGCTCAAGGGTAGGCACAAAAATATCAGGCATGGCCCACGACCAGGGAAATGCCATCCAGGTTACCAGGCGGTGCACACTTTCCCCGGAAGTCAAAAGCGTGGACTGCCAGCCAAAGGCCAGATCCGTAACCATGATCCTGAAAAACGTGCCGCCAAGCGCCCCGGTTGAAAACCCCAACGCGCCCAGGGACAGTACGATGAACACTGGCCAGAACAGAATACTTCGAAAGGACCGGGTATCCAGATGCAGCAACTCACCGGCATCCGTTGAAAATTGGGGAAAATGCTTTTGAACAGGTCCAGCCCACTTCTGCAGCCGTCCCATGAATTTATCAATGAACAGGCGCATGGACAGCCGGTGCAGCCCGCCGACCCAGCCCGACCCGGCAGGGCCTGACCGGAACTGATGGAACCCCACCAGTGCCGCAGCCAGACAAAGCAAAGCCGGAAAAAGGATAAATACAGTAACAAACAAGGTCACATTCACAGGCCGACTGCCGTGGTAAGCCAGAAACGAATATGCGCCCATACCTCCGGCAGCCAGCCCACAGGCAAACACCACCCTGGCAATCCAGGCGTAAAAAGACTTAAATAACGAACCAGGAAGCTTAGCACCGGGGCCGCCGTCCTTGGTCTTTTGAAAGAACAACAGGCGCCGGTATTCCAGCCATCCTGCAATCAGTCCGGCATCATCCAGACGATGACCATCTTTAATCCGGCGGAAGATATCCCTGTCCCGGGATGCAATGGCATTCGTATCCATATTTTCCGGGTCCTCATCCAGACCCAGAAGAAAATCAAGATCAATAATATCTTTAAGAGACAAAATCATAATGATTCTTTAACAAATTGTCGTAATTTTCACAATCCGCGTTTAGACACAAACCGTTTCAAAACGCATGGGCAACCGCCCCAAGCAGATTAAAAAATCCATCATAGCCGGTTTCAATTTTATATGAAAGTCCAGATAAGTTGTGAATTTATTTTCCCACTGTTTTTGTGTATATTAACGTATTCAAAAGCAACAAGAAGAGGATATGAAATACATCATATTAAAATTTATTAATAATGTAGAATAGTCACAAACAAACCGGTAATGACCTTGACATGAAAACCTATACTAAAATTCTGCTTCCAACCCTCCCGCTTATTTTTTTCTTTCTGGCGGCAACCATTGCGATCACCTACCATTTTTCGCGGACAGCCGTTCTTGATCTTGGGGATGCCTGGCTTTCCACACAGCTGAATATGGCCATGAAAATAACCCAGGAACAAGAAAAAATGCTTCATGACCACGGCCAGAAAAGCGGACCGGAGAGCATTGCCAAGGCAAAACAGGAGGCAACAGCCCGTATCCGGAACATCACCGACGAAAATAAAGGGTTTATTTTTATAGTGGATCGCAACGGAACTATTATCTTCCACCCCAACAAATACCTTAATGATACGGATCTAGGCCAAGAAAAATGGTTTTCTTCCCTGACAGATCAAGGGGGTAGAAAAATCATCGAATTTTCAGGGGAGCGTCTCCTTGTTCGATTTGGGTATTTTGCGCCTTGGGAGTGGTACGTTCTGGCGGTGGACCCCACAGATGAAGTGTACGGTGCCATCAACCGGATGCAGCCCTATCTATATGGATTATTTATTTCAATCGCAATTATCATCTCCCTGGTTCTGATGTTTTTTACCGCGCGCCTGACCCGTCCGTTCAAGGAGCTTCTGGTCGGCACCCAGGCTTTTGGCAAAGGTAATCTTGACACCAGAATCAATATTCAGTCCGACGATGAATTCGGTCTTCTGGCAAAAGAATTCAACCGGATGGCATTCAGACTCCAGGACAGTCTATACGCATTAAAACAAAAGGAAGAGCATTTCAGGGCATTAATTGAAAATGCCAACGATATGATCTGGATTCTTGACCGCAAAGGGGTATTCAGTTATGTCAGCCCTTCTACATTCCGGATTCTTGGATATCAGCCCAAAGAACTTATAGGCCGTTGTCTTCAGGAGTTTCTACATCCCCAGGAGAAAAAGGAGCTAACCGAAAGATTATCCCTCAAAGTCGCCTCTTTGATCCAGACACAACCGACAACCATGCGGTTCAGACACGAGGCCAATCACTGGTGTATTCTTGAATGCACCTCCCAAAACCTCATGGATCATCCCACCACCAAGGGGATGGTTATTAACTTAAGAGATATCACCAAACGCAAGCAGGCGGAACAGGCCCTGAAGCAGTATCAACAGGAACTGGAAAACCGGGTACAAGAACGTACCAGAGATCTCCAGACAGCCAACAAGGCCTTGAATAACGAAATCCAGATCCGCCGACAAAAAGAAAAGGAACTGGAACGGGCAAGCCAGGTAAAAAATGAATTTCTGGCCAATGTCAGCCATGAAATCCGAACACCTTTGAATGCGATTCTTGGTTTCAGCGAACTATTGGAAACAATGATCAGTGAAAAACAACAGGCCGGCTATCTTTCAGCCATCAGTACAGCCGGAAAAAACCTGTCCGGCCTGATCAACGATATACTTGATCTGTCCAAAATGGAAGCCGGCAAGCTGGAAATTAACCGAAAACCTGTCTTTTTAAAGTCGTTATTCAATGAAATACATGAGCTGTTCAAGGTAAAATTGAAAACAGAAAATCTGAATTTTTTAATTCAACTGCCTGAAAATGACACAGTCGCCCTGGCCCTGGATGAAATGCGTTTGCGCCAGGTCATTATCAATCTGGTGGGCAATGCCTTGAAATTTACTGAATTCGGGACCATTTCCCTTAAAGCGGAAATTCGTACCAGCCGAAAAGATGAGGAAAAGTACGCTGATCTTATTATTCAGGTGGCAGACACAGGCATTGGTATTTGCGAAACCCAGCAGGATAAAATATTTGAGGCGTTTGAACAGGCATCGGGCGGAACCAGCCGGAAATTCGGCGGCACCGGACTGGGGTTGACCATCTGCAAACAGCTTATAGAGCTTATGGGCGGAAATCTGTCCGTATCAAGCAAACCGGATCAAGGCAGTATTTTTACCGTTTTCCTGCCGGATGTTAAACGGTATCAAGCTGACAGTCCCGCACCGGCGGAAGCAAACAAGTCAACCTGGGCCAACATGCAGTTTGCCAAAAATCGCATTCTCATTGTGGATGACGACCGGGATATCCGGTTTATGCTCAGGGAAGTCCTGGAAAAAATAAATCTTGAAGTCATTGAAGCGGAAAACGGCCTCCAGGCGCTTGAGCATGCCAAAGCCCAGAAACCTACCCTGATATTCATAGATCTCAAAATGCCTGAAATTGACGGTGTGGACACCGCAGCGCGTTTGAAAGCAGACCGCGACGTTGCCCATATTCCCATATGTCTCATGACCGCCGGCATGACGCTATGGCCCGAAGAAGAACTTGAATCCCGGGGATTTGCCTGCACCATTGCCAAGCCCATTGCCATAGACAGCCTGATGGCCGTTTTAACACGGTTCATCAACCCGGCACCTGATACAACGGAGATCTCTGCTACATTAAGCCGATTGGACACACTGGACAAAGACAGTCTGCCCGACGAATTTCTGGGCAGATTGCACAAGGATATTATTCCCCATATCCCCCTCACCCGGGAGGCAATAAAAATATCCGATATCCAGCGGTTTGCCGTAAGGATCACTGAAACCGGAAAAGCTTTTAAAATCAAAGCGTTCAAAACATTTGGAAACGATCTTTTCCAGCTATCTAACACCTTTGACATTGAAAAGATCCAGATCTATCTTGAATACTTTATCCAAACCATGGATCGACTAGGCAAAAACTCTTAAGTTTACTTCCTGCCGGGGGCGATAAGACTGCGAATCCATCCTAAAAACGTATTTCCTTCCAGGTAGTCCTTCTCTGCGGTTTCCAAAGCCATTGTCATCTTTTCCGTATCTCCGTACCGGTCTTTGCGGGTGATGATTTCCCGGGCGGGGTCTAGTTTCCGGATGATCCTGGCCGGGTTGCCTGCAGCCACAACATTGGCAGGGATGTCGCAGGTGACAACGGCGCCTGCCCCGATAATAGAATTTCTCCCAATGGTTACGTCTTTGCACACAATGGCGGAATCGCCGATCCACACATTTTCTTTCAGGACCACCCTGGACCGGCCAGCAGGCGGCAACGATCTGTCATAAATACCGTGCCAGTCTGAATCCGTAATATAGGCGTGGCTGGCCAGCATGCAGGAGTCTGCGATACAAATGGAATTGGCCGCTGAAATCCGCACCCCCGGAGAGATAAGCACATGGTCCCCGATACGTATACCGTCAATATCTTTTTTTTCGGACCACACCGTCAAGCGGGTTCTTTTGTCCGGGCATCCCAGCAGGGTCACATGACTGCCGATGGAGATGGGGCTGCCGAACAATTCAATATACCAGGGTTTAATTATATACGGGTGGGGACCCAGGGAACTAAGCTGAGGAGCAAGATAGCGGCGGACATAAAAATTCTGAAACCGGTACCAGGCCTGTTTAATATAGTATGGGCGTTTATCCCGGATCATTGTTCAAGATGTAAACTTACAGCCGTCCCATGCATCATGATCAAACAACCGGGCCCCGGGTGTCAGGCCGTACAAGGCATCGGCGGCTATCAAAACCACGGCATTGGTCCAGGATATTTTATCCTCCGGCCAGACCACCATATCCGGATACGTGTAGCCGCACCAGAAGGTTTGATCCTCAAACACCCGGTTGTGAATCCAGGAAAAAACAATAGCCGCCTTTTGACGACGTCCCATGGCGTGAAGTGCAAGCACCAGCTCCGAGGTTTCGGCAATGGTCACCCAGGGCTGGTCGGAGACACAGCGGCATCCCTGGTCCTCAATGACATATTTATGCCAGTATCTATCAATACGTGCCTTTGCCCGGCGTCCCTGC
Organism: uncultured Desulfobacter sp.; assembly: GCF_963675255.1. Taxonomy (GTDB): domain Bacteria; phylum Desulfobacterota; class Desulfobacteria; order Desulfobacterales; family Desulfobacteraceae; genus Desulfobacter. The sequence goes on from NZ_OY775937.1 coordinate 630,550, forward strand.
AATGCCCCGGACAGTATTGGGTAAAACCAGTACATGGAAAATCTGGACTTGGACACGTTATAGGTAAAAATATTTTCCCTGATGGATCTGCCAAGGCGTTTAAGTGCATCCTCCCATTCCGGACAGTCACGGTCTAGGATACCGGCAATGGCCAGGGCACATTTCAGGCTCATGAATATGGAAGAACTGCCTGACAAAAGAGACATGGGATCAACCTTGCCCTCGGGACTCTTTGCCCAGTAAATCTCTCCTGTGACCGCCTGAAGGTCCAAAGCAAAGCCAATTCCCTTTGACATGATTGACCAAAATTTTTCCAGATCAGCCTTGTCCCTTTTTATTAAAAACTGATGAAACAGCCCCACCGCCAGATAGCAGGCCATGTGACTTTCGGTGGTCCGGTCCTCGGGAACGGAATCCATATAGGATGAATACCAGGATCCGTTTTCATTCTGGAGAGCGGCCAGCCAGTCCAGAGCGGCCATTGCCTGGTCATGGAAACCGGCGATATTCAATCCCATGGCAGATTCCACAAGATCCCAGGGGTCGGTTTTCCCTCCGGTATGCCAGGGGATATCACCATTCTCCCTTTGAATGTCGGCAATTATACCAGCAACTGAGCCGAGGTTTAGAGACGAATTGGGGTGCAGCTTTACATTTATTAGGTGCATTGACTCTCTATAAAAATAATAATATCCTTCGTAAAAACAGGGCTAAATTATCAAACCCCTATCTATTTTACAAGATTTATGCAAACAAAACTGAATGATCCTTCAGGGCAATTTATTTTGATTATTTAAACAGGCTCTTATACCCCAACTTGAGGAGAAAATCATGGTAAGAAAGATCAGAAAAGCTGCAGTCATCGGATCCGGAATCATGGGCGGTGGAATTGCCGCCCTTCTTGCCGGCGCCGGTGTTGACGTGCTGCTGCTGGACATTGTCCCTTTTGATTTAACTGATGAAGAAAAAAAAGACCCTGTGGCGAAAAACCGCATTGTTCAAGCAGGCATGGAAGCCGCACTGGCGAAGAAGCCCTCTTTATTTTACAGTAAAAAAGACGCTTTGCGCATCAGCACGGGGAACCTGGATGATGATATTGAAAAATTGTCGGAATGCGACTGGATTGTTGAAGTGATCGTGGAAAATCTGAACGTCAAAAGAGCGCTGTTCGAAAAAATTACCAAAGTCAGAAAAGAAGGCACCATTGTTACCAGCAACACGTCCGGAATTCCTCTCAAGGATATGAGCCAAGGACTTTCCCAGGAGTTCAAAGCACACTTCATGGGCACCCATTTCTTTAACCCGGTCCGCTACATGCACCTGCTCGAACTCGTTCCCGGCGCTGAGACCAAACCCGACGTCATGAATTTCATTGCCCGGTTTGGTGAAAGAAACCTGGGTAAAGGTATTGTATGGGCCAAGGATACCCCGAACTTTGTGGGCAACAGAATCGGTGTTCAGGGTATTTGTGTCTGCATCAAATTCATGCTTGAAGACAAAATGACCATCCCCGAAGTGGATGCCCTGCTTGGACCGGCCCTGGGCCGCCCCAAGACCGCCATCTTCAAAACCTCGGACCTGGTTGGCATTGACACCATGGTTCATGTGGCCAAAAACTCCTATGACCTGTGCCCGGATGACGAGCAGCGCGACACACTTGTCCTGCCTGAATTTATCTCCACAATGGTCGATAAAAAAATGCTGGGCAATAAAACCCAGGGCGGGTTTTACAAAACAGAACTGACGCCGGAATGGAAAAAACTGCGCAAGGTACTCAATTTTGACACCCTGGAATATGAAGCTTTTGAAAAAAAGTCGTTTCCCTGCCTGGACCAAGCCAAGGAAAAAGCCACTCTGAAAGAGAAGTTGTCTTGCGTACTCAAAGGCGACGACAAAGGCGCCAAGTTTGCCTGGAAATGCCAGGCCAACGCGTTCCAGTATGCTGCCAACCGGGTACCTGAAATCGCCGAGACCATCGTTGAAATTGATAACGCCATGAAATGGGGCTACAACTTTGCCATGGGACCCTTTGAAACCTGGGATGCCTATGGTGTTGAAGACGCCGTTGAAAGGATGAAAAACGAAGGGATTGATGTCCCGGCCAATGTCACGGACATGCTGGCCAAGGGCAAAAAATATTTTTACAAACTTGAAAACGGTATCCGCTACTACTTCGATTTTTCGTCAGGCCAATACAAGGCCGTTCCGGTTTCTAAAAACATGGTTTCCATTGCTGCTGCTAAAGGCAACAATAAAACGGTATTTGAAAATGCGTCTGCATCGCTGGTGGACATTGGAGATGACGTTTTCTGTATTGAATTCCACACCAAAATGAATGCCATTAACGGCGAAATCGTTGATTCCATCGGCAAAGCCCTTGACTATGTCGAAGAAAACGGTGCCGGCCTTGTTATCGGCAACGAAGCCGGCGGCATGCCGGGCGCATTTTCCGCCGGTGCAGATCTTGCTTTTGTCTCCAAACTGTGCCACGAAAAAAAATACGCTGAAATTGATGCATTCCTGGTAAAGGGCCAGAGCGGCATTCAAAGAGTCAAATACGCACCCGTCCCAGTTGTTGCCGCACCTTACGGCATGGTCTTAGGTGCTGGCTGCGAAACCTGCCTGAGCGCTGACCGCATCGTTGCCCATACCGAACTGTTCATGGGTCTGGTTGAAATTGGCGTGGGCCTGCTGCCCGCCGGCGGCGGCTGCATGAACCTGTGGAAAAAATATGTAGATGCTCTGCCGGGTAAAACCGTAAAAGAGGTGGATCTGTCCAAATTTTTTGTCCAGGCATTCATGAAAATCGCCATGGCCGCCGTATCCATGTCAGCCGCCCAGGCCCGGGATAACGGATTTCTCGGCCTTGCCGACCGGATTGTCATGAACCGTGATAATCTTGTGGGAGAAGCCAAGAAAGAAGTGCTTAAAATGGTGGAGGACGGATATATTCCCCCGCTGAAAAAGAAGATTAAAGTGATTGGAACTGCGGGGCAAGGCATGGTTAATGCCGAGGTATTCAACCTGCTCAACGGCAAATTCATGAGCGAATATGATGCCTTTTTGGCCAAACGCATTGCCTATGTCGTAAGCGGCGGAGATGCCAACGAGGGCAGTGAGATTGCCGAAGAAGCCATCCTCAAGCTCGAGCGTGAGGCATTTGTGGACTTCTGCAAGGAAGAAAAAACCATTGCCAGAATTGATCATATGCTAAGAACCGGGAAGCCGCTTAGAAACTAGGAGGACAAAATAATGAGAGACGCATATATTATACAATCCGTAAGGACCCCGGGCTGCAAGCAAAATAAAGGGTTATTCAGCCAGACCCGGCCCGAAGAACTGATTTCTTTTATTATGAAGAAAGCGGTTGAACGAACCGCCAACCTGAAACCCGAAGACATTGACGATGTCATGTTGGGCTGCGCTTTCCCCGAAGCGGAACAGGGCCTTAACCTGGGCCGGATCGCCGCTAAAATGGCAGGTTTTCCGGACGAGGTTTCCGGCGCCACAGTTAACCGGTTCTGCGCGTCCGGTCTTGAAGCCATTGCCCTGGCTTCTGTGCGGGTGTCTGCGGGCTGGTCGGAAATCTGCGTGGGTGCAGGCTGCGAGTCCATGACTTTTGTACCCTTGGGCGGCAACGCCCCCCGGCCCCATCCCGAATATTCAAAAACCAATCCTGAAATGTACGTATCCATGGGGATTACCGCTGAAAACGTGGCCGAACGGTACAACGTCTCCCGGGAATACCAGGACCTGTTTGCCTGCCAGTCCCAGGCAAAGGCCCTGGCAGCCAGAGACGGCGGAAAATTCACTGAAATTATCCCTACCCCGGCCTACAAATATATTGTGCAGCCTGACGGGACTTATAAAAAAGAGTCCTTTATTGTTGAACATGATGACGGTATCCGGGCCTCCACACCGGAGGGACTGGCAAAGCTTGGAGCGGTGTTCAAAGTGAACGGTTCCGTTACTGCCGGCAACGCTTCCCAGACCACGGACGGGGCAGCGGCCAGTATCGTCGCGTCCAGGGAAAAGTGTGAGGAACTTGGCCTGACCCCCATTGCCAGACTGGTTGGGTATACCACTGTGGGCTGCAAGGCAGATGAAATGGGCGTAGGCCCCAAATATGCCATCCCCAAAGTGCTTAAACAAGTGGGAATGACCATTGACGACATCGAAATTTATGAAATCAATGAAGCCTTTGCCTCCCAGGCCATCCACTGCATCCGGGAACTCGGCCTTGAAAAATACATGGATAAAATCAACATTCACGGCGGCGCCATTGCCCTGGGCCATCCTTTAGGATGCACCGGTGCCAAACTGACAGCCACATGCATTGCCAACCTTAAAGAAGTCGGCGGCAAATATGGGGTCGTGTCCATGTGTGTCGGCGGCGGCATGGGTGCCGCAGCAGTATTTGAAAAACTTTGAGGGCTTAGAAATAACTCAACCTGGGAGCGCGGGCGTCCTGCCTTCATCTTTACTGCGGGCGGGACGCCTGCGCTCCCAGATAGCAAAAGGGGTGTCGCAGGCGCTTCACCCTATTATTTCTTGTAACTTGTCTTTATTTTCATGCAAAATCATCCCCCCGCAACCAACGGAAAAAGCCCAACCTGATCATTTCCCTCAAGTTTTCGTTCAGGCATAACTCGTTTACCATTGACAAAAATCAGGCTGACAGACCCATCAGGGATGCCCAGGTTGCGAATCAGGCCCCCCGCAGTCGTGCCCTTTTCCACCTTAAGGGAACCCGAGCCCTTTGGATAGTATCTATAAAGGGTGGTGAACAGGTCTATATTAATTTCAATCATTATCCTTTTTCTCCTGTTCCGGGCGTTGCGATTCCGGCTCTTTGGCAGGAAAAAACCGTTCAGCCCCCTCAATGGACCGGATATGAATATCCCGTTGGGGAAAGCTGATCTCTATGTTGTTTTCCCGGAACTTTTTATCGATCTTAAATCTGACATCCGTATCCACCGCCAGCATATGGTCCACATCGGTCCAGAGCCGCAGCACAAAAATGAGAGCACTGTCGCCAAAATCCATAAAAACCACATCCGGTACCGGGTAGCGAAGGACATTAGGCACATCCCCGGCAATCTGAAGTAAAATTGTTCTCACCAATTCTACATCAGATCCGTATGCCACACCTACGCTTATTTTGCGGCGAATCCGTTTATCCTTGAAACTCCAGTTGATCACCTGATTGCTGATGAGATCGGCATTGGGAATAATCAGGGAGGCATTGTCATAGGTCTGCACCACTGTGGACCGGACATTTATTTTTCTTACCCTGGCCCAGATGCCGTTGACCTCCACATCATCCCCCACCTGGATGGGCCGCTCAAACAGCAGGATAATGCCGGATATAAAATTGTTCACGATGTTCTGCAGGCCAAATCCAATACCAATGCCCAAGGCACCAAAGGCAACGGCCAGGGAGGCTGTGTTCAGCCCAAAGACATGCAGGGCGAAGAGAAAACCTATGACCCAAATAACATAAGCAGAGATGGTTGTAATGGACTCCTGCAGGCCCTGGTCCATGCCTGAACGGCTTAAGAATTTTTTCTGAAACAGCCATTTCCATATCCGCACCAGGGCATAGGTGAAAATAAGTACAAATATTGCACACCCTCCTCCCCAAAAGCTGAACTGCATGCTGCCGATGCTCAAAGGGATAGCCAGAACCCGGTACAGATGACCCAATACAGTCTTGGGGGCCCCCCAGATCAGCAGCAGAAGAATCGAAAGGGTAACCATCCAACAAAATTGACCTGCCCGGATGACCAGCCACTGGACAGGATAATCGTCATAAATAAATTTTTCGGTCCTGGTACGGCTTTGCTCCCGGTAATAAAAATCCCATTCCTGGAGCAGATGATAGAAAAGCCCCCACCAGAAAAAAACCACAAGACTCTGAACCCAGGAAAGGACCCAGTGAGAGGCGAGCAGTTCATAACCGGTCATATCCAACATGAGTGAAACACCGGAAATCAAAAGCATCACATATTTGGTAGTTAAAAGCCGGATCAGCTGATTTCTATCCTGATAATTTTCCCCCGGAGACTGAAGCGTATTAAAATTGACATTCCGCCAGGTTTTCAGGGCCCAGACAAACATGATCAATGTCCCTGTCATGCGCAGCAAAATCAGCAGAGCCGAGCTTTGTCCCAAAACGGTGTGCAACACCCCATGGACAATAATAAAAACAGCAACAGCCCGGGTGAAACGGATCAGATGCCGGGTATTGGATTTCCCGCCCACGGCATCAATAAAAACCGTTTTCAAGGAGCGGCAGATCCACCTGCACGCAAGCAGAATCATTATCACCAGGGCGGCCTCCAAAAAAATTGTGGACACCAGAACCATTCCATCCAGACGGCTGTACAAAAAAATCGTCAACGCACTCCCGACCGGGATAATGGACATGGTCAACAAATTTGAGGCCATCTGATGCCAGGCGCCTAACTTTTGCACAACAGGCAGATTCGTTAAACTCGAAGCCGCCTTTCGAAGCCGCCTTAGAATGACGAACACAACAGCCAGGACAAAGAAAAATGATACCGCCAGAAGCTGTGCGTCCTGCCACAGTTCTTCAACGCCCGATATCCAGAAATGGGGATCAGAAACGTCAAAGATATGTTCAATCAGGGTTCTGAACTCCTTCTGAAGAGAATGAAAGGCACCAAACCGTGCTTCCTTGTTTGTACGCTCAAACAACCCTTTTTCTTTTTTCTGCCCAATGATTTCTTCAAATTGTGTTTGCAGGGTTGTATACGTTTGTTTTATTTCAGTCAGTTTTTCCAGACGGCCCTTGTACATCTGATCCAGCCGGGACACCAGCGCCTCTTTTTCCTTGAGCACTTTTGCCAGACGGGTTGCCGTCTTTTCAAGGGCCCGGTTCTTGTCACCGGAAGATGTGTTTTCTTTAACTTTAGGAAGTTGAGCCAATTGTTTGTCAACAAGCAGCTTCTGATTTTCCAGGTGTTCAAGTTCCTGTTTCAGGGCATCTTCTCCCGGAATCAGCCCCTGAACCATCTTCTGGGCGTCAACCATGGAGCTTTTCAGTTCAGATTTGCTTTTCTGGAGCTGGGAAATATCAGCATCCTCGGACAGCAGTAAATTCCAGAAAGAGGACAACTGGACCCGGTAGCCGTTATATGCTGCTGTCAGATACACCTGGTTCTGCTCTTCGCTTGCCATACGGGTTTTATATTTTTCAAGGTCACTGAGCTCAGTATTCAAAGATTTTTCAAGGATAGCGCCCAGTTCATCAATCAGCTGAGATGTCGAGTTCTGCTCTGATTCGGCAAAAGCAAAGGTAAATCCACTGAAAACAGTAAATCCGGCAAACAGGATCACAAAAAACCTGAAAATAAATTGAACGTGTAGTTTTTTCATATGAACAATTTTTTTTTCTGCCATGACGTTTAGAACCACCCTTTCTTTTTAAAAAATACAACCATTGCACCGCCAATCACCGCCATGCATCCCAGTAAAACGAAATACCCCCCCTGCCACTCAAGTTCAGGCATAAATTTAAAATTCATACCATAAACTCCGGCAAGAAAACTTAGAGGGATAAAAATAGTGGAAATAATTGTCAGGGTTGCCATGACCTCATTCATACGGTTGCCCTGGGATGACATATAAAAATCAAGCATGCTGGACAAAAGCTCTTGAAGCGACGTAACCGCATCCAGAATATGATTAACATGATCCAGAATATCCGTATAAAAACGGATAACGGCATCCGGAACAAACGGCGATTCGGATTTCATCAAACTGAGAATTGCCCCGCGCACCGGCCGGAGCTGCTTATTAAAAAATATCACTTCACGTTTCAGCCGATGTATCTGCTCAAGGTGACCGGGATTTAAATCTTCAAGCATGTCACGTTCAACAGATTCCACGGCTGAAGCAATCTGCCCAATCACATCAAAAGAGTGATCAACGACAGCATCAATCAGGGCATATGCCAGGTAACCGGGACCGCCCGTACGTATATTTCCCCTTCCGGCCTGCAGTCTTTTTTCCACTGCTTTAAGGCAGGGGGAAGGTTTGTCCTGGACAAAAATCACCAGATTCTCCATGACGGCCATACTGACCTGGGTTTCTGATACCTCATGCGTTTTGGAATCAAAGGCAAGTTGTTTCAGTGTGACATAATAATAGGTGTCAAAATCTTCAAATTTGGGGGGATGTGCCGGGTCAACCATATCCTCCAGGGTCAGGGTATGGATATTAAACAACTCACCCATCCTTGAAAAGGCAAAATGATCATGTATGCCGGTCACCTGAATCCATGCGGTTTTATTTTTCTGAATCAAAGGCAAGGCCGCGTCAATGTCCGGAGGGTGGTATGTTTCGAGTGAATCTTTCGAATAGATTAAAACACGGATATCAGGCTCTGTGCCCAACGCGGTCCGGGCATCAATCTGCAACCCCGGCGACGATCCGGCTTTTTTTTCTGACTTTCTGAAAAATCTGGGCATGGCAAACCTTCCATTCAATTCACAACAGCAGATATTCATTTAAGAACACCTTATTATCATGACCATAAGATTACGGATAGTTATAATACTTTAAGACAGGGAAAATGACTTTTGTCAAGGAGTCCGGGAAAACCCAAATTCACCGCTTGTTTTTTACATACCCACCCAAGGGCAATTCGGAGAATTTTTTTCTCGGAGAGCTGTTAGGCTATTTGTGTTTGTCCCCGGAATTTGCAATGTTTACACCTTTATTTGGAAACGGTATATCTATATCCGGACAAGAGAGTTGAAAGGACTGACATATTTCAAAAGACGAAGACGAATCCGAGACATGCATAGATGATTCTAAGAAACAGACTGCTACGACCCGGAAAGACTGCCGTTGCCATTGTATGGTTCGTTTATATCCGCAGAATCATGAAACTGATTCAAACCGGCATGTTGCTTCACCTGGTCGCCTGTCTCGGGGTTATGCTGTTCTGCACCTTTTGCCCCTTGGCCATGGACGCATTTTATCAGAAAAACTGGTCTCACCTGGCCGGATACGGATGGCTGACCGCCTATGGGTTTATTCTCCCCTTTTTTGCAGAACTGGATGCGTTAAGCCGGTTTCAAAATTACAAACAGGCAAAAGACCTGTTTTATGAAAACGGATTCAAACCCAGGATTGCAAACCTGTATGCCGGTTCACGCTGCCAGCGAGATGCCGCTGTTGTAGCGGCAAAGGACTTAGGGATCGGGCCTGAAATTATAGAACATTATCAAGCCCGGGGATTTAAATGGTACCATATTTTACCCGGCGCACTTTTTTCAAGGCCCGGAACACTTCTGACCCGTAATTATTGGCAAAGAACCCTTTTTGAAGCCCGCTACACATCAAGATACTTTTGCTTGTAATTCAAATAGGCGCTATGACGCATAATTTCACCAAGGGGTATAATCTGGCCTTTAACATTCTGACCGGCATTAATGCTTTTATTGCACACTTTTTTTATTTAAAGTTATTTCGCCTGCTTTCTCAAGTGCAAATTTAGAAATGATAGGTCCAAAAATTTCATGGATAATCGTTGCACCAATAATGACATTTAAAATAATATCTGAAATTGAATTAAAAATAGGATTTTGTTTAATAAGCAATGCTAAACCAATCACTATGCCCCCCTGAGGTATTAATCCACCAACAGTATATTTTTGTACGGATAAAGATGATTTTGATATTTTACCACCCACAATAGTTCCACTAAATTTGCCGATTGAACGAAATACTATAAAAATAATTATAAATAGATAATTTGATACCATTACTGAAAAATTCAGATGCATCGCACTTATTGTAAAGAAAAGAACAAAAATCAGTTCTTCTGTATATCTCTCGAGTATTTTAAATATTTCTTCTTTTTTTATGTTGTAGTTTACAACAACAACTCCCATCGTCATTGTAGATAAAAGCTCGTCTACCCTTAACACTCCTGCAAACCCATAACATAAGAACAAAAGACTAATTATAAGGGTGATTAATACTCCTTCTGTTTCTTTTTTAACTGTTTTTGTCAAAATATTCAGAAAAAAACCAAACAAACTGCCCCCAATAATAGAACCCAAAATCGTGATAAAAGGCTGTACAATAGAATAAATCCCTATGGGTTGATGCAGAATACAAATGCCGGCTACAGAAACGGCGAGACTATAATTTAATATGCCAAGGATGTCATCAAATGCTGCCACCCCCATAATCGTCGATGTAACTTCACCTTTTGCTTTGTATTGATGTTCAACCGCCAATGTTGCCGATGGATCAGTCGGCGATGCCAGAGAAGCTAATAATAAAGCAAAAGGAATAAAAAATGACATTAAAGTAAATTCAGCCAGAGAAACAACCAATGGCCCCAATATTATAAAAAAAACACCAACAAACAAAAACGCAAATTCAGCTTCAAAAAGGGCTATAAAAAGTATTGATTTCCCCAGTGAACGAATCTTTGAAAACAATAATGTTCCACCCACAGAGAATGTAATGAATGATAACGCCATATTTGTAACAAGTGCCGTATGTCCAACAAATGATTCGGGAATAAAATGTGTCAACCTGGGATTAAGGACCAGACCTGCAAAGATATACCCGGTTACCCTAGGTAATCCAATTCGCGTGCATACCTCGCCAGCAAAAAAACCTGCAGATATAATAATTCCAATTATAAGTATTGGTTCCATATTATTTCAACTCTTTTGTAAAAATCAGCTTATAATCGCGGTGCCGAGCGGCGCTGCGAGTATCCGACCGGCAACAGTATATCTTGAAAATCTGAATATTATCCGACCCAATTAGGGCAGGCCGGGTTGGAATCGATAATCAAGAATATTGGAGATTAAACATCCCCTGTCAAAAATTGCAACCGTCAATTGCATATCCTGAAATCTGCCCTCACGGAACGGAAAATAGTTATTGATACATCCAACGACCTGAAATCCCAAGATTTATTCGATGCTCCGGACCCGCAGGATCGGATTCTGGCAAAACGTCGGGCACTAAGTATTTGATCTTTGAGTTCCCATTTTAAGCTGAAAGGCTGTCTGATCAGCCACCCCAGACCCTTCTCCAAAATCGTTCCCGAACGTCAGAAGCGCCTTTCAGCCGGACTTTAGATCGGTTTATCTTGCCTGTAAAATATTTTGACCGCTATGTTTTTATACGCATTTATATCTAATTTTTATCGCGTTGTTTTCTTTTTAATATTCCAATAAAAATATTCAATATAAACCAAACGCAAAACATCGCATTTTTATCATGGTTAAAACTTTAAATGGGCCGAGACGAATAAAAAATGGATAAAATTACAAAAAAAATAAAAGCCAGTCTTGAAAACTCACAGTCCTCCAGTTTTCAGGTCAAAAATATCCTCTTTGTTTCCGCTCCTTACCATCTGCCGGGACTGAAAGTGGATATCCACCCATCTCCTTGGGAGATCACCCACGCTGTTTCCATGAAAGAGGCTGCCGAACTGCTCCGCAAGGCGAATTTTGACATCCTTTTCATTGAAATTGAGACCCTGAATGACAAAACAGGAATAACGGTACAGCAGCTCAAGACCCTTTGTCCCGGTCTGCAGGTAATCTTCCTGGTGCAGCCGGGCTGTTGCAAAATCCAGCCTTTGGAACGGGATGCAGGTCACATCTTTATCTGGTCCAGAACAACCCAACTCTTTCATGCCATGGTCCGTTTTGTTGAGGACCAACGCTGCAAGGACACCACCCGTCGTGCCGTTCTTATGGTGGAAGACAGTCTTGAATACACCTCGTTTTTGCTTCCTGAAATATACAAAGGAATAGACGAGGCCTTCCCTGGTGCCAGGCTTGTCCTGGCGGGGTCCCATGAAACCGCCATGGAACGGTTCCACGAATTGGGCCAACGTCTTGACTGTGTCCTTTCCGATACCCGGCTTCCTTGCCAGGGAACAGAATCGCCTAAAGCCGGCATTAACATCCTGTCAACAATTCACAGGGAAATGCCCGGCCTTCCCATCATGCTCATGAGTGCGGAAAGTGCTAACAAAACAATGGCCCAAGACATCCCAGCCCCCTTTCTGGACAAAAATTCCAACCAGCTGGACCGGGATCTCCATGAATTTTTCCGCAGCCTGGCAGCAGACCACCCAGCCCAAGGGGAAAAAACCCATACCAACGGCCAGTATCCTGTTCAAACAAGCCCCGCCGGCTTTACCAGAATCGGACGTGGATCCATTGGTGGTAAAGCCAGGGGGCTGGCATTTTTGGCCCAGACTCTTGACCGCCACCCCGACCTTGGGACAGCTTATCCGGAAATGGCCGTCAACATCCCCGAGGCCTTGGTCTTCTGCACAGATATTTTTGACGACTTTGTCCGTGACAACGGCCTGGGCGAACTAAACGGCCGACCCTTGGCGGAATTGGTTCAGGCGTTCATCGACGCGCCCCTGCCCCGGGAGGTTATCCGGCATTTAAAAACCTATCTGGCAGCGAACTGTGCCCCTCTGGTCGTACGCTCCTCCAGCCTTCTGGAAGATGCCGTCAACCATCCCTGCGCCGGGTTGCACAAAACCTACATGATCCCTAACAACCATGCCGACCCTGACATCCGGTTGTCGCACCTTGCCACCGCAGTCAAGCTGGTTTACGCCTCTGCTTACTATAAAAAAGCCCAGACCTTTGTGCGCAGCACAACGGTTCGCCCCTTCAGGGACAGCATGGCCGTTATGATCCAGGAAGTCGCTGGCAGTCAATACGGAGATTTTTTCTACCCAGCCATTTCGGGTACGGCTCATTCCCTGAATTTTTATCCTGCGGCCAATGCCAAAGCCGATGAGGGTGTCCTGAACCTGGCACTGGGTTTAGGGCGCACCCTGGCCCAGGGAGAGCAAAGCTTCAGGGTTTTCCCCAAACACCCCCAGGCCACGCCTCAATTTTGCGGCACCCGGGATTTTCTGGAAAAAACACAAAACTGCTTTTATGCCCTTAGAATGGAAGGCTACCCGGAAACCCTGCGTTTCGGTATTTGTTCCAACCTGGAACGCCGGGACCTGGCCCAGGCTTTAGAAGAGGCCCCGGTCAAAGCCCTGACCTCAACCTATGTGCCTGTCGAAGACCGAATCCGGGATACCTGGTATTGCAAAGGCCCCAAAATCCTCACCTTTGCCCAGGTTCTGAAATACGGTACCCCCCCCCTTACCGCCCTGGTAAACGATCTCATGAAAACGTTGGCTCATGAGGCCGGCGGCCCAATAGAATTGGAGTTTACGGCCGACATCCCCGACAAATCAGGCGAAACCTGGAAAATTTCCCTGCTCCAGGTCCGGCCCATGTTCAGTCCACGGGACACCAGTCTAATCACCAAAAAAGATCTTGACGAAGCCGTCTGCGTCTCCACCTCGGCTCTGGGGAACTGCACCTTAGACTGCATCCGGGACATCGTCTATGTCAACCCGGAAACTTTTGAGGGGGGCAAAACCTCGGATATGGCACAGCAGATCAGCCGCATCAATGCGGACCTGGCCAAAAACAACCGCCGGTTTCTGTTGGCCGGGCCGGGTCGGTGGGGGTCATCGGATCCCTGGCTGGGAATCCCTGTGGACTGGCAGCAGATCTCCGGTGCCGGTGCCATCGTGGAAATCCGAGACGGCACCATCCATGCCGATGCCTCCAAAGGCTCCCATTTCTTCAATACCATCACTTCCCAGGGCGTTCCCTATATCACCGTGAATCCAGGGGATGCAGACCGCATCGACCTGGAACACCTGACCGGCTGCCGCACTGTCCGGGACGAGGGATTCATTCGCCACATGCGCCTGAAATGCCCCCTGCTAATTAAAGTCGATGGGAAACATTCCCGCAGTGTCATTATCAACGCCGGAAAAGCAAACAATCACATACATAATGAATAATGAGGTCACCGACACCAATTATTTTTATGAATGCCGCCTAACAATTTGATCTCATTAACCCGATTTACAATACTCACAACCCAAAGAAAGGTAGACCATGTCAGAAGAGCTGGATAAAATCATAGCCAAAGACCCCGATCAGAAAGAATTTCACCAGGCCGTTCAGGAAGTAATCGAAACCGTACAGCCTGTGCTGGACCGCAACCTCGAATACCGTCAAGCCAAAATCCTGGAACGCCTGGCCGAGCCCGAACGGATCGTCATCTTCCGGGTACCTTGGGTGGACGACACCGGAACCGTCCAGATTAACCGCGGTTACCGCATCCAAATGAACTCGGCCATCGGCCCCTACAAGGGAGGGCTGCGTTTCCACCCTTCGGTAAACCTGTCCATACTTAAATTCCTGGCATTTGAACAGGTCTTTAAAAATGCCCTGACCACCCTGCCCATAGGCGGCGGCAAAGGCGGGTCCGACTTTGACCCCAAAGGAAAATCCGACAATGAAGTCATGCGCTTCTGCCAGTCTTTCATGTCCGAACTTTACCGCCACATCGGCCCTAACACCGACGTGCCCGCCGGGGACATCGGCGTGGGCGGCAGGGAAATCGGCTATCTTTTCGGACAGTACAAACGATTAACCAATCAATTTGCCCCGGTGCTCACGGGCAAGGGCTTAGACTGGGGCGGCAGCCTCATCCGGCCGGAAGCCACAGGCTACGGTGCGGTCTATTTTGCCGCTGAAATGCTGGCCACCCGCAACGGCAGCATGGAAGACAAAACCTGCCTGGTTTCCGGTTCCGGCAACGTGGCCCAGTACACCGTGGAAAAAATCCTGGATCTGGGGGGGAAGGTCGTCACCCTGTCGGATTCCACCGGATTCATCTACGACGAAACAGGCATTGACCGAGAAAAATTAGCCTGGATCATGGAATTAAAAAACATCAGGCGTGGCAGAATCAAAGAATATGCAGAAAAATACCCGGAAGCCGTATACACCGAAACAGATGCCACCCTGGATTACAATCCCTTGTGGACCATCGCGGCCGACTGCGCCTTTCCTTCTGCCACCCAGAACGAAATCAACGGCAAAGATGCGGGCAACCTCATTGAAAACGGGGTCTTTGTGATATCCGAAGGCGCCAACATGCCTTCCACCCCGGATGCCGTCGACATTTTTGTGGATCATAAAATCCTCTACGCCCCGGGTAAAGCAGCCAATGCCGGCGGCGTAGCCGTATCCGGCCTGGAAATGTCCCAGAACGCAATGCGCCTGAATTGGAGCCGGGAAGAAGTGGACCAACGGTTGCATGGCATTATGAAATGCATACATACATCCTGCGTGGACGCCTGTGCCGAATACGGCGAAAAAGGCAACTACGTGGCCGGGGCCAACATCGCCGGTTTTACCAAGGTGGTCAACGCCATGCTGGACCAGGGTCTTGTATAGCCCGTAAATTCCTGGTATATCCGATCATATCGGAATCAGCCGCTCTGTCCGTATCCGGGCGGCTGAAAAAACCTGGGGGGAAACATGAGTCACACCGTGGAGCAGCCAGACATCGACGCCCTGGTCCACCGCAACCGGGAGCTGGAAAAATTGGAGCAGGACCACCGGCGCATGGAGCTGATCTTCAAGCAGCAGGCCCACAAGCTCCAGGAACGTATGAAAGAGATTAACTGCCTGTACGGTATCTCCAAAATTATGGAACAGACCGGGCTGTCCCTGGAAGAAACGTTCCAACAAGTGGTAAATCTCATTCCTCCCTCCTGGCAGTACCCGGAAATTACATGCGCCCAGCTTCTCATCAACGATCAGAGTTTCCGCACGGAAAATTACAAAAACACCTTCTGGAAACAGCAGGCGGAAATCATTGCCTATGGTGAACCCATTGGTATCCTCACGGTCTGCTACCTTGAAAAACGGCCCGACATGGACGAGGGACCCTTTCTGAGCGAAGAACGGTCGCTGATCAATGCGGTGGCCGAACTTCTCGGCCAAGCCAGCAAGCGAAAACAGGCGGAAGCCGAACTTCGGGAATCACGGCGCAAGCTCAAAGAACAAAACCAGCAGCTCAAGGAAAAAAATATTGCCCTGCGGGAAGTGATGGGCCAACTGCGAGACGAAAAAGTCGACCTGGAAAAGCGGGTCTTGGCCAATGTGGAAAATTTGCTGTTGCCCCTGGTTAAAAAAATGGAAGAACAGGGATCGGATCTGGACAAAGAATACCTGCAAGTGCTGGAAGATAACATCGCACAGCTCACCTCTTCATTTGGTACCAAAATATCCCGACTTCACCAGCGCCTCACCCCCAGGGAAAACGAAATCTGCAATATGATCCGCACCGGCCTAAGCTCCAAGGAAATCGGGAAAATGCTCAACCTCTCCTACCGCAGCGTAGAAACCTATAGAAACCATATTCGTAAAAAGCTGGACATCACCAATAAAAAAATCAACCTGACATCTTACCTGTCCGGCCTGTAACCCGCATCGAGGAACACCCATGTCCAACCTGCTGCCCGGCATCAGCCAGGCCCCCCATATCATTGACCGCGCCGACGCACTCAACCTCAACATCAGGATTCTCTACGAAGCGGTCATCGACCTTTCCGCCCAGGGCCTGATCACAGCGCATTGTATCAATCTGGCCGCAGGTATCCTGCTCAATGATCTGGGGCTTCCCAGCTATTTTTTTGAAAACATCACCAAGGATTCCCTCAAACAGATCCTTTCTTCCATCACCTCCAGTATTGCCCTCCAAGATGACCGGGTGCTCCTGGTGGGCCGGGTGGCCCACATTGACTTTGACCTGGGCCAAGGCAGTGAGGTCCAGCGGATACGTATCGCCACCCGGGAAACCCGGGACGCCATGGAAAAACTTATGGAAACCATGATATCCGGCCACCGCAGGGAATATTACTACAGCCGGGAAAATGAATACTACACCTATATCTTCCGGCCGGAAACCGTAAACGATTTCACCAAATATGAGTTCAAAGCGTCCCCCTTTCTTTTCAACCTTGCAGGCGATTATACCGCAACCCCTGAACCCACCCGCATGCGGTATGAAAAATTCCTAAGGGACTGCAAGACATCGGTAACCCCCCTGATGCAAGCATTTAATCTGCCGGCCACCGCAGAAACCCGGCTCATGTTCAACTCGAATTTTGCCACCCCCCAAATCCCCATCTTCCGGCAGTTGCTCAAGGACCACGGCTTTACCCTCATGCGAGCCTATTGGGAACCCTATTGGGATGGCACCGATGTGCCCACGTCCATTTGCTCCCTCTATATCCGGGGAGAAATTTCACGGACCCGGGAAACGGAACTGACCCGGGACATTCAGGATTTCCTGGCCTTTAATGTGAGTCCTGTCACAAAACTTTACGTGGAAAAAAAACTGACCTACAAGGAAATGCTTTTTGCCGGTAATGCCATTGACTTTGCCCGGATATTCATCTTCTCTGAAAACAAGGCCCAAAGCGATCGTGCCATCATGTCCCGTCTGGATGACATGGCCTGTGAAGAGGCCTTTGCTGACCGTATCCACAAGGCTGCCCGGGCCGCCTTTGACACCCAAACCATTGAAAGTGCTGCCACGGCCCACCCCGACCTGCTCAAAGCCTTATATAAACTATTCGCCCACCGCTTTGACCCGGCCTTGGCCCCCAATCAATCGGCTACTGACCAAACGGAACTACTTGAGACGTTCCACCGGTTGTGCCGGACCCACCTCACAGAACACCCCACGGCTTTACAGATCTTCCGGTTCATGGCGAAACTTGTGACCAACTGCCAAAAAACCAATTTTTACATCCCGGGCAAACGGGCCTACAGCTTCCGTTTAGACAGCGGCATCCTGGATCCCCTGGTATACAACCGGCCTGTCTACGGAATTTTCTTTATTAACGGCCACTATGCCGCAGGCATCCACATGCGGTCTGCCGACATTGCCCGGGGCGGTTTGCGTCTGGTAACAAGCGGTCCGGCGGCCCACAAAAGGCAGATGGAAAATGCGGCCCGGCTCAGCTTTTTCCTGGGGCCCCGGGACCGCCGGCTCAAGCATAAGGACATCTGCGAAGACGGCGCTGCAGGCGTGATCGTTCTCCACCCCGTTTACGGGGAATACCCCAGGGATGCAGTACTGGATTTCACCGAAGGCATCCTGGATCTCACACTCCCTAATGAAAATGTAGTGGATTATTACGGCCGGCCTGAAAGACTCTTTTTCGAACCGGACCGGGAAACGGCAGGCCTCATGGATACTGTGGTCCTCAGGGCAAAGGAACGAGGCTATCCCCACTGGCGAACCATTGCCACGGAAAAAGGTTGCGGCATCCGCCACGATAATTACGGTCTTCTGAACAACGGCAAATTGTTCGGGCTACTGCCGGCCGGGAACGGCCTAAGCGACCTGCAAATCAACGGGAAATCCCAGCTGGTCACCCAGAATCTGGAAAAAATCAGGGAAAAAATCAGTGGAAAAATTAAAACCATAGGCATGACCACCACAGCCATGATGGCGGCCTTCCGCACTCTGATTAATAACGATAACGCCCGGGAAAAAGATCTGAATCTCATGGTCATCGGCGGACCCGGCGGCCGGCTGGGGGGCAATGAACTGCTCTGCTACCAGGGCCGAATCTGCCTTGCCATAGACAATGAAGCCCTACTTTTTGATCCGGCCGGCCTGGATCCCGGCGAATTGGAAAAACTGGCCTTAGCCGCCCGTACCGGCTCCGTCGCCGGCACCCTGGCCTTCCCTTCAGACATGCTGTCTCCCGATGGATTCAAAGTGCCGGCCACAGCCACGCGCACCTTCCTGCCCGACGGCACCGTGGTCGAAAAAAGCGCCATCTTCCACAGAGACTTTCTCTTTAATCCGAAAATGAGAGCCTACATCCGCAAGGCCGACATCCGGGCGTGTCTGCCCTGCGGCGGATTCAAGGAAGGCGTCACCGGGAGAACCGTCACATCCTTTCTGGAAAATTTCAAGGAACTTGAATTCATTGTGGAAGGCGCCGGCCTCTTTTTCAACAACGACGCCCGTCGGCATATTGCGACAAACACCAGCATCCGTCATCTCAAAGAGACCACTGCCAACAAAGGCGGCGTATTCTCCTCGGTCATGGCCGAAGTCCTCCCGGGTTTCCTTCTCGGGGACCAATACGAGACCGCCATACTTGAAGATTCTAAGGTGTGCGGTGACCTTGTTAGGGAAATTATAGGCCTTGTCGAAACCCATGCAGCAGCGGAAACAAAAATATTAATCCGCCGCTGCAAAGCAGATCCTTACATTCCACTCTTTGCCCAATCAGACAAGGCAGGGGAAGAGATCCTGGCCCTTCAGAAGATATTCAAAACCAGGCTCAACACCATCTTAAAACAGAAAACCCTGGTCTGGAAAATCCTGACGGCTTATATCCCTAAAACCTTAGTCAAATTAATGGGCAAAAGACGGATCACAGAGATCCTCAATACCGACGCCATGCAGGAATACCGAGACGCCATCATCACCAAAAAATTGGCGGTTACAGCCTTTTACCGATTCGGCCTGGAATGGGAAAATTTTACGGCAGCGCTGGAAAAAGACTTCACCGGCACAGTGGGCGACCTCGCTGCTCCCCCCACCGCCCCTCGACAGGCTGCTACAGAATGCTAATTCCCCCAATTTCTGCGTTGAAGAAATAAATTCGGTCCTCGGAACACTGCATGTATGCCTGCGGCCAAATTTATTTTCCGCCTTGAATTTGAAAAAATTATCTATTCCGTAACAGCCTGTCGACAGAAGGTATAACGGTGGTTACGCCTTCATACAGGGGTCATTTGTCGACCTGGATATTTGCTATAAGGAAGACAGTTTTTCTCAAAATCAAGGCCGGAGTTGCCATTACCAATCGGTCTGATCTATCCATAATCCACGCATTTTAGAAACGGGTCTTAAATAGCTTGCCCACTTTGCTATATCCTAGCGCGGGCGTCCCGCCCGCAGGTCTGCAAGTATTGTAAAGATGCGGGCGAGATGCCCGCGCTCATAGGTTTATTTCGGACTCATTCCTTCGATTAATGAAAAGATAGCTGATCACGCTAGCGGTTGCTTTATTTTTTTTAAAAAAAAGTGATTTTTTTCAAGGAAACAAAAAATTGGCGGGGCCGACCGCTTTTTTGAGAACCCTTCAAAATCCCCTGCAAGAAGCCTTCACTGGCCATTTAAACGACATTCAAAAGGTGGTGTATACCCCCTCTCACGCCCAATGTTAAAAATGGACCAAAATCACGATGTGGAGACAAGTATTTATTGTTATTTCAAATAGTTATAACCTTATCGTATTTGCCTTCCCTGTGTTTTTCTGCTAACCCATAACCCTATGAGTTTAGCCCAAAATGCATCAAAAAATATAGTAGACCGCTTGACCTGGCATACAGCAAACAGGGACCAAACAGGCATCGCCAAAGATCTTGCCGAAGGTAAAGATATCCCTGAAGTATATGGCCTTGGGGAAGCTGGATTATTCGATGAGTTTTTTTATTTTCTTGATCATTTCGAATTTACCAACCTGCTCATGGAACTTGAACCAAAATCAAAACAAAGAAACAGTCCGGTCCCATTCATGCGTATCATTTTTATTTATATGATGCGTATTGTGGCTGGCCTTCATTTTTTTTGGCACACAGACTCTGTTATTCTTCGAAGTCAGGCCTTAATGCGTCTTGTCGGCTTTAACGGCAGGGAGATAAAAGAAGGGACTTGCAATAGGGGTAAGAAAAAATCCTCTTGCGATGAAAAAGCGCCCATTCCAATCCGAGGACCGGTATCTTGTGATTTCATAAAAAATACAATGGCATCAATTGTTGCACCAACCCTGGAAAAAATGTTTAACAGGGGAATATCGATTTTAGCGGCACATAAGTTTTTTCCAAAAAAAATTCATGCTCTGCTTGATGCTTCCGAGATTGAATCAACAGAAAAATGTAACGGCTGTGGCAAAGTAACCAAAGAAAAACCGCCCGAACTCAAACTTCGTAAAAAGCGCATTCGAAAAGTTCTGGAAACTGTTTTTGGATTTAAAATATGGGTGGTTTGGGATCCAAACAGCCGCCTTCCTTTAGCCATGCGTTTTGCTACAATTGAGGTTCATGACATAACTTTTGCTCAGGAAGTGGTTCAGCAGGCAATTGACAATCTGGGGGAACATGCCAAAATCACTTCCCTTGCCATTGACCGTGGGTTCACGGACGGCATTTTTTTATGGTGGCTCAACAGTAAAACCATCACCTTTTTTATTCCTGCTAAATCCAGTTTGAATGTTTATGACGATGCCCTGTCTTTAATTGGTACAGGCCATTCGGAAATTAAAAACGAAATACGCACTGTGGGTGCCGGTAAAAACAAGACAACGGTTACAGATCATTGGGATGTTGAAGGTCTGGAAGGGTTAACGTCAGCAGAATTCTACGGACCACAGGGCAGCGGCAGCCATCAAAACTCCAAAGGCTTTGTCGCCAATCCCATCAATGCTGTTGTGGTTAAGGATGATCCTTTTAAGGCTAATAATCCCAGTTCCAAAACCCTGATTATTCTTACAAATGGACCTGTTGACAAGCCCTTGGTGGTTTATGACGCATACGACGCCCGCAGTGAAATTGAAAACGCCTTATTTAGAGAGGCCAAGCAGGCCTGGTTCATAGAAAGGCCACCTATAAATACGAAATCCGGTTTTATCGTTCATGTGTATCTCACCATTTTTGTCATGGCACTGACAACGGCTTTCAGGGATTGGATAGACCAACAGGATAAATTGGAGAAAAAAGGTCAAGACACCGGAATCAGGAAGTTCAGACAAAAAGTTAAAGAAGAAAATGGAAACAAGCTGATTATATTTGATAAGGATCGGTATGCAATATTTGATGCGTATGAAGTTTTCATTCTATGTGGCAGGAATGTACTCCGGCCAACCGGCACACCAGAAACGATCACCCCTCAAGACATATTAACAAAATATGGTGTACAACTGGAATAAACTTGAAAGACTCCCTCTTCTTCTATCAAAATTTACTGTCCGCCAAACTCCATTCCCCGTATATCAACAAATCATGACCGCAATAAAGACGGCACTACTGAGCTGTCATCTTATGTTCGCTAAATCTCAGATCTTATTCCCCTTAGGTGCTCACTTCTCAGTTTCTGTCACAAAAAAATGATGTCGAACACATGAGTTGTGGTTTGCCCGTGTTAGACTTATGGTTCCGGTATTGCGCCTTGAATGGCCACCTACTTCTCACTTGTGGCCACTGATTTTTCACCGATCACGAGTGAGGGACAGTAGGTGGCCGTCCGGATTCCCTTATTTGAGCGTTCCTTATAGCAAATATCCAGTGTCGACGTTGAAACTTGACGAATCCCTCATTTTTTTCAATACTTCAATGCTGGTTTTAAACCCTTTGTACATCCGGCACATATCCATGGCCATACCACAGATCAGGGCAACCGCCTGGATCACGGTGACATCTTCTTGTGAAAATTCCCATGGTTCGGCAGTGTAAACCCGCAATGCGCCGATAATTTTATTATGACTGATAATGGGCACACCCAGCAACGAGGAAATCCCTTCTTTTTTAGCTTCTTCAGGATACTCAATCCGAGGATCATCCATGACATCATAAATAGCAATGGGAACTGCATCCTTGGCTTCTTTAATTGCCTGTTTAAAATAAGTCGGCCCTTTTTCAAGATATTCCTGGCTCAGACCGGAAGATCCTACCAGGCCAAGCTCTCCTGTGTCTCTATTGACCAGAAAAACACAGCAGCCCTTGGCATTGAACGCAATTTTCACACTTTCGGCAGTAATCATGGCAACTTCCTCAGGATCTTTGCTGTGGGAAATCGCAGTGGTCAAACGGGTAATGGTTTCGTAATGAAGTTCGTGGGTCTGCATAGTTTTCTCCTTTTCTTTTTTTTAAATTAAAAAATCTCACTATAACAGTCACAGGCCGCCCTGATATTTCACCGAGGCTCAATACATAACGAAAATATAAATATTTCTTATGGTTAAAAAAATTTTCATATAATCAAAACCGGTTTAAGAGTGTATTAAGATGGTTTCAGTGGCACCTGGTGATCAGACAATTACGATGCAAAAAAAACAAGAAAAATAAAGTGACCAAAAATCAGTCGTGATTTAAATCGTGCTATGATAAAAAGAGTGACAATTAACCGTTTAATTTGATATGGCTTTAATATATCTGATTAATTCAATAAGGTCAAAAGAAATCCGGATACATGAAGGCAGTAAATTCAGGATGATTTACGTTGCGAAAAAAGAGATCCTTAAACATGAATAAAATTCAAAAAATTATAAAAGAAATCAAAAAACTCGAAAAGATTTTAATGACTTAAAAGATAATAAATAAATAATAGCCCAACAAAAGGGAGGCACGGCAGCACCGGAACAGTGCGCCGTGCGGAAAGAAAAAAGAAAAAGAAAGAATCAGGTCAATTGCCGGGCGCTTAATTGGTGATGAAGATCCGTGTCCGGATTAACCTTTGGACAGGCCCGTGTAAGCCAGCGGGAGTGGTGAGGAGTAATCAGAGCATAGGGTTTGATCCAGGTCAGGGCGATGAAAAAGAAAAATCCATAGACAAATGCCAGTATTGAAGAGATCTTACCGAATTTCCAGGCGTAGATTGTGCCGGACAGACTGGAACCCAGCACAATGCCGATAATGGTCTTGCTCCCAAATATGGCCGGGTGCCACAGAATCAACCCCCAGGAAATCAAGAAAAAAATCTGGGCCACGGTAAGCTTGAGTACGTCGGAAATCAGGTTGATCCGCGCCCCAAGCATTGATCCCCGGCGAAACCGCGTAAAAATAAAGGCTGTCATGCCAATCGTTTCACGAACATTGCTTCTGGCCCATCTCAGATACATTTTGCAAAGCTGGGAATAAGCCACCGGCACCTCGGTAAAGACCATGGCGTTCTGCTGAAACACCACATCATATCCCTGGCGAAGAATCATATTTGTCATTGCGCGGTCTTCGCCGATATTGGCGGGCCGCCCAAGGAAAGTCTGGTTCCGCCATTTTTCAAGCACACTCATGACAGCAGATTTGCGGTATGCAGACAGGGCCCCGGGCGTGCAGGTTACTGTGCGGAACATGCTCTGGCTGGCACGCATGAAATCAAAGCTGAACACAAAAACAATGTCCACCATCCGGGGGATAATACCCTGAGCCTGGTTGAGCACCCGAACATTGCCGGCAACAGCGCCAACGATGGGATTTAATGCCAAAGGCGTCACCAGATTTCTAAGGGTGTCGGGCTCTACCATGGAATCACTGTCCACTGTCACCAATACCGTGCCTGTGCTTTTCTTGAACCCGTCATAAAGGGCCTGGCGCTTGCCCTGGTTCCGGGGCTGGCGTATGGTCAGGACAGGTAATGAAAGTGTTCTTTTAGCCTGTTTAATCCATTCCCAGGTGTCATCCACACTGCCGTCATCCACGGCAACCAGTTGAATTTTTTCCTTGGGATAGTTGCTGGCAGCAAGGCTTTTAAGGGTATCAAACACCTGACGGCCCTCATTGTAGGCCGGTACTACGATTGTGCAGGTCGGTAGCTGATCATCGGAAATACCCTTAATTGGCTTGTATCTCAGTACCAGGATGATTCTCCATGCCAATTCTGCCAGGGCGAGGCATGAAAAGCCGGCAAATAAGGCAAGCAAAATATTCCCCCAGGCCTCCCCTTTAAGAAATTGGGTGGCAGATGAACCGCCGACGCCATGCAGACAGACCGCTGCCACAACTGCCAAGATACAGGCCAGGGCTGCAATCTTTTTTTTATTTTTGATTATTTTTTTGGACGTTACCATAAATTTACATCTCCTTATTCATTAAAATCCATCACCAGCAGAGCAAAGGCTACGCCATGATGTGATCTATGACCGACAAGAGACATAGCAAAAGGCATGCCATCATATAATACCTTGAATTTAAATGTAATTTTTAAAAAAATAGAGATTCATATACAAACAGGTTACCAAATTTTCATTCCATGAGACGAAATTTTCATTTTTGGTTATTCTGGATATGGCCTTGTAAGAGTCTGTTAAGAGCCTGTTTAAAAATTAGGGGATCGAAACGAAATCTCATGAGATTGCAGCCGAGTCATATATTTTTAAACAGGCTCTTAAGTCACCATTGAATGGTGAGGCCCTGTGGCGGAATATTTATTTCCGACACAGGGAGGTGATGATGGGTGTGAGATAAGGACGGATGGAGTATGTAGTGGTTTCAGGGGTGGTAGTACCCTTTGTCATACGTGTCCTTTACTTCTATGTTAGAGCAAAGGGCATGCCAAAAAGACAACCACTTGTTTTTAAAAGTTTTTTTTAAAACGAATACATTTCGCCAATAAAAACGAGTTACAAATTTTTCATTTTTACCGAAAAAAGGATGCAAAATACGTAATTTACCAACCCAAATTGTAACCGCTGGCGCTAAGTATTGGTATTAAATATTGCCCGGTGTAGCTGTCAGGATCTTTGGCCACATCCTCCGGCGGACCGGCCGACACAATCCGGCCCCCGCCGCTGCCACCCTCGGGACCGATGTCCATAATCCAATCGGCGGTCTTAATCACATCCAGATTATGCTCAATGATCACCACAGTGTTGCCGGCATGGGTGAGGCGCTGGAGCACCTGCAGCAGCATGCGGATGTCCTGAAAGTGCAGCCCGGTGGTGGGCTCGTCCAAAATATAAAGGGTATCGCCGGTGTCCTTTCTGGCAAGCTCCCGGGCCAGTTTGATCCGCTGGGCTTCGCCGCCGGACAGGGTGGTGGCGGCCTGGCCCAGTTTGATATAGGAGAGTCCCACATCCACCAGCGTATCCAAAATCCTGGTGATCTTGGGATGGGCGTCAAACAGGTCCCTGGCCTGTATTACGGACTGATCCAGCACATCGGCAATGGAGTGATCCTTGTATTTAATCTCCAGGGTGGACTTGTTGAACCGTTTGCCGTGGCATACGTCACAGGGTACAAACACGTCGGCCAGAAAGTGCATCTCCACCTTAATGTATCCGTCCCCATGGCAGGCCTCACACCGGCCGCCCTTGACATTAAAAGAGTACCGTCCTTTTTTATACCCCCTGGCCTGGGATTCGGGCAACATGGCAAACAGGTCCCGGATGGGATCAAACAGCTTGGTGTATGTGGCCGGATTGCTGCGCGGGGTCCGGCCGATGGGTTTCTGATCGATGTTGATGACCTTGTTGATGTGGGACAACCCGGTGATCTTTTTATGTTTTCCCACGTTCATCTGGGAAGCGTGCAGTTTTACGGCCAGGGCTGGATAGAGAATCTGGTTGATCAGGGTGGATTTACCGGCCCCGGACACGCCGGTGACAGCCGTTAAAAGCCCCACAGGAATTTTGGCTGTGATGTTGGCCAGATTATTTTCACATGCCCCATGAATGGTGATCCATTTATTTCCCATGGTTTTGGGCGTTCTCCGTTTTTCAGGCACGGCAATGGTCTCACGTCCGCTTAAAAATTGACCCGTGAGGGAAACCGGGTTTTCCCGAATCTGTTCAGGTGTGCCCTGGGCCACAATTTCACCACCCAGGTGGCCGGCACCCGGGCCGATATCCACGATCCAGTCCGAAGCCTCCATGGTTTCCTGGTCATGCTCCACAATGAGCAGGGTGTTACCGATATCCCGCAGGTGCTTCAGCGTGGACAGCAATTTAATGTTGTCTCTCTGGTGAAGACCGATGGAAGGCTCGTCCAGAATATAAAGCACCCCGGTCAATTCAGACCCCACCTGGGAAGCCAGACGGATGCGCTGGGATTCCCCGCCGGACAGCGTAGGACCGGACCGGTCCAGGGAGAGATAATCCAGGCCGACGTTCACCAGAAAGCCCAGACGATCCCGGATCTCCTTGAGCAATTCAGCGGCAATGAGCTTTTTGCTGCCGGTCAGCTCAAGGGAAGAGATAAAATTATAGGCATCTTTCACGGTCATCTCAGTGACATCTATAATGGATTTGTCACTGATCTTGACATGCAAAACCTCATCCCGCAGCCGCCGCCCTTTACATGAGGGGCAACCGGCAGCGGTCATGAAATTGGTATAATACTTTTTCTGATGTTCCGACTGGGTATTCATGTACCGGCGCATCAGGGTGTGGACCAGGCCTTCGTGGGTCCGGGAAAAACTGCCCTGGATCTTTGACGAGTTCCAGTTCACGGTCATCTGTTTACTGTCGGAGCCGTAGAGCAGAAGATCCCGCTGTTTTTTGGGCAGCTTTTTCCAGGGAACATCGAAATCAATACCCCACTGCTCCTCCATGGCCAGAAGCTGGCCTTTGCCCCAGGAATTTTCATTATTAAACCGCGGCTTCTTAATGAAATAGTTTTTCCAAGGGACAACGGCGCCTTCACGGATGGATAGATTGGGATCCGGCACCACCTTATCCGGATCAATAGCCAAAAGGGTGCCAATGCCGTTGCAGTCCGGACACATGCCCAAAGGAGAGTTAAAGGAAAAAATCTGGGGCGTAAGTTCGGGGTAAGCAATGCCGCAACAGGAGCGGGCCTCGCTCATTTTCAGGTCTTCCCGGCCCTCCATATGGACAATGAGCTGACCTGCGCCTAGTTTCAGGGCCGATTCCACGGAATCGGTTAGCCGTTTTTCAAACGTGCTCTGGGACTTCACCACCAGCCGGTCAATGACCACTTCAATGTGGTGTTTTTTGTTGCGGGCCAGGGTCTGGACATTTTCAAGATCCTGGACCACCCCGTCCACCCGGACCCTTGCATAGCCCTCGCGCTTGAGATCTTCAAGGCGCTCCCGGTGCTCGCCCTTGCGGTTTTCCACAATGGGCGCCAGAATCAGGATTTTAGAACCGTCCGGCAGATCCATAATCTGGGAAACCATGGCCTGGGCATGGCCCCGGCCCACCTTTTTCCCGCATTTATAGCAATACTGGGTCCCCACCCGGGCAAAGAGCACCCGCAGGTAGTCGTAAATTTCAGTGATGGTACCCACGGTGGACCGTGGATTTTTGGAAGCGGCCTTCTGTTCAATGGCAATGGTGGGCGAGAGCCCACGGATGGTTTCGTAGCGCGGTTTTTCCATCTGCCCGATGAACTGGCGGGCATAGGAGGACAAAGACTCCACATACCGGCGCTGGCCTTCGGCAAAAATGGTATCAAAAGCCAGGCTGGACTTGCCCGACCCGGACACACCCGTCACCACCACCAGCTTTTTCTTGGGGATTTCTACATCAATATTTTTAAGATTGTGTTCCTTGGCGCCCCGGACAATGATCCGGTCCAGTTCCTTGGACCGGGAATCTTCTTCCAGGGGATGCAGTGGGGTCGGGCTATCGGCAGTATAATTATCGGCTGTTTGGGGTACAGCGGCAGCAGTATTCTTTTTCATGGGTCACCAGGATTTGTTTTTGGTTACCCTAACAACGATAATCACCTGCAATGAAAAGTAAAGTCCTGAGCACTATAGAGCGAGAAGAACAACCGCCGTCGTCGCCATGACCAAAGACAGACCAACTCCGACCTTGATGAAATCCTTTGTTGTGTATCCTCCGGGCCCCATGGTCATCAAATTACATTGATGAGCGAACGGGAGAACAAAGGCGCAACTGGCGCCATAGGCCACAGCAAGAAATGTTTTACTGACATCAATACCACTAGATTCTGCTGCGGCATAAGCAACCGGTGCAAGGATAACTGCGGCTGCAGCATTATTAGATGTCGTGCTAAACAGAGCAGAAACGACAAACAGCACCCCTAAAACATAGAACGACCCCAAACTCATCTCCGCCGGGAACAAATTCGCGGCCATTTTACCCGCCACGCCGGTCTGGAATAGTGCGTCACCGAGAGGAATTGTACCTATAATCAAAAACAGGATTCGAAAATCAATTGCTTTTTTAGCTCCTCGAAGGGAGACACAACCGGTCGCCACCATTAAAAGCGCACTGGCCAGTGCACTGACCGCAAGAGGGTACAATCCGAGAATCGGCGGTAAAAGGGCCACAGCCAGAAGCAGAAGCGCGATAGGTGCGTGTCGGACATCCTCTTCAGATTGTTGCCGATCCAAAAGCACCAGATCATTATTTTCCTCAAGCTTTCGGATGTATCGGACGGGGCCGTATACGAGCAGGGCATCGCCGAGTTTCAATGGGGTAGCGCCTACGTCTTTTTCGATAATTTTACCGCTTCTTAAAATGGCGAGGACTGATAGTCCGAACACGCTTCGAAAACTAATGTCGATCAGGGTTCTGTCGAGAAAGGCAGAATGAGGTGAAATTAAGACCTCAGCCATATTGATCCCCCGTCCTCTCAGACTCTCCAACTCGACCTCAGTTGCAGTCTCAATGGGAATTAAGTGCACTTTGGCAAGTTTTTGAACGTCTTCGTCCCTTCCATCGACAAAGAGAACATCGCCGGCATAAATCTTGAGATCTGGCTGGATGTCTATGAATTGTTTTCTAAAACCCTTTTTGCGGGCGATTTGGACAACCTCGATCTGGAATCGCTTTCCAAGGCTCGCCTTTTCAATTGTGGTATAGACCAACTCAGACCCCAATGGAATGGTCAATTTGAAAAGTTTTTTTTCGGGGTTGTACCGTTTTCTCAACCGCTCTTGGAAGCTGCTGGCCCTGGGTGTGCCGTCCAGACCACTCTTTCCGAGTAATCTGGTCCCGACCAGAGCCATGTAGACGATGCCGATGACCGAGATGG
Source organism: uncultured Desulfobacter sp. (assembly GCF_963675255.1). Lineage (GTDB taxonomy): Bacteria > Desulfobacterota > Desulfobacteria > Desulfobacterales > Desulfobacteraceae > Desulfobacter. The sequence goes on from NZ_OY775937.1 coordinate 660,228, forward strand.
GAATGCCTAAAACAGCGAACTCAAACATTCCGAGGGATCTTTCGCCGCCGCTAAGTCGTTCAAGCTCACTTCCAAGGATGAGGTTGGGAGTCGTCGAGATCAAGGTGAGCGTGCCGCCGAGAATTGCCGCATACCCCAAGGGCATCATTAATCGAGAAGGGGAAATGTTTGCCCTGCGCGAAAGCACCAAAACAGCAGGAAGGAAAACCGCAACGGTGGCAGCGTTTGACATGATTGCGGAGAGAACGCAGGTCGTGACCATGATCAGCAAAATCAGACGCCACTCTTTTTTGCCACCGAACCGCTCAAGCATTCTCCCCATCAGCGTAGCGACACCGCTTTCCTTAAGCCCGGCCGAGAGCACGAATATGGCTCCCAGGGAAATCACTGCGCTGTTACCGAACCCGCGGAGGGCTGCCTCAGAAGGATTGACGGTCCCGGTGACCGCAAGCACAACCGGAATCGAAAGAGCAGTGGCCTCAAGAGGGATAAGTTTGCTGATAAAAAGAACCATGGCCGTAACCAACGTAGCAACGGCGATCCAGGCGTGGATATCCATTTTTATGAACCCTCCATGTTTATATGAAAGAACTAAACTAACCAGTTAGTTTCTTTCATGATTTGTTGTGGCCTAACCTCGGTGAAAGACCAGGTCGGCCATGGCCGTTATTTCAAAATTGCCGATCAATCAATTGAGTCTGGTCATATCAGATGACACGGCAACAAAGATAAAAGACTACAATTGAATACAAATTTTATCAAATATTAGTGGATACTAATATTCTGAATAATTCCGTGTCAAACCAAATTTTTGCTCCTCTCCCAAAAAAAAGGATGAAATTTGCTCATGACAGGAATTATTGGTTAGATTTGTTTTTTAGGGGAAAGCAGAAATACGGACAAAAATGGTTAGAGTAGAGCACTGATTCGGCCGGTTTCTTCAGCCCTTTTTATATGATGTTGGGCAAGCGTGCTTGTCCGGGTAAAGCTGGCAGACCAAGGACAAAAAATTGATAATTTTTATTATAGATGTCAAATATTTACAATAAGAAATAATTTATTTGCAGCAATTCTAAATTTGAGTCGGTACGCCATCTTGCTCTTAATCATGCTTTTGCTCAAACTATTATTTCGAACAAGAGCATGAGCAAGATTAAAAGGAAGTAGGAAAGACTATACTTTCTTAAATTTAGAAGGCTCATGTCGCGTTTTGGGGTCTTTTGAAATTTGATAACAAAAAAGCAAAAATTGAATTGCATTACGGATCGTTATGATAGTAGATATTCGCCTTGCTATTAACTGGTTAAACTAGGATTGGAGCCAATGAAGGTAAATATCAAGACCCTGATAGATGATGTACAATGCTATGAAACCGTTCGTGAACTGCATTGGCCCAAAATACGTGAGTGTCCGTTTTGTGATTCCATAAATACAATCAAAAAAGGTTTCGATGATAGGGAATCCGCCAAACAGCGTTATGAATGCAAAGAGTGCGGAAAACGCTTCGATGATCTCACCGGGACCATTTTTGCCGGACATCACCAACCCCTTAAAGTGTGGATATTGTGCCTTTATTTCATGGGGTTGAATTTGTCCAACAACCAGATTTCCAAAGAGTTGGACCTTAATCGTGGAGATGTTCACAATATGGCTGCTCAGCTACGCGAAGGCGTGGTAAAAAAAAGCCTCAGATAATCCTTCAGGATGAGGTTGAGTGCGATGAGGTGTATATCATTGCAGGGCACAAAGGCAACCCCGAGGCTGTATCAAAAAAAGGCCGAGATGGTCGCCGTAACCGATTAAAGGGTTCTAGAGGGCGTGGTACGCTGGAAAAAGAGAAGCCACCTATTTTCGGGATGATACAACGGTGTGGGCAAGTTGTGATTCAAATGCTCCCCAATGTCCGGCAGGCCACCATTGAGCCTTTGATAAAGGCCACTATACAACCAGGAACATTGGTCTATACCGATGAGTATTCCATTTATAACCGGTTGGATGAATGGGGTTATGACCATGAAAGTGTGAATCATGGAGCCGGTGAATATGCCAGAGACGATGATGGAGACGGGTTTTATGAAGTTCATGTGAATACAATGGAAGGCTTCTGGTCATTACTCCGAAGCTGGATTCGCCCACATCGGGGTATCTCACAGGAAAAACTTCCTTTTTACCTCGGATTTTTTGAGTTCGTTCATAATGTTGGTAAACGAGGGAAATCCCTGCTTCATTCACTTATTGAAGTGATGATCAAGTAAGACCCCAAAACGCGACATGAGCCATTTAGAATTGCTTATTTATTTGTCAATTCAATTTTTTTATGATACTGGGAATGAAATGATTTGGAGTTATCCTGAAAAAAACTACACAAGTACTTGTTTTTCCTGAAACCAGTACAAAAAATCAAGTCCAAATAGCGCTAAGCTTAGGCTTGGTAATAAATCATTCAATTATCAAATGGAGGAAGGCACCATGAAGAAAAAAGCAGCATCAGGGATCTTTTTAACTGTAGCTGTCTTATCTGCACTTGGTATCTCCCAGGTGTTTGCCGGCGAACGACCACCAGCAGATTCTAAGCCCATAGTTGAAATCATCCAAACATTAGAAACTCAGGGCTATGCTCCAATAACAGAAATATCAATGGATGATGGGCTTTGGGAGGTTGAAGCCTACAAAAATAACGAGGAGCGTGAACTAAGGGTTAATCCGTTAACTGGCGAGATACTTTCGGATCGAAGAGATAACTGATAATTCAGAAACCTAAAGAATAAGGATAGATCGTGTAAGGAACGAATCAGGATCTTATCCGACTTGTTAAACAAGCCCGGCCATGAACCAGGCTGTTTCAATATATGAAAATATCTTTTTTCAATAAAAAATGGGGACAGACCACCAAAACGGGGGGCTGTCCCCTATTTACGGCCCAATTGTTCACTCCAATAGCCTTTTTTCCCGTTGACAATAATGGATGCCATACCGTGAAGCTCCCGGTGTTCGCCTAAAAGACTCCGGCGGTTCAGGTATCCTGGATGAAGGTCCCAGATCCTCATGAAAACTCAGGCATTCAGCTTACGGTTTGATCAGCGATTTTAACAGGGAAATTTCTTTGGCCCATATGTTATTGTCCGGTGTTTCAAGAATCATGGGAATATTATCCAGGCGTTTGTCTTCCATGATGTGCCGGAAAGCTGTAAGGCCAAGTTGTCCCTTTCCAATGCTTTCATGCCGGTCCACCCTGGAATTAATCTGCTTTTTGGCATCATTCAGGTGCATGCCCCTTAATTTTCCAAAGCCGATAATTGCGTCAAACAGGTCCCAGGTTTTTTCATACCCTTCCCGGGACACAAAATCATAACCGGCAGCAAAGGCGTGACAGGTATCAATACACACCCCGATGCGGGATTGATCTTCCACCCGGTCAATAATGGTTTTTATCTGCTCAAAGGCAAATCCCACATTTCTCCCTTGGCCTGCGGTATTTTCAATCACGGCGATAACGTCCGGCACCTTTTGAAGGGAAAAGTTAATGGATTGGGCAATGGTTGCCAGACACTCATCCATGCTGACCTTTTTTAAGGTTGATCCCGGGTGGAAATTAAGCATGGCAATGCCAAGTTGATGACATCGCTGCATTTCATCTACGAACGCAAGTCTTGATTTTTCCAAGGCGGCGTCTTCCGGATGCCCCAGGTTGATGAGATAGGAGTCGTGAGCAAGAATCTGACCGGACCCGAAACCCAAAGCGCTGCAGTTTGCTTTAAAATCATTTATGTTTTTGTCTGATAAGGGCTTGGCCTGCCACTGCCGCTGATTTTTTGTGAAAAGAGCAAAACAGGATGCGCCTATTTTTTGGGCATTGATTGGCGCGTTTTCAACGCCGCCTGTAGCACTCACATGGGCGCCTATATATTTCAAATCCGCCTCCTTTTTGGACGTATCATTCAAGGGTTATGTCCAGGTAATTTTTCCGGATCAGTCACAAGGTTTTTAATCCATTTTTTTGAAAAAAATCGCGGCAAGCCGATAATCAGCTTGAACAATTCTTCCAAGGCTATCAGGGCCATGACACCGTACACGGGCCAATGGAGGACAAATGCACCGACGAATGCCATAGGCACGCCAATGCACCATACGGAACTCAGGTCCATGAGAAAGCCGAACTTGGTATCTCCCCCGCCCCTGAACACCGACACCACCGTTGTAAAATTGGTGGTCTTTGCCCAAAAGATAAGACCTGTTGTCAGTATCAGGTAGTAGGCATTATCATAAGCTGCCGTGGAAATATTGTAAAATCCCAGGAGAAAAGGTCTGCACAGGATGAGCACAAGCCCTGCGCCAAGGGCCATGGGAAGCTGGACCAAAAGCATGAATTTGCCATAGGCAAAGGCCCGCTTGTATCTTTTTGCCCCAATGCTGTTACCGATGAGGATGGAACCGGCATGGAAAATGCCGAAAAAGGGAACAAATAAAAATTCCTCAAAGGTGGCCACGATATTGACTGCCGCAATGGACTGTGTCCCCATGCGGGCGTAAACCAGTTTGTACATACTCACGCCTGTGACCCAGAAGAATTCGTTGAGGAACACAGGCCAGCAAGTAGCCGTGACCCGCTTGACAAAGGCAAAATCAAACGACAGCATTTTTTTTACTGACGCGGCAAGGGGGTAAGGTTTCAGATAGATGATCGCCGTTAAAAGCCCGGTTTCAATCAATTTGGCCGTGCAGGTGCCAATGGCCGCACCGGTGACACCCATGGCAGGAAAGCCAAGGTTGCCGAAAATCAGGCAATAGTTGAGCACAACATTTACAACCACGGCTACAAATGAAGAGACCAAAGGCACACCGGCAAACCCCATACTCCGCATATTGGTCATAAAGGAGAAGGTTATGCAAAAAGGAACAAAGGAAAATCCCACAATGCGAAGATAACCGGCCCCAAGACGTACCACTTCGGCATCACTGGAAAATAACGAAACCACGGCTGCGGAAAAAAACAGCGCTGCACCGGCAAACACAGAACCTATGGCAAACCCTGCCAGGAGCCCAAGACCGGACAACTGGTGGATTCGCGATACATCCTTTTTGCCCCAATACTGGGCCGTGAATATGGCGATGCCTGAGTGAACGCCGAACTGGATAACAAAAAAGATGAAAACAAACTGATTGGCAATGCCCACGGCCGCCACGGCCGCATCATGAAGCTGACCGATCATGAGTATGTCTATCACAGCCATAGAACTGGTCAGGAGGAATTGCAAGGAGATGGGTACCGCCAGGCTGAAAAGCAGGCTTAAAAAAGTCTTGGGGGGAATTACCTTATCCCTGTCTGTGGCGTGCATATGAAACGGCCTGCTTTCAATAAAAATAAGAAACCCTATATCAGCAGGGGTGGCAGGTCAAGGCAATTAAATACATGCCATGACCAGATTTGATTAATGGTCATTTTAACCGTTTTTTTAAAACAAATAATGCAGCCTGAAAAAACGAGTCAGGTCATATTCCCCGGGCACGATGGGCCTATTGATACTCGATGATCGAGTGAGAGGTTTACCGGGGGGGTGGTTATTGAATCGGAGCGACAGGATAAAGCGCCATGATTTTGCTTACGGCCGCCGGAATTTTTTCTTTTCTGCCGGTTGAATTTTCACTCACTGTGCCTGAGCCGACCCCCTGCCATACCAAATTTTTCTTTTCATGATCAACCACATCGCATACCAGGGTGCCCACGATGTAGTCGTATTGATGATAAGCAGTTGTGGCAAATCCGCGTCCCCATCCCCAGGGATGGCCGAAAGAATACCCGCCGTATCCGCCGTAATAATCCGTATAGGCGGTCGTCGCCGTTTTTTTATCCGTCACCAGATACAAAGAGACTTCAATATCTCCTCCTGTCTCTACATAGGTTATACCCCTTGCGTTAAACTCATTGTTGAAAGCGGATTCAATCCGTTTCTTATCCAGATCATTGAGCAGTTCACTGCTGTTTTTGCTCCAGCCCAGATAGGAATAGGTTTTAATTTTGGTAAAATCAACGGAATCATCCAAATCAGCACTAACTTTCATGGTGCTGCATGCACCGACAAAAAAGAACAAAATAGCGATAAGAAGAAACAGTTTTTTTCTCATGGCTCCCTTCCTTAAATATGGGTTTGAATATAGCACAGACCTTCGTTTACACGGATGACCTGCCCTGTAATATCCAGCACCGGTGACCAGAACAATTTTCAGCTTCCGCTCCGCATGGATGCGTCTTTAAATGCATGATAGAATATCACGCATCTGTTGTGCTGATAATTGAATGGGAAAATTTTTATTGTCCGATGCTTTGACCACGGTATCAATATGCTGTTCCGTCAACCCGTATTCACGCAGTTTAGGCAATTGTTCAACCCAGGAATTCATGTAATCCAGGGCAACCTTAAAATCATCGGGCCGGGGAATTGCGTCAATCCCCCTGGAAAGCCAGGCGCCCACTTCATCCAGGGCCTCCACCCGCATCTCTTTAGTCAGCATAGTGAAAATTGGGGAGAGAAGACAGCCGCATGCCACCCCGTGGGGTACACGGGTAAATGCGCCAAGGGGGCCTGCAATGCCGTGTACTGTGCCAAGACCGGCATTGGCGAGGGTAACCCCGGACAGGTATGCCGCCATGGCCAGATCCGATCGCAAAGACAATTCCACCCGGCTTTGGTACAGGTTGTCCGAAAATAAAAGCGATCCCCGGGCAAACAGGCGAAGCCCCTGTCTGCTCAACGCTTGGGTGAGCGGTGTGGCTGCTGTGGAGACACGGGATTCCAAAAGCTGGCTGAACGCATCCAAAGCACAGGCAAGGGTCGTTTCAGGCGGGCATCCCAGTGCCAGTTCAGGGTCAATGATGGCTGTTGAGGGAATAAAAGCATCGTGGCGGAAGGATTTTTTAAATCCATCCGGCCCTGGGCGGCTGAGCACGGCATTTTTGGTGGCTTCACTGCCGGTACCGGCTGTTGTGGGCAACGCAATGAACGGAACGGTTTTTCCTTCGGGCGCTTTTGTGCCCACATCCTCCAGATAATCCTGGACTGAACCTTCCTGGCAAAGCATGGCCGCAACCGATTTACCTGCATCCAAAACCGATCCTCCGCCAATGCCCACCACACAACCGGCCTTAAACCTGTTCGCCTGTTCCGTCAGGTCATCAACCGTATCCGGACCGGGCTCTCCATGGACGGTGTATCTTTGGAATTTGCATCCGGCCAGACGCAATTGAGATTCAAGCCTTTGCCATACATCGGTATGGACAAAGTGAGCACCGGTAATAAAAAAGACCGGGATGGACGGATCAAGCAGTCCGGCAAGTCTATTGATCTCTTCGGGACCTGAATAAAGAACAGGATTGGTGAGATGCTTAAATGTTTTCATGATTCGACCTTTTCCTTTATTAACAAACGCTTGTTTTTAATATGTTCATTTTTAATTTGTATTATATGATTCTCAATGGTATCAACCCTGATTTTTTTATAATAAAATCCGAATTGCCTCATGAAATAATGTGTTGCAGACAGGGCAAAATGGAATCAGGTATTAGCATATGAAACAAAACAAATTAAAGCAGAGTCTGGTGTTCATTTTCGGCTTATTTATCATGGCCGTGGGTGTTGTCTTATCCGTAAAAGCAGATCTCGGGGTATCGCCCATTTCCTGTGTGCCCTACATATACAGCTTACGTTTTCCTCTTACGTTAGGCCAGACCACTATCATTCTCAATGTGTTGCTCATTTTTATTCAGATGCTTTTACTTCGAAAAAAATACAGGATGTTCCAGCTGGTTCAGTTCCCTGTGATCTTTCTTTTTGGGTTTTTCATTGATCTAACCATGAAATATTCCGCCTGGATGACGCCCAGCAACTATTTTGAACAGGCGTTTCTATGCCTTTCAAGCTGTGTGGTCCTTGGTGTTGGTGTATTTTTTGAAGTCAAGGCAGCGCTCACTTATCTGCCCGGAGAGGGTCTTGCCATGGCTTTGACACAGACCTTTAACGTGGAGTTCGGAAAAACCAAAATCGGCACAGACTCTTCCCTGGTCGCCATCGGCATTGTAAGCTCTCTGTTTTTCCTGGGTACACTTGACGGCATCAGAGAAGGCACTGTGGTGGCAGCTGTGCTGGTCGGCTATATCGTCAAATTTCTGCACACCATATTTTTCCTATTGAAGCGGTGGCGTAAGGGTCGCAAAATAAAATAACGCTTCCATTTTGCTTGCCTTTTCATCCTTCTTCTTGGTTGCAACCCAAGGAGCATAGCTCAGGACGCAAAAAGCGGTCTGAACACGTTGACATGTTATGGCTACTCGATAAATTTTATATCAATTTCTTCGGTGCCTTCTTTTTGTTTCATTTCGAACTTTCCCTTTGTGATAAGGGTAAATTCCCTCTGGGATGCGGCATTATTTAATTGGGCTTCCAGTTTTACGGCAGTTTCCTGTTCACAATCAACGTTGAAAAACAGGTTTAAATTTTTTAAATTTTCATCATCAAACTGGATGATAAAGGGATTGTGCTCAATAAAAATCAGATCATCATAGTTATATGTAATATCGAGCCCGGTCTCCTGAATAATTTCTTTTGCTATGCCTAATGGTCTTAATTCCATAATGAGTTGAACCTTTTTGGCTAATTTTCTATAATAGTAAAATTTTCATCACGCATTTGAACTGACCGTTCAAAGATTAAAATGATAGCATAACCCGGCGGATCTATCGATAAAAAGTTACCAAGAACTCTAATTTCGCTTGTTCAAAATAAAATTTCAATAATTAGAAAACAAGAGATAATCAGATATAATCAATGAAAATATTTAAAAAATTGGACTATTAGCATCATAATCACCTCTAACCTGGCATAAATGACTATAATCACTCAAAATAAAACTAGATTTTTCTTTGTCAATATACTATATAATTCCAATGAGTTATTGGAATCAATATTATGGCGGATAACGTCAATAATAATGTCGAGACAAAACCGATTGGTTTTGCCCCGATTTTGCAGCATTATTTTCACAAATGTTGCATCGCTGATATTATTGACCAGAACGTCCCTCTTGATGCAAGACGTAACATGCTCACTCATGGGCAGGCAAGTATAGCAATGATCACCGCCATTCTTTTTCAGGTTATGTCTCTTTACAAGGTTTGCAAATTTGCCAGGGAATCAAATGTCCTGGATGTTATTTTCCCTGACATAAGTCCGGATGAATATTTTGACGATAGGCTGGGTGATACCTTAGACGCTATTCACAAATTCGGCATTGGTAATCTGGAACTGCTGATTACCCGACATATAATTGAAGCCTTTGAGATTCAGACAGAAATCTGTCATAACGATACGACCTGTGCGCAAGTTTACGGCGAGAATAATAAAAACAGATCCGAACAGAGCATCAAGATCTCATACGGATACAGCAAACAATACCGCAAAGACCTGAAACAATTGGTATGGTCCATGACAGCCAGTTCTGACAGTAGCTTTCCCTTATTCCAACAAACATATAGTGGCAACACCGCCGATGTGGAAACCTATGTGGAACAGTGGCACCATTTGATTGACCTGCTGGGAAAGAAAGATTTTTTATTTGCCGGCGATTCCAAGGTGGCTACACACGGGAATATGGCGCACATAGATGATCACGGAGGATATTTTTTAAGTCCTCTGCCCATGTACGCCTCCTATCAAGAAGCTCTTTTCAAAGCACTGGATAAGCACAATCACGAGACCCTGATTCCTTACAAAGATCAAATGAATCGGGGAGTTGAGGTGCCTCTGACTTTTGAACACGAGAACAAAAGTTATACCTTCAGAATGATCATCCTTTTCGATCAGGGCTTGTTTTACCGCCGTAAAAAATCTCTTCTGGAACGAATCACTAAAACCCAAGTCGCATTTGATGAACTCGCCCAAAAAATAAATGCATATAAATTAAAGACGAAGGACAGCATTGAGCAGGCTTGTCAGGCCATACTAAAAAAACATAAGACACAGGCGTTTTTTGATTTTGTTGTCCACAACGATCCAGTGGTCACGTATAAAAATGCACGGCCCGGTCGACCAGCCAAAAATGCAGAAAAAATCGCGGTCTATCAAGATCACTTCTATATAGAACTCAATTATAATGAGTCCGTCTGTACCAAGGCGCAATATCAAATCGGCTATTATCCACTCGTAACCAACAAGCCGGCTTCTGATTTTTCAATAGAAGATGCGATGCTGGCTCATAAAAATCAGTACAAGGTGGAGCATCTTTATAAACGGTCAAAGTCAGGTTACAATCTCGAACCGATTTATCTGCAAACGCCTGATAGAATAGAAGCTTATCTTTTCCTTTTCAAAATAGCGCTTCAAATTTTGGTCCTTATGGAAAGAACGGCCAGAATAAAAATTGCCGAACGGGATAAAGGTTTGGATAATTTCATGCCCAATAAAAGGGATGTGCGTAACCCTAAAACAGAAAACATGTTGGCAATGTTTGAATTTGTCGTATGTGGCGTAATACTGCTTCATGATGGAAGCCGGCAATATTTTGTCTCCAAGCTGACCGAGACACAAAAAGATATTTTATCGATTCTGGATGTGCCGGAAAAATGCTACACTCACCAATATTTGTTTGATACTTCATAACCTGGTCAAAATTGGCCAAAGTGAAAAATCGGATAATTGCATCCAAAACTACTGAAACCCAAATTCAAACAAGCGAAACTTAAGCAAGAAAGAACACGAAAAATCATTGACCTTGCTATCAAACGGGTTTACGGTACCCCTTTTTTCAACATGAGGTAAAACAATGTCCCTGCTTGAACAGACCATTTCGGCCATCAAATCCGAACTTAATCACAACGCGCTTGCAAAGGCCAAACAGCGTCTTCAAGACCAGGCAAAACCCCCCGGCAGCCTGGGAATTATGGAGGAGGTGGGGGCCCGTCTGGCCGCTATTAAAGGAACCATTGACGTCCATTTAACCAATAAACAGATCATCACCTGTGCCGGCGACCACGGTGTGGTCGAAGAAGGGGTCAGCGCCTTCCCCGCAGAATTAACGCCCCAGATGGTGTTTAATTTCGTCGGAGGCGGGGCATCCGTCAATGTTATCGGCAAACATGCCGGGGCCCAGGTGAAAGCCGCAGATATCGGTGTGAATTACAATTTTGATCCCGGGCTTCCCATTTTTCATAAAAAAGTAAAGTACGGCACCGAAAATTTTACAAAGGGGCCTGCCATGACCAGGGCAGAGGCGGTTAAATCCATTGAAGCGGGCATTGAGATCGTCAATGAACTGCACGCCCAAACCCCTGTGGATCTTTTGGGCACAGGGGATATGGGCATTGGAAACACCACCCCTTCCACCGCCATTATTGCTGCATTTTCCGGCCTGCCTGTGGAGCGCCTGACCGGCCGGGGCTCAGGTGTTGACGATAAAGGTCTTGCCAATAAAATTGCTACGATTCAAAAAGGACTGGGCATAAACAAGCCTGACCCCAAGGATCCCCTTGATGTACTGGCCAAGGTCGGCGGGCTTGAAATCGGCGGGCTGGCAGGCCTGGTGATCGGTGCTGCCGCTAAAGGCATTCCGGTGGTCTGCGACGGCCTGATCTCCACGGCTGGCGCCCTGATTGCCTGTGAACTGGCCCCGGCAGCAAAAAACTACCTGTTTGCCTCCCACAAATCTGTGGAGATCGGCCAGAAATACATGCATGATCGCCTGGGTCTGGAGCCTTTGATCGACTTGAAATTCCGTCTTGGGGAAGGTACCGGTGCTGCTGTATGCATGGAACTTCTGGATCTTGCCACGCGCATTCTTGCTGACATAAAAACATTTGATGAAGTAGGTATTTCCAATGAAATTTGACACATATGCAATAAACAGCACCCTGAAAAAGAACCTGAAAGCACAAGGGTTTATCAGGCCCACAGATATTCAGTACAAAGCGATTCCCTCTATATTAAAAGGGGAAGATGTCCTGGCCATTGCACAGACCGGCACCGGAAAAACCGTCGCATTTGCGGTACCTGTTATAGATACCGTCCTGAACCTGAAAAAAACGAAAAAAAACCAGGGCATCCAGAGTATTATCATGGTTCCCACCAGGGAGTTGGCTGTTCAGATACAAGAAGTCTTCATGGTATTGTGTCATAAAACAAAGGTTAAACCCTTTGCCGTTTTCGGCGGGGTAGAACAGGATAAACAGATTCAGACACTGGTAAAAGGGGTTGATATTCTGATTGCCACGCCGGGCCGCATGTTTGACCTGATCAGCCAGAAAGCCATTGATATCCGCCAGGTTAAAATTTTAATCCTTGATGAAGCCGATCAAATGCTGGCCAAAGGATTTTTTGAAGATATCCAGTGCATCAAACGACTTTTGAAACAACGACACCAGACGCTGTTTTTTTCGGCAACAATAAACAAGAACATTAAGAAACTGGCCTATTCACAGGTTAAGTCCTCTGCCGTACGCATTCAAATATCGCCTGATGACCCGGTATCAAAAAATGTATCCCACTATGTGATTTTTGTGGAAATGGACGACAAACGCTTCTTTTTACGCAAATTCATCCGGGACAATCCTGAAAGCAAAATCCTGGTTTTTGTCAGGACTACCGTAAGGGCCGAACGGGTGGCAAAAGCCCTGGAAAGAGCAAACATAAGCGCATTGACCATCTATGGTCAAAAAGACCAGGACCAGCGACTGGCCGTTTTGACCCGTTTTAAACAGGGTGCAGACAAGATACTTATTGCCACGGATGTATCAGCCCGGGGGATTGATATCCCCAATGTCGACTATGTGATCAATTATGATCTTCCCGAACAACAAGAAGTTTATGTCCACCGGGTGGGCAGAACCGGCCGTGGTCGATCCAAGGGAAAAGCCATATCATTTTGCAGCAGCCAGGAAAAGAACCTGTTAGCGGAAATCCAGAATTTTTTAGGCAAACAAATAGAAACAATAGCGGTTTCCAAAGATGAGTATGCCTTTACTGTTGAAGTAACAGAGACATCAAAAGATATCAGAGAAATGATCCTGGCCAACGAAGCGTGGGAAAAGAAAAAAGGCCGCCGAAAAAAACGGTAACAGCCTAACGAGAGGGATCTACTCCACAATACCAATATGACCAGTTTTTTCAAAATGCACTGCACTGCGAACCAGTTCGCTTGCATGTTTAATATTAAGCTTTTTTTTAATACGTTCCCTGTAGGTACCAATGGTTTTGATACTTAAAAACAGGCGCTCTGCAATTTCCCTGCTTGAAAAGCCCCTGCCAATAAGCTTAAAAACCTGAAGCTCCCGGTCGGTTAAACGGTCGAATGGACTTTTTTCTTGTGCCTCGGGTGGATTGGCCATGGACAAAAGAATATGTTCTTTGACTTTTTCATTCAGATAAATTTTTCCGGCAAGCAGAAGATGGATGGCCTTGACAACGGACTCCACGGCTTCATGTTTCATAATGTAGCCATGGGCACCGGCAGACAAAGCCCTAGGGGCATAAAGGTATTCGTCATGCATGGACAGCACCAGCACAGGAATATTGCTGTGATGCTGTTTCACATATTTCACCAGATCAAGGCCGTCAGACTGTTTTAAGGAAAGATCCGCAATAATCAGGTCCGGCTTTATATGATTTATCTCATAAATGGCCTGCTCAACATCTCTGGCACTTCCATATGCGGCTAAGTCGCGTTCCTGATTGATCAATTCCGCCAGACCCAACCTGAAAATGGGGTGATCTTCCACCAGCAAAATTTTCTTTTTGGACATATGCCATCCGTATTGAGTGTGATATCGTTCGCTTTTCTATATCACCAAGCAGGTATGAATACCAGATTTTTCAGGTACTAAGACTCGATGATCAAATTTAAACAAACGCTTAAACCGGATAAAAGTTGTAATTATTCAAATTTATAACTAAATTTTGTATGAAAGTCCCAACAACGTCTTAAATTAAGGAGGAAATATGCCAAAAGAAATTACACACTTTGCTCTGGCCGAACAAGCGAGACGTGTTCTGCCCGAAACGTCAAAATTTTTCAAACCGATTCAAACATTCCCCTTCGTATATCTTATTGGGACGGTATGTCTGGATTCGCCATTCTATTACCTGGCAGGCCCGCAAAAAAAGCAGGTACAGGCTTTGGCCAATCCGTTTCATCGGCCAAACAAACAAGCTCTTTTGCCGGTACTCAAATTTCTGAACCATCACCGAACCCCGGAGGCGCTGGCACTTGCCGCCGGCACCGTGTGCCACATCCTGTCCGACACAACCTTTCATCCATTGGTCTACTATTATGCCGGTATGGACGAAATCCACACCGGTGCCACAGCCAGGCACAGGTATTTTGAAACCGCCATGGATGTTCATTTTCAATATCTGTTCCGCGGAAAAACCCGGTTGTATAAAATTATCAGGCAGGCAAAAATTTCAAAACCAAAGCTCTATCAGCTTATGGCCGGCTTTTTTTTGCCCCAAGGATCCAATACGTCCGTTGTAAAACACGCCCTGCAATGGCATTCGACGCTTCATGCACTGTTTGGCGCTTCTGTAATACGCAAGGCTACAATAAAGATGGCCGGCACCTCACATCCCGTACCTGATTCTTCGACCGGATTGGTTTATCCTTTCAGCAAACCCTGTTTTTTGCCATTTTTTTCAGGCCGGCTTAAATACCGGCATCCCTGCTCCGGGTCTTTCTACTCTACAGATCTTTTGACCTTGATTCAAGAGGTGGTAGATGCCACGCTTGCGGTCCTTGATACCATTGACCGGGCAATGAAAAAATGCAAAAAAAACGAAAAAACAGAAGGACTTGAATCTCTGGTTTTAGCGGATACGACCCTGCCGGACATTTGTCCAGACCTGCCGGCAAATACATTTAACACATGGCATGGGCAACAGGATATAAAACCGCTACTATACCAGGGCGTTACAATACCATTCTAACTATGAGAAAATAAACATATGGGCACGACCCGGACAGACAAAAAACAGATATTTGGTTGGGTAATGTACGATTTTGCCAACTCTGCCTATACCACCTTGATTGTCACGTTTATTTATTCCACCTACTTTGTTTCAGCCATTGCGCCGGATAAAATCCACGGTACAGCGCTGTGGTCCAGGGGCGTCACGCTGACAGCACTCTCGGCAGCTTTTTTATCTCCTGTGCTTGGGACCCTGGCAGACCATGGAAATGTACGAAAAACGTTTTTGTTTATTTCCACAATAATTGGTGCGGCAGGCTCAGCCATGCTCTGGTTTGTCAAGCCGGGGCAGGTCTATCAGGCGTTGATCTGGTTTGTCCTGTCCAACATAGCCTTTGAAATCGGTATGGTATTTTACAACGCATTCCTGCCGGATATATCGAGTGAAAAAACCATTGGACGGATTTCCGGCATCGGCTGGGGTGTGGGGTATCTTGGCGGGCTTTTAGCCATGTTCATTGCCATGGCCGGTTTTATCAATCCGGAGATTCCCTGGTTCGGCGTGTCCCGGGAATCCGGGGCCAACATCCGGGCCACATGCATCCTGGTGGCTCTGTGGTACGCAATTTTTTCCATCCCTTTGTTCGTTCTTGTGAAATCCAACCCTGGGAATCCGAAAAAAAATAACGGCAAAGCCGCCATTGTCCGGGCGGCATTTGCCGATCTTAAAAACACGTTTAAAGATATCCGTTCCTACCGGGAAATCGTCAAGCTGCTGATTGCAAGAATGATATACAACGATGGCCTTGTCACTATTTTTGCTTTTGGGGGAATTTATGCCGCCGGCACCTTTGATTTCTCCTTTAAGGAAATCATGATCTTCGGCATCGTGCTCAACGTAGCAGCCGGCACAGGTGCTTTAATCATGGGCATATTTGACGACAAACTGGGGGGCAAAACCACCATCCAGATATCCAATATCATTTTAACCCTGGCCGTGGTCCTGGCGGTTTGTGCGCCCGGCAAGGACATGTTCTGGGCCGCAGGCGTACTTGTTGGTTTTTTTGCAGGTCCCAACCAGAGTGCCAGCCGCTCCCTGCTTGGCCGCTTCGTTCCCCGGGAAAAAGAAAATCAGTTCTTTGGTTTTTTCGCTTTTTCAGGCAAATTAACAGCGTTTTTCGGGCCGTTGTTTCTGGGAATTCTAACCCAAATGTTCAATTCCCAGCGTGTAGGGGTTGCTGTTGTGGCCGTATTCTTTGTTCTTGGATTTTTTATTTTATCCAAGGTGGACGAACAAGCAGGAAAAATAGCTGCAGGGAAATAAAAACAAGTTTTATTGATCCTTTAACGCAACAGGTTTACCAAGAATCTCCGACCAGACCACGGCCTTTTGAAGCCCCCGGGCCCGGGTCGGCAGTTGTCTCAGGCCAGACCTCGGGCAACTTGCCTGCATGGCATCATGCCCAAAAGAGGATAGGGTTAAAGGTTTTGCACCCCTTGTCTCCGGTATCTTGGCGGCTTTTCTGTGGGGTTCTTTTTTTGTGGAAACCAAAAGCGGTTTTTCATAAACAGACTCAATCGGTTCAAGGACCTGGGCATCTGCGTCTTCGGAGTAAAAATCCACATCTTCCCTGTCATCAATTTCATCCCAGAAGGTTTGATTTACAGATTCTTCCCCGGCCTGAGCAAAGGGCCTCTCATTGCGTTCCCGGGGATGTTTTCTCTGCCCGGGCGCCCCTTTTTTCCGGGCTTGCTCAGCCTGGGCTTCCATTTCCCGGGCCGCCTCTTTAAGTGCCTCACGTATTTTCCCCAAAACGGAAAACCCGCTCTGCTTTGATTTTCCCGGTTTCTGTGCCTTTTTTCTTTTCAAAAAAGGAGACACAATAAAAACCAAAAATAAAATCAAAGTAATAAAATCACCAAAGTCCATAATGTTATCCTGATTTTTTGATGTTATTTCAGCGATTCATCAGGCTGATCAGGCTGATCAGGGGACGCAATGGTATCCCTCATCCGGGTATCGGCGCTGATATTTTGCATTTTATAATAGTCCATAATCCCAAGATTGCCGCTTCTAAACGCCTCGGCCATGGCCAGGGGCACCTGGGCTTCGGCCTCCACTACCTTGGCCCGCATTTCCTGGACCCGGGCCTTCATCTCCTGTTCCTGGGCGTAGGCCATGGCCCGTTTTTCTTCGGCCTTGGCCTGGGCGATCTTCTTATCTGCTTCGGCCCGGTCGGTTTCCAGCTCAGCACCGATGTTTTTGCCCACATCCACGTCCGCGATATCAATTGAGAGGATCTCATAGGCTGTGCCTGCATCCAGACCCTTGCTTAAAACGGTTTTTGAAATGGTGTCCGGATTTTCCAGCACCTGTTTATGGGTGACAGCCGAACCAATAGTGGTAACAATGCCCTCGCCCACACGGGCCAGAATAGTCTCTTCGCCGGCCCCGCCCACCAAACGATCAATATTGGCCCGCACCGTGACCCTGGAAATGGCCTTGAGCTGGATACCGTCCTTGGCCATGGCCGCCACAATGGGCGTTTCAATAACTTTAGGGTTAACCGACATCTGTACGGCTTCCAGCACATCCCGGCCGGCAAGGTCAATGGCAGCGGCCCGGTTAAAGGGAAGATCAATATTGGCCTTGTCCGCGGCAATAAGCGCCTGGATCACCCGGGACACATTGCCGCCGGCAAGGTAATGGGACTCAAGACTGTCTGTGGCAATATCAATTCCGGCCTTCACAGCCATAATTTTTGATTCCACAATCAGCTTGGGCGGCACCTTTCTGAACCGCATGAAAATAATATTGAACAGTCCCACACGGGCACCGGACACCAGGGCCTGGACCCACAGACCAATGTAAGAAAACGCAAAGTAAACAAGCACCAGGCCGAGGATGCCGGCAAGGATAAGAAGAATGGACATAATCTGCATGTAAACCACCTTTTTTTAAAAGTTATTATTTCTGAACAGATACTATTAAAACTTATGCTTAGGAATGAGTCCGAAATAACTTAACTGGGAACGCGGGCGTCTCGCCCACATCTTTACAAGATTTGCGGACATGCAGGCGAGACGCCCGCGCTCCCGGATTTAGCAAAATGGGCACGTTATTTAGAACCTGTTCCTTAATACTTCAAATGTTTTCGCCACGGCAGACGATCACCTGATTACCTGTGACCTTGCAGACCCTTAAAGGCGTATTTGCCTCGATAAATTCTCCGTCCGTGACCACATCCAGGCGGACACCGTCAATCAGAGCTGTTCCGGACGGACGAAGGGTTGTAAGGCTTTTCCCGGTGCAGTCCAGGTAATTTTCAAGATCCGGGGACTGGGAAACCACACCCTGGGATGCAGATAATTTCTTTTTAAGAGACAAAGGCGAAACCGCCAGCATTTTAAATCCCAGAATAAGCACCACGGGAACAAGGATCAAATCTACCCCCAAGACCGCATAAAACACTGAAATGGGGAAATTACTGAATATAAGGAAAAGGGAGTATCCGACAAACCCCAAGGCAGTAATGGATAAAAGTCCCATTGACGGCAAAAATATCTCGGCAATAACAGTAAATATTGCCATAATCTGAAGAACCAAAGGCAGGAGCCAGGCGCTCATTTTTCCCTCTTTTCCATAATCGTTTCAACAATTACATGCCCTGCTGTCACCCGGGTCACCCGGACCTGTGTGGCAGGATCAATAAAATCCCCCTGGGTAACGGCATCAACTTTTCTGTCCCCGATACGGACCTTGCCCGAAGGCCGCAACGTTGTCAAAGAAATACCTTCATCACCGGCAGATATACCTGAGGCCTCGGTGGATTCGGCACGGGAATCCTGAAGCGTAGCATCCAGATACGGCCCCTTGATCACCTTTGACAAATTGGGCAGAACAAAACGCACCACAGACATTGAAATCAGCAGCGCACCAAGGGCGCTGCCCATGACCAGTCCCAGATTTTTTATCATGAGCTCTCCCTGCCAGGGCAGGCTTGGGTCGGGGAGTACAAAATTCTGAAAAGAAAGCACAAGGCCTGCGGCCAGGACAATGATGGCACTGATACCGGCGATGCCGAATCCCGGCAGGACAAACATTTCCATGCCCAGAAGCAAAAAACCGATGATGAATACCAGAATTTCCGTATAATCGGCGAGGCCCACCAGGTACTGGTTGAAAAACACAAGGCCCAGGCAAAGAATGCCCACAATGCCGGGGATGCCGAATCCCGGGGCCTTAATTTCCGTATACACGGCACCAATGCCTAAAATCATGAGAATCGGTAGAAAGGGCTGGATCCACCTGACAAAAGTTTCCGACCAATTTTCCGAAAGCTCTATTTTTTGAGCCGCGCCGTACCCCAGAACTTCAAGGGCCTGCTCAAGGGTGGCAACACTCTGACGGGAAAACCCAAGATCGACAGCTTCTTTGTCATCCATGGTCAAAAGCTCACCTTCACTTACAATCGTGGTTTTACGGGTGACTTTTGCCTTTTCTTCTTCGGAAAGCTCCTGCCAGGTCGTTTTATCCATATATTCAGAACGATCCCCCCGGGTAATTTTATAAACCTCCATGGATTTGGACACCATGGATTCGGCCAGGACTTGAGAATAGTTGTTTCGTTTGGCCAGGGAGCGAAACTGTGCCCGAAGAACGGTTTGGGTTTTTTCACCGGCTTCCTTGTGCCCTTCACTGGTCTGGATCATGGGCGCACAATCACCGATAAGGGTATTTTCCCTCATGATCAGGGTACCGGCGGAAAGCGCAATCAGCGCACCTGCGGAAATGGCCCTTTTCTCTACATAAGCAATGGTTCTTTCCTTTGGCACGGTGCTGATGGTTTCCACAATATCAAAGGCGGCATCCACCCGTCCCCCAAATGTGTCCAGGGAAAATACCAAAATGGCGGAGTCATCATTTTCAAAGGAAGAGACCACCCGTTTGAGGTATGCGGCCATGCCCGGCTCAACAGTTCCGGAGACGGGAATGATGTGCACCACTGGCTCGGTAGCCTTACCTGCAGCGCAAAGGATTAATACCCAAAACAGGACTGCGGCCCACACTTGGAATAGCTTTGGTTTTGGCAACATGTCAGATCTCATTTTGAAAGGCATCATCTCTTATCTTTTTGAAACGCGATGAATTTAATCCACTATACCATGGTTCAAAGCAATTATATCCATAATTTTTGATTTTATATAAATTTGAATCATACATTCTGCCTGGTTGATTTTTTCCATTAAAAAAGTTATTTTCCGGACGTAAATGATAGATTTTAGTAGATTTCTAATAAAAATTCGTTACACTGGAATTCAAAATAAACAAGGATAAACGCTTATGCCGTCTAATTTAAATAAACGGGCATACACATGTATTATTTTCTGTATATTGCTTTTGGGACTGGTCCTACTTACCCAGGGCTGCGGGGTCAAGTCCAACATGATGACCTCTCTGTCCAGAAGTATCCTGAACAATAATGACCTGGCCATGGTGGAATCCGGTTCGCCTGCTTACCTCATCATGGTTGACAGTCTCATTGATCAGGACCCGGATTCTCCGGATATGCTCTCTTCAGGCGCCCAGCTTTATACCGCCTTTTCGGATGTGTTTGTCACGGACAGGGAACGAAAAAAAAAAATAGCAAACAAAGCCATGGATTACGCCCTGAACGCCGTTTGCTTTGCCCAAAGCAATGCCTGTGATTTAAATCAAAAACCCTTTGAACAGTTCAGCGCAGTTGTAAATACCATAAAAAAAGACGAACTGCCATATCTGTTTACCCTGGGGAATACCTGGGCCTCCTGGATCATGGCCCATAAGGATGATTTCAATGCCCTGGCCGACATCGCCAGGATTGAGACCATCATGAACCGGGTCATTGAACTGGATGAAACTTACAAGGACGGGGCCGCCTATTTGTATCTGGGCACCCTTGCCACCTTTCTACCTCCGGCCCTGGGAGGAAAACCTGAACAGGGAAGGCAGTATTTTGAAAAAGCCATTTCCATTTCCGGGGGTAAAAATTTTATGACAAAGGTTGTCTATGCAAAATTGTATGCCAAAATGATGTTTAACCGCCCACTCCACGATCGCCTGCTTAACGAAGTTATGAAGACAGACCCAAACATAGACGGATATACCTTGATCAACACCTATGCACAGCAACAGGCCGGAAAACTTCTGGATGAGGCTGACGACTATTTTTAACCTGGAGAAAAAATTCAATCATGTTTAACACGCCTATTCTGAAAGTATTTTCTTTTATACTGATAATCACGGTTTTTGCTGTATCCGCAGAAGCCGTAACCATAAAAATTGCCACCATTTCACCGGAAGGCTCCATGTGGATGGAAAAAATGCGCAAAGGTGCCAACCAGGTCGCCAAAGCTACGGATAATCGCGTGAAATTCAAATTCTACCCCGGTGGGGTCATGGGAAATGACAAAACCGTCTTGCGAAAAATCCGTATTAACCAACTCCAGGGCGGCGCGCTCATGGGCGGCAGCCTGTCCTCGTTTTTCCCAGGCAATCAAATATATGCCCAGCCCATGAAATTCAAATCCCAGGAAGAGGTGGATTATGTGCGCCGGCACATGGATGACTATGTCATCAAAGGTCTTGATGATGCGGGATTTGTTTGTTTTACCCTCATGGGCGGTGGTTTTGCATATATTATGTCCAAATACCCCATCACATCCATTGGGGATCTTAGAAACCGCAAAATATGGGTACCGGATAATGATAAAATGACCGTGGGTTCCATGGGCTGCTTTGGTGTTTCCCCCATTATCCTGCCCCTGGCTGATGTGCGCACAGGGCTGCAGTCCGGGCTCATTGACACGGTGGAAAACTCCCCGGTCGGTGCCGTTGTGCTCCAGTGGCACACGGAAATAAAATACATTACCAATCTCCCATTGATCTATCTTTATGCTGTTTTTGCCATAGACAAAAAAACATTTAATAAAATTTCACCGGACGACCAAAAAATCGTTTCTGAGATTATGACCCGGGAACTTAAAGAAATCGACCGCTTGAACCGACAAGACAATGTAAAAGCCATTGAAGCCCTTAAAAAACAAGGAATTAAATTTATCACCCCGTCACAGGAACAGATGAATGAGTGGATGGCAACAGCGGCCCAAACGTCCCAAGAAATGATCAATGCCGGAGAGCTGCCCAAAGCGCCGGCAAACAAGGTGGATGATTTGCTTGAGCAGTACCGAAAAAACCAATAAAAAAAATGATTATCTGATATGTCCCGTGTAATTTCCATTCTTCATAAAATAGAAGATGCCCTGCTGGTGAGCCTGCTTTTGCTCATGATCGGTCTTGCCGTGTTTCAGATCGTTCTAAGAAACGGTTTTGATGCAGGTATCGTCTGGGCAGATCCCTTGGTTCGCGTGCTGGTACTCTGGCTGGGGCTCATCGGGGCCATGGTAGCCTCAAGAACAGATAACCACATCAGCATTGATATTGTATCCAAATATTTGCCTGAACAGATTAAACAATTTACGACGCTTTTGGTTTACCTGTTTACAACAATTATCTGTACATTGATGACCTGGCACAGCGCAAGGTTTGTCATCATGGAAAAGGCCGACGGGATGTTTGCCTTTTTTTCGATGCCCATATGGGTCTGTGAACTTGTGATTCCCTTTGCATTCGGCATCATCACCCTCAGATATGCCCTGTTTTTCCTGGGCAATTTAATCAAAATATTCAACGACAGGTCCCTGAAGCACTCATAACATGACATTTATAATTATCGGCTTACTCATTGTTTTTGCCCTGATGGGCGCCCCTTTATTCACTGTGATCATTGCTGCGGCCATGTACGGATTTTACCTGGCTGAAATTGATTTGTCAGTCATGGCCATTGAGTTATACCGGATTGCAGATACCCCTATCCTGCTGGCCCTGCCCTTGTTTACCTTTGCCGGGTATGTTCTTGGGGAGAGCAAGACCTCCCAGCGACTTGTGACATTGACCCGGGCCTTTCTGGGATGGATGCCCGGCGGGCTTGCCATTGTGGCCTTTGTGGTGTGCGCAGTATTCACGGCATTTACCGGGGCATCCGGGGTGACCATTGTGGCCATGGGGGCACTGTTATATCCAGCCCTGACCCAGGCCGGATATACGGACCGTTTCAGCCTGGGACTGGTGACGACTTCGGGCAGCCTTGGCCTGCTGCTGCCCCCGTCTTTGCCCCTGATCCTTTACGGCATCATTGCCCAACAGATGAACGGCGGCGAGCAGGTATCCATTGAAAACCTTTTCCTGGCCGGTCTATTTCCGGCACTTCTTATGATTGTGATGCTGTCAATCTGGAGCGTATGGGCCAACCGGGGAAATCAGGTGCCATTAACCCAATTTTCAGTTAGAAACTGCCTTTCAGCCCTTAAAGCGGCCGGCTGGGAAGTCCCTCTGCCCCTATTTGTATTTTTCGGTATTTATTCCGGATATTTTGCTGTATCCGAGGCAGCCGCGGTAACGGCCATGTATGTACTGGTGGTGGAAATGGCGATCTACCGGGAAATCCCGTTAAAAAAGCTTCCCTGCATCATCCGGGAATCCATGGTTATGGTGGGCGGTATCCTGCTCATCTTAGGCGTATCTTTAGCCCTGACCAACTATCTCATTGATGCGGAAGCACCCATGAAATTGTTCAAATTCTGCGAAACCTTTGTGTCCAGCAAACTGGTGTTTCTCATCCTGCTCAATATCTTCCTGCTGATCCTGGGCGCCATGCTTGATATTTTTTCAGCCATCATTATCATGGTTCCGCTCATGCTGCCGGTGGCCCTGGAATACGGGGTACATCCGGTCCATTTAGGGATTATCTTTCTGGCGAACATGCAGATCGGATATTTCACCCCGCCCGTGGGCATGAACCTTTTCATTGCAGGTTACCGGTTCAACAAGCCCATCCATGAAATTTACCGGGCCACAATTCCGTTCATGCTGGTGCTGCTGTTATCCGTACTCATCATCACCTACTGCCCCCAGTTGAGCCTGTTTCTGATTTAAAAAATAATATCAGGCATCCAGTTCTTTAACAAACGCTTTGAATTTCATAAAATTTTCATGGTTCATGGCATGTTCCATACGGCATGCGGTTTTTTCAGCGGTATCTTCATCAAATTCGACATGTTTAAATAAAAAATGCTTGAACACATTATGACGGGTTGTAACCTCTTTTGCGATTTTATCCCCTTTGGGGGTCAGGGTAATATAGCCATAAGGCTCGTAATTGATCAGTTTCCGGTCAGCCAGTTTTTTGAGGGTGCCGGTAACAGATCCGCATTTGATATTCAATTTTGCGGCAATATCTTTTGACCGGGCAACCGTATTCATAGTCTGAAGTTCCAATATGGCCTCAAGATAGTCTTCAAGGCTTTCGGAAAGGCTGTATTCGCTATTCATGGTTATAATCTCCGTTGTTAAAGTGCTATAAAGCGGCCGGATTACTCCGGCCGCTTGGTAGCTTTTTTTTAATTACCAGGCTTGTCTGCCCTGGCCGCAGCCTTGGCCTTTGTTGCTCTGGCCCCTTCCCTGGCCTGTGCCGGTCCGGCATCTTCCAGGACCGCCCTGACATCTGCCCTGGCCTGCCGCGTTTCCTTTGCCGCCCTGGCCGTTGCAACGGCCACCGGCCTTATTCTGTCCTTTATTCATAATATCACCTCCTTTAACGTCCTTGCGGTTTTCCGCGTCCATGCCGCCACCCTCTGCCCTTTCCCCGGCCTCGCATTTCATAGCAACCGCCCTGGAGTGTAAGCCGTTTGGCTGTAACCAGAGATTCAGCGATTTTATAGCGGGCGGTTTTCAAAATCCGTCCTACGGTCTGCCGGGAAACGTCCATAACCTGCGCGGCTCCAGACTGATCCATGCCCTCATAATCTATGAGTCTGAGGGCTTCAAATTCTTCGAGGGAAAGAATGACTTCTCCGGTCTCTTCTGTTCCCCTGGGCATAAACCCTTTAATGGCCGGTTTGGATGCAATACATCTAGGTCGCTTGGGTCTTGGCATTGGCTTTCCTTGTTATGGTCATTTGATCAAAATATAAATTCAAACAAAGATTATGTCAAGAAAACTTTTCGTTATTTGATTAAAATAGTTTCGACTCTACCTAATTGGCACAATTAAGTTAATCAACTTTTTTTGCTTCTTGCAGCAAGAAACCGCTCCAGGCGATCCATGGCCTCACAAAGTTTTTCTCTGTTTATGGTGCAGGCAATGCGGATACACCCCTCACAGGATAGCCCGAATGGGTATCCGGGTACCACCACTACTTTTTCCTCTTTTATTAAATCCAGGGCAAACTGTCTGGATTGATTGGTTATACTGGAAATATCGGCAAATACGTAAAAACTGCCTTTAGGGCGGTTGACCCGAACCCCGGGCATGGACTCAAGTCGTGAGCAGACCAGTGCCACCCGGCGTTCAAAGGTATCAGACATCTCTTTGATTACTTCATCCGGTGTATCCAGGGCTGCAATGGCTGCCCGCTGGCTCACACTGGAGGCACAGGCCACGGCATAGTTGCACACCTTTACCATCTGATCAATTACAGTCTGGGGTCCATAGGCAAAGCCCACCCGCCACCCCGTCATGGCATAGGTTTTGGAAAAGGAATTAATTACAAGGGCGTGGTTTTCCATACCCGGACAATTATATATGGATGAGGCCCGGCCTCCAAAAGAAATCCGGTCATACACCTCATCAGATACGACGCAAAGATCGTGGGCTTTGGCAATGGCAGAGATTTCTTCCAGCAGGCTTTGCGGTACAACCGTACCTGTGGGATTATTTGGCGAATTGATCAAAATAACTTTTGTTTTTGACGTGATGGCTGCTTCAATGTCTGCCGGGTCCGGTAAAAAACCTTTATTAAATCCCGAAGGCACATACCTGGGCACTGCATGGGTTAGGGTAATGTGGGCCAGGTAATCCGGAAAATGGGGTTCAATGAGGATGATTTCATCTCCGGGGTCCATAAGGGTCCTGAAGGCACTTGCAAGGCCGTTCATGGCGCCATGGGTGATCATAATACATTCCGGCGGAACGGTTTTGCCAAGGTCCTTTGACAGGTTAACGGACAGTTTTTCTATGAGCTGCGGGTCGCCTTGAGCGTGGGTGTAATGGGTATGGCCCTTCCGGGCATCTTCAAAGGCTTTCTCGATAATGGGAGCCGGGGTATGAAAATCCGGCTCGCCGATGCCAAGGGAGATGACATCGTCATATTGGGCTGCGACCTGACTCATTTCCCTTATTACGCTGTACCGCAGGGAGTCAATACTTTTAGAGATATACAAAATTCATTCCTTAAAAAAGGTTACGCATAATCGTTGGCAAATCTGCCGTGATGAGTTTTATGGCGCACAATGGTATAACAAAGGCAGCTGCTGTCAATGGAAAAAAAACTTAAAATAACAAGCAGTTGTTTTTGTTTTAACCATGAACCTGAACCCATATTCTGGTCCTGTTTCAATGTTTTTTAAACCCATTGGACTTGACATTGGTTTTCTGTGTTAAAAATTGATATATAGTCTTTTTTATTCAACGGCCCTGTTCCTTTATTTTGATAATGGAAACCGCTTTTTGGCCGAAAATGAACATAAAATAAAGAGATATACCATGAAAATATTTAATTACCCTTCGCCGGAAGCGGAAAAAAGGGTCCAGGATACCATAGACAGAGGCCTGGGTTTTTCCAGGGAAGACCAGGACAATGTCCAGGCATTTCTGGATGATGTTAAAAATAGGGGTGATGAGGCGCTCATCGAATACACGAACAGGTTTGACTCCCCAGCTGTTACCCTGGAGACCTTTAAGGTCACGGAACAGGAATTTGAAGAAGCCCTGAAACAGATGACCCCGCAGTTTTTAAAGGCCCTTGACCGGGCCGTTGAACAGTTAACAGCGTTTCACAGCCGCCAGAGGGAAAATTCATGGATGGACACGCCCAGAAACGGCGTGATGGTGGGACAGATGGTGCGGCCGGTGACAGCGGCAGGCATCTATGCCCCTGGAGCCAAGGGCGGTAAAACCCCCTTGGTCTCGTCTGTGCTCATGGGCGGAATTCCGGCCAAGGTGGCGGGTGTGGAATCAATCTCTTTGATGACCCCTCCCATGGCTGATGGAAAAATTAATCCCCATCTTCTTGCGGCAGCCCGGGCCGTGGGCATTGATTCAGTGTTTAAGGCCGGTTCTGCCTGGGCCATTGGCGCACTGGCTTACGGCACTGCCCAGGTGCCCAAGGTTGATGTGATTGTGGGGCCTGGAAATATTTATGTCGCCCTTGCCAAAAAAATTGTTTCCGGAACCGTTGGTATCGATATGATTGCAGGTCCCAGCGAAATTCTGATCATTGCAGATAAAACCGCAGACCCGGAATGTCTTGCCGCAGACCTGCTTTCCCAGGCCGAGCATGATGTGCTGGCATCAGCTGTGCTGGTGACCGATTCTCAAGATCTGGCGCAAAAGGTCTCTGCCGCGGTTGAACGCCAGCTTAATGACCTGCCCCGCAAGGATATTGCCGGACCGGCCATCAATAATTTCGGCGCCATTCTGATGGTACCCGATATTGATACCGCCATTGACTTGTCCAACCGCCTGGCACCCGAACACCTTGAAATCATCGTGGAGTCGCCTTTTGATTATATTGACAGGGTTCAAAACGCAGGGGCCCTGTTTCTGGGACCGTACACCCCCGAACCCATGGGTGACTATATTGCAGGCCCCAACCATGTGCTGCCCACAGCAGGTACGGCGCGGTTTTCATCTGCCTTGAGCGTATCCCATTTTACCAAGAAAACCAGCCTGATCCATTATTCCAAAGCCGCCTTTGAAAGGGAGGCAGATGATGTGATTACCCTGGCCGGGACCGAAGCCCTGGATGCCCATGCCAATTCAGTAAAAATCAGACGGAAATAAGAACCTTTTTAGACAAGCTGTTACACTTGATGATCAAGTTTTTAGAAAATTTTTTCCAACGCCGAAGTTGGGCAAATTAACAAAAACTTGATCATTGAGTTAGTGTCTGAACGAAAACCTGAAAATTTTGTCGAGTACAAGGCGGACCGCAAATTTTAACCACAGGCATATATTGAATATTCCGAGGATTAAAGTTTACGCCCAACTAAGAAATCTTATCTTAGGGGTGTATTCGTTTCATTTACGATTTTCGGTCGGGCACGAGTTACAGATTTTCAAGGGCCTGTTTCAGCGCCATTATGGAAAAAGGCTTGGATAGTGCCGCAGAAAATCCGAAAAAAGAATGGTTTTCCATAACCTCATCATTGGCATAGCCCGAGGCGACAATGCCCTTAATTCCAGGGTTCATTGCCAGCAGTTTTTCCATGGTCTCTTCGCCTCCCATGCCATGCTTAACTTCAAGATCAAGGATCACCTTGCCGATAATTTTTCCTTCCACAAGACAGGATCGGTATTTTTCCACCGCCTCCTCGCCGGATTTTGCAAGGATAGGCTCGTAGCCCAGCTGGTTAAGAATAATTTCGGTGATCTCCAGGATCATGGCGTCATCATCCATAAACAGGACAAGGGGTTTTCGGGTTGCCACCCTGGCAGGTTGTATTGCCTTGGGTTCCAATTCCTTAGGCTTAAGGGTTTCTTTGGATGTATCTTTTGGAAAAATGGGCAGAATGATATCCACACAAGTGCCCTGGCCTAGGGTGGAACGAATCTGGATATTACCCTGGTGATTTTTCACAATGGCCCAGGCAATGGAAAGTCCGAGCCCGGTTCCCCGACACCCCCCTTTAGGTTTGGTGGAAAAATAGGGATCAAAAATTTTTTCCAGATCATCCGCCTTGATTCCCCTGCCCTGGTCTATGATTGATATGACAATCATACCTTTTCTTTTGGG
This sequence comes from uncultured Desulfobacter sp., assembly GCF_963675255.1. Lineage (GTDB taxonomy): Bacteria > Desulfobacterota > Desulfobacteria > Desulfobacterales > Desulfobacteraceae > Desulfobacter. The sequence goes on from NZ_OY775937.1 coordinate 689,065, forward strand.
ATAAAGCCGGGCTGTTATTTTTACCGGATACTTATTGTCCATGGCTTCTGATGCGTTGATAACAACGTTTTTCAACGCCTCATTAAGGGCTTCTCTGTCAGCTTCGATGACAGGAGGCAATTCAAAGACTTCAAGACTGGATAAAATATTTTTTTCTCGTTTCAGTTGGTCAAGGGTAACTGTAATAAATCCTGTCAAATCAATGTGGGTCTTAATGCCCACGGTACTGCTGCTTGAAAAAACAACAAATTTGGAAGCCAGATTTTTTGCCTGGAGAACCGATTGTTCTGCGTCATCGAGGTATCCTCTGATGGTCCCGTTTACCGCGGCCATCTGGGCCAGATTGATATTACCAAGCGTGACGGAAAGGGTGTTATTGAAATCATGGGCAATGCCGCCTGCCAACGTGGCGATGGCTTCTAACTTCTGGGTGCGGACCAGGCGTTTTTTAGCTTTGCTGAGTTCATTCTCTGCCTGTTTTTTTTTAATGGCCGTGGCAATGGTGTCTGAAACAAAACTGAGCAGCTCCACATGCTCTTCGTTGTATTTGACGGAATTAGTATAACTTTTAACCGCCATCACGCCAATCACCTCGTTTTTGACCATCAACGGAATACCCAGCCAGTTTTTGGGCAGTCGCCCCAGAACCCTTCCCTTGGCTCCAAGGTCCATAAGTTGGTGTTCATCCAGCAGTAACGGTGTTTTGTTTATAATGACATCACCGGTCAAGGAAGGCTTTTCAGAAAAATTGTATATCCACTCAGGAGGCACGTCTGACTGATCGTCCCTGCGAAATACGTACTGTATGGCTTTTTGATCTTTGTGATAAATGGCTATAAAAAAATTAGGAATATCCATAAGACCCGATACCCGTTTATATATGGAGGCATACAGGTCTGCAAGGGAGTCGCAGTTGGTAAGATCGGATACAATATAAAACAACGTTATGTTAATCAACTCTGCCCGGTGGGCTCTTTGGAAGGAGCACTCCAGTTTTTTAATCTGTTGCTCAAGCATTTCGTAACTGGGTTTATCGCTCATTTAAGTATTACCTGTAATAAATATACTTCTTTCATGAAGGGTTGGTGCAGATAAGGTGCCGGATAACATCTCAAGTGTAATATACGCACCCTAACTTAAAGATACTCTTGCCTTTTTATCTTCCGGTATTATACCCCAACGTTACATAAAAATTATTTAAAATTGCGGCAACATTGATGCCTTGAAGCTGAAATCCTCATTACGTCTGCAACGTTGAGGAATCTTTTGCCCCAGGCTATGGTTACAGTTCTTTGGACACGCCCTGAAGATAATTATACTATATGATTTTAACAAAAGCATCAATCCATTGCCCCCCAAATAAAATAAACCCCTCTGCTAAATTTTCAGGCGACTCCAACCAACTTACACCACGGTCCCGGCAACGGCATAAATCGGATCAGACATACGGGTCTTGTTGATATGTGGATCGTCAAAAGGCCGTGGATATCCCCGGACCGAAAGGGTTTCAAAATTTTTGAAACAACCGGATGCGGCAAAGTACGCCATCACCAGACCCACCCGTTCAAACTCATGGAGATTTTCCCAGAGGGAAATGCTCTTTTCCGGGAACCACCGGTTGGAAAAGGATACAATGAAACTGCCGCCGGGTTTCAGCACCCGGGCCACTTCTTTAAAAACAGCCACAGGATGGATCAGGTATTCCACGGATAGAGAGCAGACGACATGGTCGAACGCAGCATTTTCATAGGGTAGAACAGGGGCTTCATTGAGATCATGGACTAAAAAATTCGTCAGGCAAGGGTTTTCATCCATTTCATGTGGGTTCATACCCAGGCCGGACACCTTTGAAAATCTGGTCCCGTCCGGCAGATGTGACTGCCAGCCTGCCATCAGATCCAAAACAGTATCATGATCGTTGAGAAAATCTTTGTAAATCCGGGCTAAATTTTCACCAGCCTGGGTATCAATGTGGCCAACCAGCCGTTCGACCGAATAGAAGTCTGCATCCCGGCCAGGGTCTTTGCGCTCAAAAGTCAGAGTATCCAGGGCATCGGTAAAACCGTTAAAAGCGGCGGCCTGAATCCCCGGCCCGTCAAGGGCCATTTCCAACCAGTCCGTGCATGCCCCGCCACGCTCCCTGGAGCGTATCCGGGAATTTAAAAGGCAAAATTCCAAGTCCAGTTCTTTTAGACTAAGAGGATGGTTCAAATCCGCGGTCAGGTGGGTATGATTTATTCCGGCCACCCGGAAGGGAATAAAATTTCCTTTAAAGATGCCGGGCACCCCTTTTAAAATCCGGCGTGGATAAAATCGATTGGGAACAACGATGAGTTTATCATCCATATCCACCCGGTTTAAGGGCAAAGAAAAAACTTTTTTTTCTGAGTACGGCGGTACCAGTTGGCCTTCAGCGACATGAACCTTGAAGGTATTTAAATCATGTAAGGCGTCACACACTGTTTCCAAAAGGGTCCCGGGAAAGACATCCCGGTAAAAATTAAAATTTTTGGCAAAATAATTTTCCTGATGACGGTGCCCCTGGTCCTGCCAGGCAACCTTAATCATCATATCCGCCAAGTAGCGGGGGTTAAAATCGGTCATATCTTTTTCCCTTATATATTCAATTGGATTAAGACAATATGTTAATTTAATTCATCAGGACTTGGCAACATTATAGACGCGAAAGGCGGAGTGTTTAATAATTTCGTTTTGATTTTTAATCGGCAATCCGAAAATCCATTCCATTGCCTATACAACCATAGATGAAGGTGTTACAATCTTAGAAAAAGTTGCCCATGAAGTTAAAACACTTTTTTACCTTAACGGCCATTGAATGTATTATACTCGATCATCGAATTATAGAATATTCAGTCATAGATCCGTTCAGGCATGGGCAAAAGAAAATGCATACTTCCCGATAAATTCAGGAGCAGACAATGAATCGATTCAACCACATTATGGCCTGTATTGACCTGTCTGATTACTCACCCATGACTCTGGACTATGCTCTGGGGCTGGGCCGACAGGCAGATATCAAGGTTACCATTTGTTCTATTGTCCCTTTGCGCGAAGTCAATCCGGTGTATATGGCCGGAATGATGTACCCCTGCAGGGAGGACACCAAAGAGTACCTGGACGAACTTAAAGAAGACAGAATTGCCCAAATCAAGGAACTGATCCGGACACGGTTCCCTGAATTCGACGGCAAAATCGATATTCGAATCAAAATGGGATATCCTGCCGAAGAGATACTTGAAATGATTGATGAGGTCGATCCAGACCTTGTGGTCATGGCCAACAAAGGGCGTTCCAATCTGTCCAGCTTCATGTTCGGCAGTGCGGCGGAATTTGTATTCCGCCATTGCAGAAAGGCGCTGTTCAGTGTCAGAGACAAACATATTTTTAAGCGGATGTACTCAGGCAGTGAACTGCCGGAACCCGGAGAACTTCGAAACATCATTGCTGCGGTGGATTTTTCTCCCTGGACCGAACACATTCTGGCACGGGCGGGGTGGATGGCAAAAACAACAGGTGCAAAACTTCATGTGGTCCATTGTATCGGCACCAAGGAACTGGCATGGGTTAAATCCCATTACGTCCCTGAAAATACCTTTTCTGAAGAACAATTTTTACCCAAGGCCAAACAAAGGCGAAAGACCCGGCTTGAGGATCAAATAAAAACGGCAGGCATTGAAGATATGACAGGGATTGATATCACCATTAATTCGGGAGATCCTTGTGAACAAATTCTTTCTGCCGCAAAGGATCTCAGGGCAGACGCTCTGATTTTAGGCCCGTTAGGCCACAGCCGATCGGTCAAATTTGTCTTGGGCAGCACCATTGAAAAAATTTTCCGTCATAGCCCGGTACCGGTACTACGGCTGAGTCCTGATATCTGCATTTAAGGCTCATCCACCAATGACGCATACCCTGTCCCCCGGAGACGCGATTGCTGCGACCCCGGGGGCTTTTAATATTTGGGTACACCTTTTCAGTAACCCCACAGTTTTCAGTGTGATTGGTTTCATATACGCCGATTCCTATACAAGAAAACTTCTTGACAAGGCTGGCTATCTGTCAATAATAGAGCAAAAACAGACTGAGCGCTCGCTCGATTAAATTATCCACAAGGAGCACCATGACCCGGCAAAAGGCGCACTCTGCATCCGGTGCAGATGTCCCCACCCAAATAAAAAATGAGAAGCTAGTCCGTGAACGGCGGCGGCAGATCATTGATGCTACGGTCAATCTGTCCATCGAACATGGTTACCACAATACCACCACACGGATGATTGCCAAAGCTGCCGGCTTTTCCATTGGCTCTTTGTATGAGTATGTCAGCTCCAAGGAAGATCTTTTGTATCTGGTGTGCAGCGCCATCCACGAAGAGGTCCAGAATGCCGTAGAAGATGCCCTGTCCGGCGGGATCTGCGAAAAGTCACAACTGGCAGCAGCCATTCGCCAGTATTTTATTGTCTCTGATAAAATGGCAGATCATATTCTGCTTATGTACCAAGTTACCCAGTTTCTGCCGGACAAATGGAAAAAAAGGGTGTTGGAAACTGAACTGGATATTTCCAATACATTTGTTACGGCCCTGACCCGGTTGTCCGGAAAAAATGATTTCCCCTCTCTGGATGAGAAAACATGTCGTCTGGTGGGACACAATATTTCAGTACTCGGGCATATGTGGGCCTTTCGACGTTGGTATCTCAAAAAAAATTTTACGCTGGACCAGTACATTTGCATCCAGACGGATTTTATTTTGGGTCTTATTTATTAGAGTCTGTTTAAAAATAGATGAATCGGCTGCAATCATATGAGAATGGCCCCAATCTCCTCAAATTTTCGGCCAATAGTCCGGCTATTAACAGAAAATTTGAGAAAATTGGTTCTCATTCTCATGAGATTTCGCTTCGATCCCCTAATTTTTAAACAGGCTCTTAAAAAAAACAGGGTAAAAAAATAAAGGAGTATAGAATGAATAAAGCAGTTATCGTCAGTGCCACCCGGACGCCATTAGGCAGTTTTGGCGGTTCATTAAGCGGCATCGGGGCGACAACACTTGGAGGCCTTGTAATCCGGGAAGCAATCCGACGAGCTGATATTGAGGATGCCGTGGTGGATGAGTGCATCATGGGTATGGTTCTGCCCTGTGGCTACGGGCAGAATCCGGGAAAACAGGCTGTGGTCAAATCGGGCCTTCCCTGGGAAGTGGAGGCCATTACCGTAAACAAGGTATGCGGGTCATCGCTTAAAGCCGTTATGCTGGCAGCCCAGGCCATCCAGTGTGGAGATGCTGATGTTGTGGTGGCCGGCGGCATGGAGACCATGAGTATGGCACCCTATTATATGGAAAAGGCCAGATGGGGGCATCGCATGGGACCGGGTCGGGTTGAGGATCATATGGTCCATGACGGGCTGTGGGATATTGTCAATGATTTTCACATGGGCATGTCCAATGAGCTTTGCTCCGAGCGTTGGGGCGTGACCCGTGAGGACCAGGACCGGTTTGCGGCCCAGTCCTATGAAAGGGCCAACAAGGCTGTGGCCCAGGGGCGGTTTAAAGATGAGATTATGCCTGTTTCAATACCCCAGCGAAAGGGTGACCCCAAAATTTTTGATACGGACGAATGCCCCCAGGAAACAAATTTTGAATTTTTGTCCAAAATGAAGCCTGCGTTTAAAAAAAATGGCGTAGGCACGGCTGGCAATGCATCCATCATTTCCGATGGCGCAAGCGCTGTGGTGGTGATGAGCGAATCAAAAGCAAAGGAACTGGGATGTACAGTTATGGCGGAAATCGGTGCCCAGGCTTCCTATGGCATTGATATGAAATATGTGCTCATGGCGCCCATTTACGCCATCCCCAAGGTATTGAAAAAACAGGGGATCAGTATTAATGATGTGGACCTATTTGAGATCAACGAAGCCTTTGCCGGCACATCCACCGGCATTAACAAGGTCCTGGAACTGGACCCGGAAAAGGTCAACGTGAACGGCGGTTCCGTAGCTTTGGGCCACCCCATCGGTGCCTCCGGTACACGGGTTCTGACCACGTTATTGTATGAGATGGCCAAAAGAGATTTGAAAACCGGCCTTGCTTCGCTGTGTTTAGGTGGCGGAGAGGCCGTGGCACTAGTTGTAAACCGGTAGTGTCTGTTCTTTTTTTACAAACACTTAAACACAATTCAAACCCGGTGTACAATGGTGTGCCGGGTCAAATTTTTCAAGCTGAAAGTATAGGAGAATAGTACAATGGAAGTTAAAACCTTTGGTGTTGTTGGTTCCGGTCAGATGGGCAACGGCATTGCCCAAGTGGCTGCTGCGGCAGGACTGAATGTGATCATGAGTGATATTAAAGAAGCGTTTTGCGAGAAAGGCCTTGCCACAATTACAGGCTCCCTGGAACGTCTATTAAAAAAAGAAAAAATAACCCAGGCGGATAAGGATGCCATCCTTGCCAGAATCACCACCACTACGGATTTAAAAGATATGGCCAAAGCCGATTTCGTGGTGGAAGCGGCCGTGGAACGTGAAGACCTGAAATTTCAAATTTTCAGAGATCTGGATGAAATCTGCCCTGGGAACGTGATCCTGGCCAGCAACACCTCATCCATTCCCATCGGCAGTATCGCAGCCCAGACATCCCGGCCGGACAAGGTTATCGGTATGCATTTCATGAACCCCGTGCCTATGATGAAACTTGTGGAGGTCATCAAGGGGATTGCCACTTCCGAAGAGACGTTTAAATTGACCTGGAATCTGTCCGAAAAATTTGGCAAGGTCCCGGCTGAAGCTGATGATTATCCCGGGTTCATTGCCAACCGGATTCTGATGCCCATGATCAATGAGGCGGTTTTCTGTCTCTACCAGAGCGTCGGCACCAAAGAGGACATTGATACGGTCATGAAACTTGGTATGGCCCATCCCATGGGGCCTTTGACACTTGCCGACCTCATTGGCCTGGATACCTGCCTTGCCATCATGGAGACCCTGTATGACGGATTCAAGGACTCTAAATACAGACCCTGCCCGCTGTTGAGAAGATATGTGGAAGCCGGCTGGCTGGGGCGTAAGACCGGCAAGGGTTTTTACGATTATAAATAGAGCCTGAACAGAAACCCGTAATTGGACGAAAAATTGCCCAGATGCAAGGCGCAGAAAAATTTTCAACCGGAGCATACTCATGTATGTGAGGATTACAAATTTTGATGCAACGCCGCAGATGGGTGACTTTTCGTTCAATCTTTAACACTGTGTGGACACTACCGTTCTTTTGCCGTCACTATCCAAATGCTGACGACACCCCGCGCATGCCGGATTTGTTGCTCGATTTTAAAAGAGCTTTGAATAACAGGACACATACCGCCTTTGTTTACATAGGCTTTAAAATTGCGATAGTGCTCTTTTCCGGCCAGGCTTTCAATCATGGTGGCAGCGATTTTACTGATCATCTTAGCCTGATCATCCAAAGAAAAATCCACTAAAAGGATCTGCCCCTCAGGTGCCAGCAGGCGCTTTGCCTGCGCCAGCATATTCTTTTGCATCCGGGCAGGTTTTTCATGAACTGCAAATGAAATAATAATGATGTCAAAGCTTGCACCAGGCAGTCCTGTGTGCTGCACATCGCTTTCCAGCAGATTTGCAATCTTATTGCCTTTCCGGGCGACCTTAAGCATTTCTGTGGATAAATCCACACCGGTTAAATGATTGAACCCTGCATCTGATAATTTCTTCAACTGATCACCGGTGCCGCAGCATAAATCCAGAATGCGTGCGTTGCGGTTCGGGATCAACCGGATTATATCCTGCCGGATGTTTTTCAGGGCAAAATAGAGGATTGGATCGTATATTTTTGCAGTAAAAGCATTTTCGGTATCCATTTTTTGCTTCCGTCTATTTTATGTCCAACCGGTCCGCATCCGAATCGTCTTTTTGGCTGCAGCAGTTCTTCTGCGCGTCGGGCGTACAGTCGTCACATACGCAACCGCACGAGGACTTGCCTTTAAAGGCATTGACCACTCTTTTTATGCAGTAAAACAGTGCCGCTGCTACAATCAGTCCAACCAAAACGTTTCCCATAGTTTCTCCTTTTTTTACTTTAATTGACGAGCAGGGAGCCGACCTGATAGGTCAATACCGACAGCGCAAAAGCCAGGGCAGTGTTAAACCCCACGGAAAATGCCGCCCATTTCCATGACCCGGTTTCCCGGGCAATGCAGACAACGGTTACAAAGCAGGGGGCGTAAAAAATCGTAAAAATCATCAGGGCAAAAGCGGTTACAGGTCCCCATCCAGGGGCTTGGGCAAGCCTGTCAGCTAAAGAAACCGAACTTTCAGAATCTACATCCCCAAGAGAGTAGGCTGTGCCAAGAGTAGAAACCACCACTTCCTTGGCTGCAAAACCACCCACCAGGGCGATATTGGTCCGCCAGTCAAATCCGGCCAGGTAAGAAACTTTTTCAAGGGTTTTGCCGATTCTGCCGGCAAAAGAGCTTTCCAACCTGGTCGAAGCTTCCCGACCATCAATACCGGCCAGGGCATCCTTTACCTTCCGGGCCTCAGGGGACAACTCAGCGTTTTTATCTGCGGTTTCAATTTCTTTTAAAACGTCTGCCTGGACTGAATCCGTAATAGCTATACGCCGGGATTCAAATTGTGCCGTGGTTTTGTCATCCAGCCCGGGAAAAGTCATCAAGGCCCAGATGAGAATGGAAATACCCAGGATTACAGTCCCGGCTTTTTTCATATATTGCCAGGTCCTTTCCCACGTGTGGATCCAAAGCCCCTTAAGCGTGGGCAAACGATAGGGGGGTAGTTCCATGACAAAAGGGGTGGCTTCACCCCGGATCACTGTGCTTCTCAACAGTTTTGCCACCAGAAGGGCGCCGACCCAGGAAATCAGGGTAAGAATCAGCATGATCGTGGTCTGTTTCCCGGAAAAAAAGGCTGCGACCAAAAGGGCATACACCGGCAGTTTGGCACCACAGTTCATAAACGGCACGGTTAAAAGTGTGGCCAGCCGTTCCCGGGGGGATTTCAGGGTCCTGGCCGCCATAACGCCGGGCACAGCACATCCGCCGGCAATGCCACCGGAAATGATAAATGCCATGACCGAACTGCCGTGAAGCCCAAATATCCGAAAGACCCGGTCCAGCATAAAGGCCATCCTGGCCAGATATCCTGAATCCTCAATAAATGAAATACCTAGAAACATAAACATAATCAGCGGCACAAACCCCATAACACCGCCCACACCATCAATGATTCCAGAGACGATCATGGATTTGAGAAGACCGTCGGGCAGGGCCGCATCCGTTAAACCGCTGATCCAGCCGAAAAGCCCTTCGACCCATTCAACCGGCAACGCACTGTAGGTAAAGGTAAACTGATACAAGGCTGCCAGGACTCCAACCATGATCAAAGGCCCTAAAAAGCGGTTTGTCAGCACTTTATCAATCTGGTCCGAACGCTGAAGCCGATTGCGGTCGTGAGCGAACCGAATCACATTCTGTTTGAGTACGGAGTTGATAAATCCGTACCGTTGATCGGCAATCATGCCTTCGGGATGGGTGTCAAGGGTAGCAGACATATGGCGATTGAGTTTTTCCCCAATGTCGATGAGTTTACCGGCAGTTTCCTTATCCCGGGTGGCGCCAAGATCAAGGATCTGAGTGTCGTTTTCAAGATATTTAAGGCCCACCCAGCGGGCCGGATAGATATCTGTTAAAAACCGGTTTTCCTCTATAATCTTTTCCATTTGATCCAGGGCTTTGTCGATGTCTTGGCCATAGGAGATAAACAAGGGCGAGGCAGGTTTGTCAATCCCCTTTGCGACCTGCGCCAGCAGCTCTTTTTTGCCTTTACCTGTCCTTGCCACCATGGGCACCACAGGAATACCCAAAAGCTCGGACAGCCTGTCAACATCAATATCTATGCCTCTTTTTTGAGCCACATCCATCATGTTCAAGACCAGGCAGACCGGAATGCCCATTTCCATGAACTGCACGGACAGGTAAAGGTTCCGTTCCAGGTTTGAGGCATCCACAATATTAACGACCATGGCAGGTTTTTCATTAACCAGATAGTCTCTTGCCACCACCTCTTCCAGGGAATAGGCAGTCAGGGAATAGGTGCCGGGAAGGTCTATAATTTCAAAGGTGCCAGCCTCGGAAACGCAGGTGCCCTGTTTTTTTTCAACCGTGACCCCGGGGTAGTTACCCACCTGCTGGCGGGCACCAGTCAATTCGTTGAAAAGGGTTGTTTTCCCAGCGTTTGGATTCCCTGCAAGGGCAATGGCGATACTCATCTTATTCCACCTCCACCTGAATATAATCGGCTTCATTATTTCTTAAGCTCAACGTGAATCCCATAATCCGCAATGCCACCGGGTCATAAAGCGGCGCCCGGCCCTGGATGGTGATCTCCTTTCCGGGTACAATTCCCATGTCCCTTATACGGCGGCCCATTTCGCCTTGCGCTTTTACCGAAGTTATGACCCCGGTTTGATTTCTTTTCATTTGCCTTAAGTTGATAACGGTCATTAAAGGACTCCTTATATAATTCACAATCTCTTATTTTGCTTTTTAGCGTTATTGCGAATAAGTTTTATACAGATAACTTTCATGTTCGTCAATAAAGAAGTAATCATTATTAAACAATAGGGAAGGGAGAATTAAAAACATATGGAAATCTGAATGGTTTTAAAAAATATACGGCACAGTCTTTGGCCAAAGGTCTGTGCCGGATTTGCAGTATATAATGTTTATTGCCCGTGGGTATATTTTTCTTTAATTGCAAAACGGTCGATGTCCCTTGCCGCAGTCAAGGGCAACTGATCAACAAACACAATGAATTTTGGTTTCTTGAAACCGGCAATCAGGGTGCCGGTATACGCGATCAACTCTTTTTCTTCAACGGTGTACCCAACATTCAGGGAACACACGGCCTTGATGGCTTCACCAAATTCCGCATCCGGTACACCGAAGACACAAGCCTTGTCCACGGCGTCATGGCTGACAAGGGCATTTTCCACCTCTGCGGGAAACACGTTCTCGCCACCGGGTTTGATCAATTCCTTTTCGGGCTTGCGGCCTTTGAAATAAAGGTACCCGTTTTCATCGAGCTGCCCCATATCACCGGTATGGTGCCAGCCGTTTCTGAATGTAAAGGCATTAAGCTCGTCGGCGTTCCAGTACCCCTTGAACACCAGGGGGCCTTTGACAAGAAGTTCTCCGGTGCTGCCTGCCGGAAGGGCATTATCCAGATCATCGGCAACGATCATTCTGGCCAGGGGCGATACCCTGCCCGCTGATCCGGGCGCCTCAAAAATAGGAGAAAACGTAATAAGGCCCGAGGTTTCAGTCTGTCCGTACATGATCCAGAATTTTGATCCTGTAGAGGCTTGCCACTGTTCTGCGGTTTCCGGGTTTTCAAGGCCTGCAACAATTTCAAGGCTGGACAGATCCGGCGGCGTATCCTGGGACTGGATGCATTCCAGGATGCGGCCCAGAATCGGCGGGAAGGAGCCGAAGATCGACACATTCTGTTCCCGGATCAGATCGAGACTGGATTGGGGAGAAAATTGGTCCACAATTACATTTTTTCCGCCGGCCATGAGCGTGGCAAGCCCGATATTCACCCCCATGATGTGAAACAGGGGTAAAATATTTAAATATGCTTTAGTTTTGTCCAGACCATAGGCATGCATGAGCTGAAGGTTGGCCAGGATAAGGTTTGCCTGGCTGAGCACCGCCCCCCTTGGTTTACCCTGAACTGCTGCGGTGTGGATGATGATATATGCAAGATCCGGGTCTGAATCGGCAGCCAGTTCAATGGCACCCGGGGATTCAGGCGCATAGAGGGAAGAAAAATTCTCCGCCAGGTTGAAGCTGTGAACAATGCCGGTTCTGTCCTGAATCAGGGGACCGACTTTATCTTTCATTTCATTATCATAAATGACCACCTGTGGCGCGGTGTCATCAAGGGCATGGGCCAATTCATCTTCGCCCAGGCGCCGGTTAATGAGCACAAGGCACAGGTTTAATGCAGAGCCGGCGGCAAACAGGTGGAAAAATGCCGGGTGGTTTTTGGCGACCACGGCCACACGGGTGCCGGCAGGCAGATTGAGTGCCGCCATGCCGCTGGTCAGCCGGCAGGCATCGTCAAACAGCTCTGAATGGCTGTGGGTTTCACCATTATAATATAGGGCGCACCCGGAGCCGTTCATCAGGGCGTTTCTGTGGAAAAAATCAAATACCGTCAGTTGATGGGGCGTGTTCATGGCACTTATCCTTATTATTATAAACAAAATGACGCGGGCAAAAAAAACCGTTAACAACTTCCAGGGCCAGCCGGGATCAAAAATTTTATCCCCTTTTACTGTCATGAACGTCAATGCATTGTCAAAAAGATTATTGAACGGAACATGTAAAAATTAAAAAAATATGAGTCATGATAAGCATTGACATGTGTTTTCCCAGGCGATAAATTTTGTACATACAAGTCAATTGACCCCATCGGCAGGCATCAATCCCTGCCGGACAGCACGAAGGAGAAAAGCGATGAGCACTCCACCTGTCCCGATCATGACCATCTGCTTACCCGATACACTGCCGCCCGAACAACAATTTATTCCAAGCTTACGCAGGGCGCCTGACAGAGGGTTTCGCCTGACCCGGCCACAGACCGCTGTGGCCCTAAAAAATGCCCTGCGCTATATTCCGGAAAATCTTCATGATGCGCTTATTCCTGAATTTTTAGAAGAACTTCGGACCCGGGGCCGGATTTATGGCTACCGCTTTCGTCCCCAGGGGCATATCAAGGCAAAGCCCATTCATGAATACAAGGGAAAGTGCGTGGCCGGCAAAGCAGTCCAGGTGATGATTGACAACAATCTTGATTTTGATGTGGCCCTGTACCCTTACGAACTGGTGACCTACGGGGAAACCGGGGCTGTGTGCCAGAACTGGATGCAATATCAACTGATCAAACGATACCTGGAAGTACTCACCGACCACCAAACCCTGGTGATGCAGTCCGGGCACCCGCTGGGGCTCTTTGCCTCGGCACCGGACAACCCCAGAGTAATCATCACCAACGGGCTTCTGGTAGGGCTTTACGACAACCCCGGGGACTGGGAGATTGCCGTACAGATGGGGGTCTCATCATACGGCCAGATGACCGCCGGCGGCTGGATGTACATCGGCCCCCAGGGAATTGTTCACGGCACCTACAACACACTTCTCAACGCCGGACGGCAGATGTGCGGGGTCCCGGTGAACGGGGATCTGGCAGGACTGCTCTTTGTTTCATCCGGCCTTGGCGGCATGAGCGGCGCCCAGCCCAAGGCGGCTAAAATTGCAGGGGCGGCCTCCATCATCGCAGAGGTGGATGACTCAAGGGTGTTAACCCGGCATGAGCAGGGTTGGGTAGATGTGGTTTTCAATGACCTGGAAAAAGTTTACCAGGCTGCTAAGGCCGCTGTAAAAGCAAAAGAAAACACCTCCATTGCATACCACGGCAACATCGTGGACCTGCTTGATTTTTTGATCAAAAAAGATTTGAACGTGGATCTTTTGTCCGATCAGACCTCATGCCATGTGGTGTATGACGGCGGGTACTGTCCGGTCAGCCTGACGTTCAAGGAACGCACCCAACTTTTGACCAAAGACAGGGCGCGGTTCAAACGTCTGGTGGATGAGAGCCTTAAACTGCATTATGAACTGATCCAAAAACTTTGCGCTAAAGGCACCTATTTTTTTGACTATGGCAATGCCTTTTTAAAAGCGGTGTTTGATGCCGGTGTCACCCAAGTCTCCAAAAACGGTGTGGATGCCAAGGACGGATTTGTTTATCCGTCCTATTTTGAAGATATTATGGGCCCGATTTTCGATTACGGATACGGCCCCTTTCGCTGGGTATGCCTTTCCGGCAAACCTGAAGATCTGGATAAAACCGATGCCGCGGCCATGTCCTGCATTGATCCGGATCGCCGGTCCTATGACCGGGATAATTACGTGTGGATCAGGGATGCTAAACAGAACAGACTGGTGGTGGGCTCCCAGGCCCGAATTTTATACCAGGATGCAGCAGGCAGGGTATCCATTGCCCTGAAATTCAATGAAATGGTCAGAACCGGTGAGGTGTCCGCCCCCATCATGCTGGGCCGGGACCACCATGACCCCGGCGGCACGGATTCCCCGTTCAGGGAAACCGCAAACATCTATGACGGTTCCAATGTATGCGCCGACATGGCCACCCATTGCTTTGCCGGCAATGCAGCAAGGGGCATGAGCATGGTGGCACTGCACAACGGCGGGGGCACCGGCATCGGCAAGGCCATTAACGGCGGGTTCGGCCTGGTGCTGGACGGCAGCGAACGCGTGGATTCAATCATCAAATCCGCCATGCTCTGGGATGTCATGGGCGGGGTGGCCAGAAGGAACTGGGCCGGCAATCCCAATGCCAGGAAAGTGGCTGTTGCCTACAATGCCCAAAATCCCAATGGCGACCAGATCACCATCCCCCACCCGGCAGATGAGGCAAAGGTTGCGGCTGCAGTGAATAAACTCTTTGACTGACTCGAACAGTCCCGTCGAATTTACTACGCCAATTGGGGTGAAACCTTGATCATCATACTTGGCGGAAAAGACAAGGACAGCCTGGAGGGTTACATTGCCAAGGCCCCTGGTATAAACGAAGTTGCCAAACCCGAAAAGCCTTGTACAAAGCGCTTAAACCAAATGCCAAACCTCAATTTTACATGATATTTTTACACCAAGAGCATCGAAGATATTGGTGTAAAGAATTCTACCGGTTACTTATAAATGAAGGTTAATCCCGGCCGAGGAAAACAGCCTGATTCCAAACCCTGCGGGCTATGCGGATGGTGGCAAGGTCCACCATGCGGCCATCCACAGCCACGGCGCCCCGGGACCGGTCATCTGACGCTTCCAAAATCTGTCTGGCCCGTTGAATCTCTTCCGTTGAAGGGGTAAACACCTGGTTAACCGTGTCGATCTGGTCGGGATGGATTACCCATTTGCCGTCACATCCGAGTGCCTTGGCCAGGCCTGCTGATTTTTTCAGACCATCGTCATCCTTAAAGTTTCCATAGGGGGCATCCAGGGCCACAAGTCCATTGGCCTTGGCAGCCATGACAATGCGACTGATCTGAAAATGCCACCGATGGCCGGGGTAAACCTGTTCCTCATTTTCTCCGTGGCCGGACAAAGAGATCAGCCCGGCACCAATACTGGCCTGGTAATCGGCAATGCCAAAGGATATAGACGAGAGTCTGGAATCGGCCTGGGCAATTTCTTTAATCCGGGAAAGTCCTTGGGCGGTCTCAATACAGGCCTGGATATGAATCTTCCTTTTTTGCCCCGATGCCATTTCAACCCCGTCCAGCAACCGGCTCACAAAATGGATGTCCCCCTCATGGTTCACCTTGGGCACCACAATGGTATCGATATGATCGCAAGCCGCTTCTGTCACATGAATCAAATCTTTGTAGGCAAAAGGGGTGTCCAGGCTATTTATGCGAAGAGCTACGCGTTTTACGTTAAAATCCAAAGACAGAAGCGAATCAATAACCGTTTTACGGGCCGCCTCTTTTTGATCTGCCGGCACACTGTCTTCTAAGTCCAGCATGATAACGTCAACTTTGGAAGCCACTACCTTAGCATGCATTTTCCCTTTGTGTCCGGGTACGGAAATCAGACTCCGGAAGGGTTTATCTATTCTTGTTTTATCTTCCATGCCGGCAATTTAACAGGCGGCCAAAGGGTTTGTCAAATGCATAAAACTGTGGGATCAATAAAATAAAGGGGAACCCGTTAAGGTTCCCCCTTATGTGTCTATTCTGCAACAATCACCCGGGAAAGCATTTAAACTTTCCATCATGCCGGTCTAACCGTGTATCGGCAC